>JALOKP010000117.1 GCA_025456425.1 Acidobacteriota bacterium | reverse complement strand
CTGTTCCGGACGCGGCCCGACGTCGCCGACCGCCACGCCCAGCGGATCCGCTGGCTGCTGGTCGACGAGTACCAGGACACCAACCCGATCCAGTACGCGCTGATCCGGCTGCTGGCCGCGCGCCACCGCAACGTCTGCTGCGTCGGCGACGAGGACCAGTCGATCTACGCCTTCCGCGGGGCCGACATCCGCAACATCCTGGACTTCGAGCGCGACTTCAAGGACGCGACGATCGTCAAGCTCGAGCAGAACTACCGCTCGACCCGGAACATCCTGGCGGCCGCGACGGCGGTGATCCGCAACAACGCCAACCGCCACGACAAGACGCTCTGGACCGAGAACGCGGAGGGCGCCAAGCTCCAGCTCCACACCGCGCAGGACGACCGGGCCGAGGCCGACTTCGTGGTCGAGGCGATGCTGAAGCTGGTGCGCGAGCACGCGATCCCGCTCGACCAGGTCGGCGTGCTGTACCGCACCAACGCGACCTCGCGCCTCTTCGAAGACCGGCTGATGGCGCGCAACATCCCCTACCGCGTCGTCGGCAGCCTCCGGTTCTACGAGCGCAAGGAGATCAAGGACGTCCTGGCCTGGCTGCGGCTGCTCGTGCACCCGGACTCGGACGAGGACTTCCTGCGCGCCGCGCAGACCCCGCCGCGGGGCCTGGGCGAGACGACGCTGGGCGAGATCGCGCGGCGGGCGCGCGAGGCCAATGTCTCGCTCTTCGCCGCCGCGCGCGACGCGCTCTCGGCGCCGGGCGGGCTGAACGGCCGCGCCGTCAACGCGCTGACCGCCTTCCTTGGCACGATCCGGGACCTGACCGACCTGACCCGCGACATCTCGACCGCGGCCACGGTGACCTCGACGATCGAGGCGATCGACTACGCGCTCTACCTGGAGAAGGCCCACCCCGAGGACCACGTCTCCCGGGCCGAGAACCTCGACGCGCTCACCTCCGCTGCCGAGGAGCACGACGAGGCCGGCGCGCCGGAGGGGATGGCGGGGTTCCTCGACCGCGTCTCGCTGCGCTCGGACAGCGACGACGTCGCCGGCGAGCGCGGGCCGTCGCTGATGACCGTCCACTCGGCCAAGGGGCTGGAGTTCGACGCGGTCTTCCTGGCCGGCCTCAACGAGGAACTCTTCCCGCACAGCTTCTCGGCCGGTGAGCCCGACGGCCTGGAGGAGGAGCGGCGGCTGATGTACGTCGCGCTGACGCGCGCGCGCAAGGTGCTGACGCTGACTTCCGCCCGGTTCCGGCACGTCTTCGGCCAGCTCACCTTCGCGCTGCCGTCGCGCTTCCTCGACGAGATCCCGGAGGAACTGCTGCGCCGCACCGGCGACGGGGCCGGCGGCGCGCTGGCCGGGGCGGGGTTCCGCCCGCGCTTCGGCGACGACGACGCGATGGCGGGGTTCCGTGGCTACGGCCACGCCCCCGCCGAACCGCGGGCGCGGCCGGCCGGGATCCCCGCGCGCCGCGGCGGCCCGCGCCGCGTCGAGCGCGAGCCCGCGGCAGCTCCCGCCGGGCGCGCCGCGGGCGGGTTCCGGCCCGGGATGCGGATCGTCCACCCGCAGTTCGGCGCGGGCACGGTGCTGTCGGCGTCGGGTCAGGGGAAGTCGCTGGCGCTCGACATCCGCTTCGAGCGCGCGGGGCGGAAGAAGATCCTGGCGGCCTACACGACGCTGGTGGAGGAGTAGCGGGCCGGCCTGCGTCGCCCCGGACCGGAGCGCTCCCGCACGCGCGCGAGCGCCCCGTCGACCCACCCTCGTCCTCGTGGTTCGGTTCCAGCGCGATGAGAACGGTGACCGCGCAGGATCCGGTTTCCCTGGACGAACTGCGCCGCATGGCGGCCGGCCGGTTCGGAGACTTCGTGAATCGCCTGGTGCGTCGATGAGCGAAGCCGTCCACCGGGAGCGACCTGCAGCGCTACTTCGACGTCTTCGCCGCGGTCGCGACGAGGCGGCCCGGCGACGCGCGAGGCGGGGAGTCCGCCCCGCAGCGGTAATGGCCATGGATCGTGCGCCCGCTGGCGGGGCGCCCGTCATTCGCTCGAGGTCTCGTCCCTCACGAGCTCGATCCGCAGCCCGGTCAGATCCGCCTCGCTCGGGAACCGGACGGCGGTCGGGGGCCACTCGCGCACGTCGAAGCCCTTGGTGGACCGGGCCACCCACCATCCGGGGAGATGGAACCGGACCTGGATCTCCTCCGCCGGCAGGCCGTCCGTCGCGAAGCATCCCGCCTCGTCGAGCTTCAGCTCCCGGGTATCGGACTCGGAAGCCCGACGCACCCACCCGCGCAGCGCGCCGAACTGCGTGGCTCCCTCCGGGAACACGAAGCAGCCGCTCAGCGGGCGGCCGCGTTCAAGGCCGATGTCCCCGAGATCGACGACGAGGCTCTCCACTTTGACGTCCCGGGCGCTCAGCACCGCGCGACCCTCCGTGTCTGCCAGCGGGGTGAAGAGCCGGTAAGGACTGCCGATCGGCACGTCCTCGAACTCGAAGGACCCGTCGTTGCGGACCGCGGCGGCGAACGGTCCAGGCGACCGGCCTGTCTTCGGATGCCCGGTAAGCATTACCCGCCGCGGCAACTCGGCCGCAGCGCCGGCCGGCACCAGTCGGAGTTTCCCGCGCACGAAGGCACCGGGGCCCAGTTCGATCGTGTTGTCGGGCCCGGGCACGACCCGCGCCATGACGGGGGCGAATCCGGGTAGCGCGACGCGAACGAGGGGGGCGTCCACGTTCGCCGGAACGGCGAGCGAGAAGCGTCCCGCGGCGTCCGAGGTGGTCGACTGCCTCTGCGCCACGTCCATGGCGAGGCCGTGCCTTCCCCCGTGCTCGGACTCAACCGCAGCGATGAAGAGCGTGGCGCCCGGGAGCACGGCCCCCCGGACCGCGTCCCGCACCGTGCCGGCGGCTTCCTCCGCGAAGCCGGTCGACGGAACGATGAGAGCAAGCAAGCAGAGGGTCGTCCGGAAAGCGCCACGGGCCAAGGCTGAAGATCGCATTCCGCGTCCCTTCTCGCGGCCTTCCGGGCCCGGGAGCACCAAGGGCCGTTTTGTTGTCGTGCCACAGCCCTTCCCCCGGGCGCCACCGCGACCACCGTACGCGGAGCCCCATCGACGACCGCGGTGTAGCGCCCCGGGGGCAGGTCGGAGAAGACCCACGCCGGACTGATCTCGGACACCGCCGCGGCACGTGCGGAGCGTGCCAGGGCGGAATCCCGGTCCACCCGTCTACTTCTCGATCGTCGCCAGCAGCGCTTCCGCTTCCTTGTTGCGCGGCGACTGCCGCAGCGCGCGGCGCACCTGCCGCTCGGCCGCGTCGTAGTCCCCCAGCGCCAGGTAGGCCCGCGCCAGGCCGATCCGGGCCTGGACGAATTCGCGGTCCAAGTCGAGCGCGCGGCGGAACGACTCGATCGCGCGGCGCGGATCGTTGGGCAGCTCGGCCAGCCCGCGGCGGTAGTCCGGCACCGGGTCGCGCGCCCGCAGCTCGGCCCGCTTCGCGATCAGGCGGGCCGCCTCCTCGTCGTTCCCCTCGGACTGGCGCACGCGGGCCAGGTTTCCATAGGGCGCGGCGTAGTCCGGATCGAGGTCGATCGCGCGCCGGAAGGTGTTCGCGGCCAGCTCGGTCCGCCCCTGGCGCTCGTAGGCGACGCCCAGGTTGTTGGCCGCCCAGGCCGACTCCGGGTCGAGCAGCGCGGCGGTCTCGAAGTGCTCGGTCGCGGCGACCAGGTTCTCCTTGCGCAGCTCCTGGTAGCCCAGCGTGTTGTAGAAGCGGGCCATCGCCTCCAGGTCGGTCAGCACGCGGTAGCGCGAGATCCCCGGCCCGACGCGGTCGAAGTCGTAGACCATCGTCTCCGAGCCGGTCCCGTAGCCGGCGCAGATGTGCCGGTACTCGACGGTCAGCTCCCCTTCCGTGCCGAAGTCCCCCTTCTGCAGCGCCTCCACGTAGTAGGCGCTGATCCCGAGCGAGCGCGCGAAGCCGATGAAGAGGTTGGTCAGCGAGAGGCAGTCGCCGCGCCGCTCGGCGAACGCGCCCTCCGCGGAGTAGGTGCGGTCGCGGTCGTACTCCAGCCCCAGCTCCGCCGGGTCGGTCAGCACGAGCGAGATCTGGTCGAGCTTGCCCCAGACCCGGGTCTGGCCGAGGGTCTCGTCGCGCGCCATCTGCTGCAGCGAGCGGCTGATCTCGAACGGGACGATGACGTGCTCGGCGCGCTTCGGGCCCAGGCGCTCGCGCAGCTCGCGCCGCAGCTCGTCGGCGGAGTAGACGACCTTCTCCGGCTGCGTCGAGGCGCAGCCGGAGAGGAGCACCAGCCCCAGCAGCAAGGCCGCACCCGGCAGCCCGGCCCGCCCCGCCGGCCCGGTGGCGTGAGCAACCCGCATCGCCGCCCTCCGGGTTGAAGCTACCGCCGCCCGAGGCGCAGGCCAAGGCCGCCCGGCCAGGCGGCCCGACCGCTGGCGCGGAGCCGGCCCCGCGGCCCCGCGCCCGCCGCCCCGGCCCGGTTATCCTGCGGGCAGGAGGTCCCCCCGATGATTCGCCCCGGCAAGGTCCTGCTCCTGCTCGGCGCGATCGCCGCCCTCGTGGCGGCGGGCGCCCTGGTCGTGGCTCTGGCGGTCTGGATCGGCAAGCCCGGCGTCCCCGGGCAGACGATCCTCGAGATCGACTTCGAGCGCGGCATCGTGGCCCAGCTCCCGGACGACCCGGTGACGAAGATCGCTTCCTCCGGCTCGCTCCCGCTGCGCGACGTGATCGAGGCGATCGAGCGGGCCGAGGGGGACAAGCGCGTCGTCGGCCTGTTCGCGCGGATCGGCGCGGGCGACTACGGCATGGCGACGACGCAGGAGCTGCGCGACGCGATCCTGGCGTTCCGCAAGGCCGGTAAGCCGGCCCTCGCGTTCGCGGAGACCTTCGGCGAGTTCGGCCCCGGCAACCGCGGCTACTACCTGGCCACCGCCTTCGACGAGGTCTGGCTCCAGCCCTCGGGCGACATCGGGCTGATCGGCGTCGAGATGTGGAGCCCCTTCATCAAGGGGACGCTCGAGAAGCTCGCCGTCGTCCCGCGCATGGACCACCGCTACGAGTACAAGAACGCGATGAACCTGTTCACCGAGAGCGCGATGACGCCGCCCCACCGCGAGGCGATGCAGGCGATCGCCGACGGCTGGTTCGAGCAGCTCGTGGCCGGGATCGCGGCGGGGCGCAAGCTGCCCGAGGCGGAGGTCCGCGCGCTGATCCACCGCGGCCCGTTCCTGGGCGACGAGGCGGTCAAGGCGCGGCTGGTCGACGGACTCGGCTACCGCGACGAGGTCGTCGCGAAGTTCAAGGCGAAGTTGACCGGCAAGCCGTCGCTGGTCTGGCTGCCGGCCTACCTCGAGGCGGCGGGACGGCCCCACGATCGCGGCAAGAAGATCGCGCTGATCTACGGCGTCGGGGGCGTGTCGCGCGGGCGCAGCTCGTTCGACCCGCTGATGCAGGACCAGACGATGGGCTCGGACACCGTGACCGCGGCCTTCCGCGCGGCCGTCGCCGACGAGAAGGTCAAGGCGATCCTGTTCCGCGTCGACAGCCCGGGCGGCTCGTACGTGGCGTCGGACGCGATCTGGCGCGAGGTGGTGCTGGCCCGCAAGGCCGGCAAGCCGGTGATCGTCTCGATGGGGGACGTCGCCGGCTCGGGCGGGTACTTCGTCGCGATGGCGGCCGACAAGATCGTCGCCCAGCCGGGCACGATCACCGGATCGATCGGCGTGCTGGGCGGGAAGATGCTGACCTCGGCGCTGTGGGAGAAGGGCGGCGTGAGCTGGGACGCGGTCCGCCAGGGAGATCGCGCCGGGATGTTCTCGTCGGGCCAGGACTTCTCCCCCGAGGAGTGGCAGCGCTTCCAGGCCTGGCTCGACCGGGTCTACACCGACTTCACCGGCAAGGTCGCGGAGGGGCGCAAGCTGCCGCTCGACAAGGTGCAGGAGATCGCCAAGGGGCGGATCTGGACCGGCGCCGACGCCAAGCGGATCGGGCTGGTCGACGAGCTCGGCGGGGTCCGCGAGGCGCTGGCGCTGGCGCGGCGCGCCGCCGGGCTGACGCCGGACGAGGCGATCGAGCTGGCCGAGTTCCCGCCGCCGCGCGGGATGTTCGGCGCGCTCTTCGGCGGCGAGGACCGCAGCAGCGAGCCGGCGGTGCGGATCGAGCTGCGCGCGCTCGAGACGCTGCGCGCGCTCGAGCGCGTGGCGGCGCAGGCCTCGGCGGCGGACGGCGAGGCGGCGCTGCGGATGGCGGTCGTGCCGGAGGGACGCTAGCCCGGTTCATTCACGAAGGACTGGCTGCCTGCTTCGGGGCGGGGCGCGCAGGGCGCGCCCCGTCAGGACTCGTCGTCCTCCGCCCACGGGCTGGTGGGGGGCGCGTCCGGGTCTTCGGCCAGGAAGAACTCCTCGGCGCAGCGCTTGCTGCAGAACGGCTTTCCGCCGCGGCGGTAGGAGTGCTCGCCGCAGAAGCGGCTATGACACATCGCGCAGATCATGAGCCGGGCCTCGGTCGGCCCCTTGCCGCAGGTCCTGCATTTCACCTCGCCCGCCATCGCGCCTCCTGCGCTACTCCCTGACGAAAATATAGGGCCCCTTTTCGGCGCCCCAGACCTGCTTGCCGTCGGCGTCGAAGCCGCGGTCCCAGCTCTCCAGTCTTCCGAGGTCGAGGCTGACCTCGGAGGTGGCGTAGGACGCGCCGCGCAGGTCGCTGCCGCACTCCTTGCCGGTGGTCGATCCCGTCCAGACCGGCCCGGCCTTCTTCAGCACGACCGCGCAGCCCGAGCGGAGCGTCAGCGCATCCGGCGCCAGGCCGGCCAGCTTCCCCGGGTCGTCCGCCGCGCCGGCGAACCGCAGCGCCGGGTCGGGGAGCGTGTAGACCCGGCTCTCGATCGTCTCGGGACCGGTACGGACGAGCTGGTAGACCCGCTGGCGGTAGGGCTTGTCGAGCGATGTCGCGGCGGCCTGCTCGACATAGAGCCAAGGCCCGTCGGCGCGGTCCTCCCAGATCGGAACCATCACGAGGTGGATATCGCGGAAATTCTGGGGGTCGGCCGCCGCCTGCGCGGCGCTGCTGTACGAGCCGGCCATCACCTCGGCCAACTCGCCGAGGATCGGATCGGGAACGCCTGCCGGTGGCGACGCGGCCGGGGGCGGAGCGGGAAGGGCCGGGTCCTGCGCCGGCGCGGCGGGGGCCGGGTCCTGGGCCGGCGAGGCGGGGGCCGGGTCCTGGGCCGGCGAGGCGGGGGCCGGGTCCCGGGGCGACGGGGCGGGGGCCGGGTCCCGGGGCGGCGCGGTGGGGGCCGGGTCTAGGGGCGGCGCGGCCAGGACCGCGACGCCGGCCGGACCCGCGGGCGGGTCCTCCAGGTGTGCCGGGGTCGCCCTCGGGCCGGTCGGGACGGCCGCCGCCGCCAGCAGCGCCGTCGCCGCCGTGAGCGCCGTCGCTACCAGGATGGCCGTCGCCGCTCGCGTTCTCCCGCCCTGATCGTGCATCGCCTGCTCCTCGCCGCGTAGGGGCGGGCATTATCCGCCGGGCAGAGCGGATCCGGGCGCCGCGAGGCCACGCTCACTCGAGTTCGCTGCCGGGACCCGCGGCTACCCCCTCCTGGGGGCTTGGGGGTAGAATCCCGCGCCTTCCCGCGTGGCGGTGTAGCTCAGTGGCAGAGCACGCGGCTCATAACCGCGGAGTCCCGGGTTCAAATCCCGGCACCGCTACCAATCCCCCGCCTGGCCGTCGGCCTCCCACCCAGGATCGCGAGCCGGTCCGCGGGGCGCCGCTGCCGCCGCGGGCACGCGACCCGGGGCCGGACGAAGGCGTGCGACAGAGAGCCCCCTCGAACGCACATCCGGCGACAGAGAGCCCCCTCGAATGCACATTCGGCGGAAGAGACACCCCCTATGTGCACACCGGACCCCACAGACGCCGATGCGACCCGCGGGCGGAGCCGCGAAACCCGCGGAAACAGCCTCCCCTCTGCTGCTCAGGACGCCGCTCCGCCGCGATTCGCCTGCTTCTGATGTCCCGCGTCGTGCAGTGGAGTGCACTTAAGGGGGTTCCCTGTCGTCGAATGTGCATTCGAGGGGGCTCTCTGTCGCCGGATGTCCTTTCGAAGGGCTCCCTGTCGTCGAATGTGCATCCGAGGGGTTCCTTGTCGCCGGATGTCCTTTCGGGGGGCTCTCCGTCCCGACCGCCGCGATCGGACGGGGGCCGTGCGCGCTATCCTCTCCCCCTCGGTCTCCCCTGGGACTCCCATGCCGCCCGGATCGCTGATCCCGTTCGCCCCGCCGTCCCTGCTCCACGAGTTGACCCGCCCGTGGGCACCGGAGCCCGGGGCGCGCGTGCTGGTCGCGGTGTCGGGGGGCGGCGACTCCGTTGCGCTGCTGCACCTGCTGGCCGCGCTCGCGCCGGGCCGCGGCTGGGCGCTGGCGGTCGCGACGCTCGATCACGGCCTGCGCGGCGAGGAGAGCGCCGCCGATCGGCGCTTCGTCGAAGAGCTCGCTGCCTCGCTGGGCGTTCCCTGCCGCGCGGGCGAAGCGGGGCTGCCGGACGGGAGCGACCCTCCCGGGCCGACCGACCCTCCCGGCCCGGCGCCGCCGCTCGCGCCCGCGCCGCGGACCGCGCCCCCCTCCGAAGCCGCCCTCCGCTCCCTTCGCCGCTCCTTCCTGGCTGCCGCGGCGGACGCGCACGGCGCGGTCTGCATCGCTCTGGGCCACACGCTCGACGACCAGGCGGAGACGGTCCTCCAGCGCCTGGCCCGCGGCGCGGGGCTGGCCGGCGCGCGGGCCATGGCGCGCTGGGCGCCCCCCTTCTGGCGCCCGCTGCTCGGCGTGCGGCGCGCCGAGTTGCGCCGACTGCTCGAGGCCGCCGGGCACGCCTGGCGCGAGGACGCCTCCAATCGCGAGCCGCACGCCGCGCGCAACCGGCTGCGGCTGGGAACGCTCCCCGCGCTGGAGCAGGCGCTGGGCCCTGCGGCGATCGAGAACCTCGCGCGCGCGGCCGAGCTGGCGCGCGACGACGAGGAACTGCTCGACACGCTCGCCGCCGCCGAGGAGGCGCGGATCGTGACGGCGCGCCGGCCCGATGCGGCGACGCTCGACCGGCGGGCGCTGGCCGCGCTCGCACCCGCGCTTGCCCGCCGCGTCGTGCGCCGCGCGCTGGCCGCGCTCGACCCGGAGCAGCCGGGCGAAGCGGCTCACGTGCACGCGGTGCTGGCGCTGGCACGGGCGGACGGGCCGGGAACCGAGGCGCACCTGCCGCGCGGACTCGTCGCGCGTCGGGAGGGCGGCCGGGTTATCCTCTCGCGCCCCCCTTCCGCGCAGGACACTCCATGAGACGGCTCTCCCCCGAGATCCTGATCCCCGCCGAGAAGATCCGCGCTCGCGTCCTGGATCTGGCCGAGGAGATCGGCCGCGACACCCCCGAGGACGGCGAGATCGCGGTCCTGATCGTGCTCAAGGGGGCGTTCGTCTTCGGCGCCGACCTGGTCCGCGCGATCCCGCGCCGGACCCGCATCGGCTTTCTGGAGTCGCACAAGGACCCTCATAAGCGGGGGATGGCGGATTTCGTCTTCACCCACCCCTTCCCGATCGAGGGGGCCGACCTGCTGGTGGTCGAGGACATCCTCGACTCGGGCTGGACCATGGACCACATGTTCGCGCGGCTGCGCGCCCGCCGGCCGAAGCGGCTGCGCTCGGTCGTGCTGCTGGACAAGACACCACGGCGCGAGGTCCAGGTCCCGATCGACTACGTGGGCTTCGCGATCCCCGACGTCTGGGTCGTGGGCTACGGCCTGGACGACGGCGAGGCCTTCCGGAACCTGCCGGACGTCCGCTTCACCGTCGAGGACTGACGCCGGCCCGCGCCGGACCGGTTTCGACCCCGTTTGGCGGGGGGAGTCCCGCGGGCCTTAGAATGTCCGGGAAGGCACCCCCAACCGGAGGCCCACGGTGAATCAGCACGTCAAGACGGTCCTCGTGTGGGTCGTCATCCTGCTTGCGCTCGTGGTCGTGATCCAGTTCGTCAAGGGTCCGGCCCAGCGCCCCAAGGCGCTCAACCTGACCCAGCTCTACGACGCCGTCGAGGCGGGGCGGGTCCGGGAGCTGACCCTGACCCCCGACGCCGTCGGCTACGAGATCGCGGGCAAGGAGCAGGAGGGCGACGCCGAGGTCGCGTTCACGGCCTACCTGGTCAAGGACGAGCAGTTCATCGCCAAGGTCCGCGAGAAGGGGGTGACGGTCAACATCGAGCGGCCGCGCGAGTCGTCGGCCTTCCTGGTGACGCTGCTGTCGTGGCTGCCGATGCTGCTGCTGATCGGCGTCTGGGTCTTCTTCATGCGGCAGATGCAGACCGGCGGCAACAAGGCGCTCTCCTTCGGCAAGTCGCGCGCC
>JALOKP010000116.1 GCA_025456425.1 Acidobacteriota bacterium | reverse complement strand
GGCGACGATCCTCGACGCGATCCGCGCCGGCGCCGACGGCTACCTGCTCAAGCGCAGCACGGCGCCCGAGCTGCTGGCCGGGCTGCGCGCGATCGCGGGGGGCGGCGCGCCGCTGACCGCGGCCGTCGCGCGCTCGGTGCTGGAGCTGCTGCGCCAGGGCGACGGCGGCCCCGCCCCCGGGCCGCCCTCCCCTGCCGTTCCGCAGCGCCTCGAGCTGGGCGAGCGCGAGCAGGAGGTCCTGCGCGGCCTGGTCCGTGGCGGGACCTACGCGCAGATCGCCGACGAGATGGGGATCAGCCTGGACACCGTGCGCGGCCACATCCGCTCGGTCTACCGCAAGCTCCAGGTCAACAGCGCGAAGGCCGCGGTCTCGCGCGCGGTGCGCGAGCGGCTCGTCTGAGCGGGTCCCGCGCGGCCGGCTAACTGCCGCTTTCGTAGACCCGCATCTTCATGCCGGTGCCGCCGGCCCTCCACGACGGGACACTCGTCCCGTCTCGTGGAGGAGCCTCGCATGCGGCCTGCCGCCTTCATCGCCCTGGTGCTCGCCAGTCTCGGTGCCGCCGGCCCCGCGCTGGCGGTGGAGTGCCACACCCCCGCAACCTGGCAGCCGCGGGCTTCGATGCCCGGCCTCGACGCCGACGGCAACGGGATCGACGACGCGCTGGAGGCGATCCCTCCCGGTTCGCCCGTCAACGTCCTGGTCCCGCTGAACCGCTGCATCGAGGCGTCCGAGATCGGCACGCTCGGTACCTACGGCACCGTCGTCTACGTCAACCGCTGGCTCTCGATGGCCTACCTCACAGATGTCCGTTCCGAGCGGGTGCCCGACCTCGCCGGGGAGCCGTTCGTGGCCTTCGTCGAGTCCGAGCGGTTCCGCGAGACGACCCTCGACGTTTCGGTACGGGCGATCGGCGTCCGCGGGAGCGCGGACTACTCGCCCGAGACCGTCGAGGACAAGTACCCCTCGATCGATGGAACCGGAGTGACGATCGCGGTGCTCGACACCGGCGCCGACGACGGAGTTCACCAGGCCCTGCCCGCGAGCGTCCTGGTCGGCGGATCCGTCTGCCGCGGGGGCAACTGCGTCGACGTCAATCCCGACGACATGGGAGGCCACGGAACGCACGTCGCTTCGATCGCGCTGGGCACCGGGGGGGATTCCGGCCGCTGGCGCGGGGTGGCGCGCCGCGCGGGGCTCGTCGACGTCCAGGTCATGTTCCAGCAGTCGGACGGCAAGTGGCGTGGATCGGATGGCGAGATCATCGCCGGCCTCCAGCGGGTTCTCGATCGCCGCGACGCCTGGGGGGTCGACGTCGTCAACATGAGCCTCGGCGGCTGCGGCGCGAGCGACGGCAACGATTCGATCTCCCGGATGGTGGACCGCGTGGTCGACGCGGGAATCGTCGTGGTGGTCGCGGCGGGCAACTGCGGCACCTGCGAACTCCCCGCTCAGTGCCAGCTCATCTCTTCACCCGCGGGGGCCGCGAAGGCGATCACCGTCGCGCGCCAGAGCGACCGGGATACAGTCAGCAGGCTCGACGACCAGCTCGATGACGGCTCCTGCCGCGGGCCCCGCGCGAACGACGGCGACGAGGCCGACGATGAACGGAAGCCCGACATCTCGGCACCGGGCACGAGCATCACGGCCGCTCTGAACGACACCTCGAACCTCTACATCGACAGGTCGGGCACCTCGATGTCCGCACCGCACGTCGCCGGCTGCGCCGCGCTCATGCTCCAGGCCAATCCGCTGCTCTCGCCGCAGCAGGTCAAGGAGATCCTGCTGCGGACGGCCGAGGATCTGCCGGGGAACGGCTGGACCCCGTCGCGAGGCTACGGCTTCCTCGACTGCTTCAAGGCGGTCGACACGCTGAAACCCGGCCCGCAGCGGACGGACCTGACCTTCGCCGGGGTATGCGACCCCGACCCTCCGTACGGGGCGAGCCCGCCGCCGTGCTGGCGGCACCCCGGCCTGTATCCGGGCAACCCGGTCCTCGTGGACGGGGTTCCCAACACGCTCTTTGCCGAGATCGAGAACCGCGGCCCGCAGCTGTCCAAGCCGGCCAAGGCGTTCCTGTCGATCGGTGGATTCGGCAACTTCTTCGTCTCCAGCGAGACCTGTACGCGTGACGTGCCGGCGCTCCCGCCGGGCGGAAGGGCGGTCGTGTCCTGCCCTTTCACGCCGAAGGTCAAGGCCGGGGGGTTCCCGCTGTTTCCCTGGGGTCTTTCGCAGTTCCACGGCCTGGTCGCCTACCCCGACGACATCGATTTCACGAACAACCAGGCTGAACGCCTCGAACTGACCTTCTTCTCGCGCTCTCCCGTCGAGGCCACCGCCGCCGTCGTCAACCGGGCGGACGCGTTCGCGGACGTGCAGGTGCAGCCCGCGTTCGCCTGCCCCACCGCGACGGGCAACTGCCTGGGCTGGGCCTACAGCGTCAGCGCGTCGAGCGTCCCGCTCGCGGCCGACGCCTGCCCCGCGCCGTTGCGCCTCTCGCTCGAGCCGGTCGCCCCCGATGCGGTCCAGCGGGCCACGGTCGACGTCGGGCTGCACACCTTCGACGACTTCGGGCTGCTCGTGCCGCAGGGCGGATTCTCTCTCAGCGCGCAGTTGGGGTGCGTCGTCCGAGGGCTCGGTTTCCCTGCCGGTGGGCCCGGGGGTCCGAACCGGAGCCGCTTCGGATGGCGCGGCGACGACTTCTTTGACGCGTGCCGCGGAGCGGCCTTCGACGTGGCCCGGGGCCCGCTGCCGATCCCGGCGCTCGCGCCGGCGCCGGGCCAACCCGACCTCTCCGGCGCCACGTGCCTGGCGGACGAGTGGGGCGCCTCTGAGTTCGACGACCCGGCCCTGCCGGCGGAGGGCGCGGGGTTCTGGTACCTCGTGCGCTCGGGCGGCGCGATCCCGGGAACGTGGGACGACCCGGCCGGCACCGGCCAGACCGGCACGCGTGAAGGGACGCTGGCGTCATGTCCGTGACCGTGCCGGAAGGTGGCACTCCCAGGGAGGCGACGATGATCACGCGCACGGCTCTCGGCATCTCGATCGTTCTGGTCGCGGTTGCGAGCAGTCCCGCCCTCGCCCAGCAGAGCGCCAGCTACAAGCTGACCGAGAGCGCCGTCAACGCCGGCGGCCGGCCCGTGAACGGCGCCGGCGCCTCGTCTACCAGCTACCGCGTCAGCTTCGATGCGATCGGCGACGCGGTCGCCGGCGGATCACCGTCCAGCGCCTCGTACCGGCTGGGCTCGGGCTTCGTGTCCTGGTTCCCGCCTCCCGGCGAGGCCAAGGGGCTGCGCTTTTCCGACCGGACGACCCTGCGCTGGGACCCGGAGCCGTCGGTCGGCACCTACAACCTGTATCGCGACTTCGTTTCCGCCCTTGCCGGCGGAGGGACGGGCACCTGTTTCGTGAATGGTGTCTCTACCGAGCAGGCGTCCGACGGGGGGAGTCCCGGCGCCGGCAAGGGCTTCTTCTACCTCGTGACCGCGGAGAACCGGCTCGCCGAGGAAGGGACCAAGGGGAAACGCAGCAGCGGCAGCGAGCGCCCGAACCCGGCGCCGTGCCCGTGAGAGAGGACTCCGCCATGAGAACGCCTCAGCCACTCCGCACGTTTCGCGCCGCCACGATCGCGACGCTTGCGCTCGCCGTTCCCGCCTCCCTTGCAGCCACCCCCCCACCCCTCGTCAACTACCAGGGCGTGCTGCGCGACGCCTCCGACAAGCCGCGCAGCGGCTCGTTCGACATGGTCTTCCGGTTTTTCGATGCCCAGACGGCGGGGAACGAAATGCTCGTCGATTCCCACCTGACCGCGGCGGCGCTCGCCGTGACCGCGAGCAACGGGCTGTTCAATACCGTCCTCGGCGGCGGCCAGGTCGCCGACGGCTCGGGGCCCGGGACCTACACCTCGCTCGCGGAGGTCTTCCGGGATGTCTCCAGCGTCTGGGTCCAGGTCGAGGTCGGCCCTCCCAACGGCGCGCGGGAGACTCTCACGCCGCGCACGCGGATCCTCGCATCGGCCTACGCGCAGAACGCGACGCGCCTCGACGGGCGGGCCGCGACGGAGTTCCTTCAGACGAACGGCACGCCGCAGACGAAGTCGGGGCCGCTCACGATCGACGCGAGCGGGAGCGGAGCGCAGGCGCTTTCGGTCCAGGGCGACTCGGCGTCGACCACTGCCACCTTCCAGCGCGACCCGAGCACGGTGGCCGCGTTCGGGTTCCTCGGGTACGGCGTCTACGGCACCGGCGCCCTGACGGCCGGCTTTTTCCAGAACGCGAGCAACGGCGCGTTCTGCCGCCTCGGCGCGGGCGACGCCGTGTCGGGCCGATACGGGATCTCCTGCGAGGGGGCCGATGCGGGCGGGACGTTTCAGGACAGCGGCTCGGGCTCGGTCGCGCGCCTCGGCGTTTTCGGCCGCGGGGTAAGCGCCATTGGGACGATTGCGGGCGGTGACTTCGGCAACAGCAGCGGCTTCGGGTTAGCCACCCTGGGAACCGGGGACACCGGGATTTCCGCCTATGGCGCCTTCCCGAATGGGGCAGGGGGGTACTTCGAGGACGTCACGTACGGCGGTCTCGCCCAGCTTGCGATCGGCTCAACCGGCATCGTGGCGTCGGGGCGCTTCCAGGGCGGAGAGTTCCAGGACACGGATTCCGGCAACTACGCCCGCGTCGGCTACGACGTGTGGAAGATCCTCGGGACCGGCGGGGTGTCGTTCGTCCAGAACCATCCCGAGGACGCCTCGAAGGTCATCGTCTACACCGCGCCGGAGGGGGCCGAGGCGGCCACCTACACGCGCGGCTCCGCGCGGGTCCTGGACGGGATCGCGCGGGTCGCGCTCGACCCGACCTTCGCCTGGACGACGAACCCCGATCTCGGCCTGACCGTCACCGTGACTCCTCGTGGTCCAGCGTCCAGCCTCTACGTCGAGTCGATCTCGACCGGCGAACTCGTGGTCCGGTGCGACGGGCTCGGCTGTGCCGACCTCCCCTTCGACTACCTCGTCTGGGGGCTGCGCATCGGGTTCGAGGAGGTGGGCGCCGTGCGGCCGAAGGACCGCGACGCCGCGATCCCGGCGATGGATTCGCAGCAGGCGATCTACGCCGCGGACCCGTCGCTCCGCGAGCACAGCCCCCTCGAGCGGTTCCGCAGGACCGAGCGGGCGGCCGGGATCGCGCCGTCCGGATCCGCACCCGATCTGGCCCGTGCGGCGTCGCTGCGCGCTTCGGTGGGGGTGTTCGACCCGAAGACCTCCCGGCCCGTGGAGCCGATGGTGGTCGAGAGCGGGACGGCGAGCGTACCGGCGAAAACGCCTCCCCCGCGGCCGGAGCCGGAGGCAGGGGCGCGCGTCGCCGGCACTTCGGTCGGACCGGCCGCGCCGGCGCTTCCGACCGTCCCGGTCGCGGGGCGGGTGGAGCCCGGCGACGTGCTCGCGTTCGATCCTCTGCTGGCGGCCGCCCGGCTCTCGGCCCGATCCGCGGATCCGCTCGTGATCGGCATCGTCGCTCAGGCCGAGGCCCCGCCCGCGGCGGGCCAGGCCCCGATCGCCCTCGCCGGAACGATCGCCTCCTGCCGGGCGGACGCTACGGAGTCGCCCATCGTCCCGGGCGATCTCCTCGTCGCGTCGGCGATACCCGGCCATGCGATGAAGGCCGTCACCGGTGCCCCCGCCGGCACGATCGTCGCCAAGGCGCTCGAGTCGTTGCCGAGCGGGACGGGGCTGCTCCGGGTTCTCGTGATGTCGCGCTGACCCCGCGCAGGAGAGATTCAATGCGACCCCGTCAGCCACGGCTCGGCCTCCTCGTCGGCTTCTCGGCCGCACTGCTCGCCGCGTCGATCGCCACTGCCGGCACGCCCCCCGCGCTGGTCAACTACCAGGGCGTGCTGCGCGACGCCGCCAACAAGCCGCTCTCCGGCTCGTTCGACATGACCTTCGGCTTCTGGTCGGCGCCGACGGGCGGGGACCAGATCCTGCGCGACGGGCACACGATCTCGGACGCTGTCGGCCCCGTCGTGGTCTCGAACGGGCTCTTCAACGTCGCGCTCGGCTCGGGGGGGATGAGCGACGGCCCCGGCCCGGGGACCTACCTCTCGCTGGCCGCGCTGTTCCGCGACTATCCCACCGTCTATCTCGAGATCAAGGTCGGCGCCGAGACGCTCACTCCGCGAGTGCAGCTGCTCTCGGCCGCCTACGCGCAGAACGCGACCCATCTCGACGGCCGCGCGGCGGCGGAGTTCCTCGACACCGGAGCCTCCCAGCAAACGAAGGCCGGCCGGCTCCGGCTCACTCCCGCGGACACCCTGTCGGGCTACGGCCTTTACGTGAAGGGGCTCTCCACCGCGAGCGTCTTCGCCGAGAACGCGTCGACCGGGAAGGGGTATCTCGCGTACGCCGACACCGGCGTCTACGGCGAGGGCGGAAGCGGCGGCTTCGGCTCGGGCGGCTACTTCCGCGCGCTCGACGGCAACGGCTTCCTGGTGGCCGGCACGGGAAACAACGGGGTGAAGGCGGGCGGGACCGGGCTCCCGGGCGATTTCCAGAACTCGTTTGGGTCCAGCAAGGCGTTCCTGGCCGCGTCCGACTACGCCGTGCGCGCCGAGGGCGGAACGAGCGCCGCGGGCTACTTCCTGGGCGGCGGCTCGGGGAGCGCCTCGATCGGGATGCCGAACACGGGGATCAGCGCCCGCGGAGACATCGCGGGCGAGTTCCAGCACAACGGGCTCACCGGCTACGTGCGGCTCGCGTATCGCGACGAGGGGATCCTCGCCCGCGGGCGGTTTCCAGCGAACGCGGGGAACTTCGAGGACACGCTCTACTCGGGACGCGCCACGCTCGCGCCCGGCGACACCGGCGTCACCGGCCAGGGTTCCTACCAGGGGGCGGAGTTCACCGACACCAACGACGGCAACTGGGCGCGCATCGGCTACAGCGGCTACAAGATCTATGGCAACGGGTCGATGGGGTTCGTGCAGAACCACCCCATGGACGCGACGAAGGCGATCGTCTACACCGCACCCGAGGGGGACGAGACAGCGGTCTACACGCGTGGCAGCGCGCAGCTCGTCGGGGGCGAGGCGCGGGTCGCGCTCGGACCCACCTTCCGGCTCGTCGCCAACCCGGAGATTGGCCTGACCGCTCACCTCACGCCGCGAGGTGAGTGCAACGGGCTCTACGTCGCCGAGCTGTCGCCGACCGAGATGGTCGTCCGCGAGCGCGGCGGCGGCACCAGCAGCGCACCGTTCGACTACCTCGTCTACGGCCTGCGGATCGGTTTCGAGGAGCGGGCAGTCGTGCGCGACCGGGACGCCGACGCCCCGATCCCGGCGATGCTGGAGGACCGCGACGGCCTGGCCCGTGAACCGGAACTTCGTGCCTACACCGCGCTCGAGCGGTTCCGCGCGATGCCCATGGCGACGGGCGCCACGAACGGCGCGCCGGACGCTGCCTCGCCGACCGGCTTCGCGACCGCCGCCGTGCTGGAGGCGGCGATCGGCCGCTTCGATCCCACGGCGGCCCGCGTGGCGGAGCCGGTGCGCGTCGAACCGATGCGCCGCGCCAGCGACGGGCGGACGGTGGCGACGGCGGCGACGGCGACGGCAGCCGCGACCGGTACCGCGCGCCCCTCCTCCGGCGCCGCGGATTCGGTCGCCGGCCCGGGCAGCGACGGCACGCTCGTCCCCGGTTGGCCGCTCGCGCAGCCCATGGACCTTCGGGAGCCGGTCGAAGCCGGAGATGTCCTGGCGCTGGCGGGAACCGGCACGATGCGGCTGGCCCGCGCCTCGCTCGCGGTCGACCCGCTGGCCGTCGGGATCGCGGTCGGGCTCCCCGGGCAGGCCTGGCACGACCAGGTGCCGGTCGCGCTGGCCGGCAGCGTCGTCGCCTGCCGCGTCGACGCGGGCCAGTCGCCCGTCGCCCCCGGCGACCTGCTCGTCTCCTCGACGCTTCCCGGATACGCGATGAGGGCGCCGGACGGTGCCCCTCCCGGCACGATCGTCGCCAAGGCGCTCGAGCCGCTGGCGGCCGGGGCGGGGACGATTCGGGTCCTGGTGATGGCGCGCTAGCAGCCTGCCCGAGACGGGAAACGCGCCGGCTCAGAACCGCGTCAGGTTGTACGCGATCCCGGCCTCGTGGAACTTGACGTGGTAGTTCGATACCAGCGAGCCGTAGGTGAACGTCACCTCGGCCTCGGGCCCGTTCTCTGCGATCCAGTTCTGCAGCCATATCAACTCGTGCCGGCCGTTGGGCGTCATCGGCAGGACGAGCTCCAGCTTGTCGGTGATGAAGAAGTTGTAGTGGCCGTAGATCGGGGCCGGCTGGCCGTTCAGCAGGACCGACGCCGTCGCGCTGTCGACGGGGACCAGGTAGGCCGTCTTCCCACGCCAGGTCGTGGTCGCCAGGTCGGCGAATTCGGCCATCGCGCTCTGCTTGTCGCGCCAGCCCGCGTCGCCGCACTCGCCGTACCGGGTCCCGTACGAGATCAGCATGCAGATCGATCGCGCACCGGAGCAGGTGAAGTCCCGTTCGTCGTAGTCGAATACGTCGTCGATCGCGTTGTTCGCGGGATTCCACGACATGAAGGCCAGGCAGTTGTCGTAACGCCAGTCGCAGTAAGTCTGGTCCAGGAAGATGACCGATGCCGTGGGATCGTAGTTGTTGAAGGTGTAGAGCTTCTGGTCGCCGTACTGGTTCTGGTAGACCATCGAGAACAGCACGTCGGAGCCATCGTCCCAGACCGTCGCAGCTTGGCCATATTCGGGCTGGATGTAGGCCTTGTGGCCGGTACGGATGACGCCGCTGTGGCTGCCGCGATCGTCGGTGATGACGGGGTAGTCGGTGATGGCGCATCCCAGCGAGAGGAACAACAGGATCAGCGCGGGAACCCTGAGCGGCGCGGAGCTCATGACCCCTCCCCACGCCAGCTGCCCCGTCGGCACATCGCCGGCGGGTGCGCCGGCGTCCACAGGGCTTCCTTCTAGACCCGCGGGGCGGGGCCTGTCAACCAACCGGAGGGGGGCGGCGGCGGCCGTGCGGGGCGACCCGCTCCGGCCTCAGCGCCCCCGCGCCACCGGCACCTCGCCCAGGAGCCGCCCGACGACCGTCAGGTCCTCCTCGCCCAGCCCGTTCGCGACCGCGAGGCCGTACAGCTCCTTGACCGCCGCCGCCGTCGGGACCGGCACGCCGACCGCGAACGCCAGCTGCTCGAGGTAGTGCAGGTCCTTGTGGATCGCCGCGGCGCTGAACTGCGGCGTGGTGTCCTGCGCGAGCAGCGCCCCCTTCTTCGCGGCCAGCACGGCGGAGCGGCCGGCCGCCTCCTCGAGGATCGCCAGCACCTGCTCGCGGGGCAGCCCGGCGCGGCCGCCGACCGCCAGCGCCTCACACAGCGCCGCGACCAGCGCACCCAGCACGAGGTTGTTGACCAGCTTCATCCGCGTCGCAAGCGTCGGGGCGCCCAGGAAGAAGATCCGGTCACCGAGCAGGTCCAGCACCTCTTTCGCTTCGTCGAACGCTTCGCGCGGGCCGCTGACCACGATCTTCAGCGCGCCCTCGCCGGCCGGCCCGACGCTCCCCATCACCGGCGCCTCCAGGTAGAACGCGCCGCGCGCGGCGACCAGCCTGGCGAAGCGCTCGGCAGCCTCGACGCTGTTGGTCGTGGTGTCGACGATGATCTTCCCCTCGCAGTCGCCGGTGAGCAGGCCGCCTTCGCCGAGCAGGACCTGCTCCACCGCGCGGCTGTCGAACAGGCTGAGCACGACGATCGGGACGTCGTGGAGCAGCCCGGCCGGGCTGTCGGCGATCGTCGCGGAGAGTTCGAGCGCCTTTTCTTCGGTGCGGTTCCAGACGACGAGCTCGGCGCCCGTCGAAACGAGCCGCTCTGCCATCGCGCGGCCCATGTGACCGAGTCCGATCATCCCAAGCTTCATGGTGTGTCTCCCGGAGGGGTGGAGATTCTTTCGCCTGCCGGGCCGGCGCGCAAAGAAAACAGGCCCTATGTCGAGGTTTGCGCGAACTTACCGGTGTTCTAGCCGGAAATGCGCGGGGCCGGCCCGTGGGCCGGCCCCCGCAAACCGCACGCTGCGGCCCGCCGCAAAGCGGCCTACAGCACGAAGATGTTCTTCTTCTCGCAGATGTCCTTGAGCTGCTTCGGCCACACCGTCACGCTGACCTCGCCCAGGTGCGCTTTCTTCAGCAGCAGCATCGTGGTCCGCGACTGCCCGATCCCGCCGCCGGCCTTGAGCTGCTGGACCAGCGAGTCCTTGGTCACGCGGATCCCCATCGACGACAGCTCGTGGCGCCGCTTGGTGATCGGGTTCCAGACCAGGATGTCGCCGTTCAGGCCGTGCATCTGCTTGCCGTTCTTGACGACCGACGGCGTGATCCAGTCGTCGTAGTCCGCGGCGCGCATCTCGTGCGGGTAGCCGTCGTCCAGCACGTACCCGATGCCGACGATGAAGACCGCCGGGTACTTCTGCAGGATCTGCGTCTCGCGCTGCTTGCGCGGCAGGTCCGGGAACATCTGCAGGATCTCCTCGGCGTGCAGGAAGACCAGCTCTTCCGGCAGCTCGGGGTAGCGCGGGTCCTTGAGCTTGGGGAACATGTCGTGGATGTAGACCTCGGCCCCCTTGAGTAGTCCAGGTTGCGCTCGACCGGGGTGATGCGCTTTTCCCAGTCCCACTGGTCGACGTAGGCGCTGTGGTCGTGGTCCAGGAAGTAGTCCTTGCGGACCGCGCGCATGTCGGTGTTGATCCCCTCGCCGACGTCGCAGCCGAACTGTTTGAGCGCGATCCGCTTCCACTTCGTCGCCGCCTGGACGACCTGGCACTCCATCCGCTTGTCGAGCCCCAGCCCGCACGGGAACTCGATCGGCGTGCGCGACCCGTCGCGGTCGAGGTAATCGTTGACGCCGCTCTCCTTGGTCACGATCAGCGGCACCTCGACCGTGAAGAGGTTCAGCTCGCGGTTGAGCCCGTCCTCGATGTAGCGCTTGAGGTGAAACAGCGCGATCTGCGTCTCCTTCGGCGATAGGGCCGAGCGGTAGTCGCTCGGCAGGATCTGGTCGACCGCTTCGTAAGTGGAAATGCCGGGTCCTGCGAGATCAGCCGTCTTGTCCGCCATGCGTGAACTCCTCGGAGGGGGTGAGAGCGGGGCAGGAGCACCGGGCGGCCGCGCGCCGGGAGGGGCGCACGGATACCGCTCGGAGGGAGGGGATGCAGGATTGTCTGCCTTTCGCTCAGTTGAAGTCAACGGTAAGTCATCTGTCCCGTGGGGATGGCGGGGGCCCGGGGAACCGGCCAGAATGCGCCGGAGGCCGGCGCGGCGCGCAGCGCGGCATCGGCCAAACCCCCGATCCCAAGGCCATCGGAGGCCGCCCAGGCGGCCTGGGGAGCCCCCCTGATGCGACCCCGCTTCCCGTTCCCCTTCCCGCCCCCCAGCGAAGGGCCCTCCCTCCCCGCCTCGGTCCTGGCTCGAACTCTCGGCAAGCCGGCCGCCGAGTGGACCGCCGACGACCTGGTCGGGCTGGTGCGGGACGAGGGGATCCGGATCGTCAGCCTGATGCACGTCGGCGGCGACGGCTGGCTCAAGACGCTGGACTTCACGCCGCTCAGCGAGTCCCACCTGCGCGACGTGCTGGAGGGGGGCGAGCGGGCCGATGGCTCGTCGATCTTCCCCGGTTTCGGGATCGAGCGCGGCGCCTCCGACGTCGCGTTGCGGCCGCGGCTCGCGACCGCGTTCCTGGACCCCTTCGCGCCGCAGCCGACGCTGGCGCTGCTGGCCGGGCACTACGGCCGCGACGGCCGGCCGCTGCCGCAGTCCCCCGACGCAATCCTGCGCGCGGCCTACCAGCGGCTGGCGCGCGAGGCGGGAGTCGACCTCTGGGCGCTGGGTGAGGTCGAGTACTTCCTGGGGAAGCGCAAGGAGGAGAGCGACATCTACGGTGCCGACGACCGCGGCTACCACGCCGCCTCACCGTTCGTGTTCGGCGAGGCGCTCGGCCACGCCGAGGTCGGCTACATCGAGCCCTCCGACGTCGACGACACGATCTGGGAGCAGCACGAGATCGAGCTGGCGCTGACGCCGCTGCCCGAGGCTGCCGACGCCGTCGCCCTGGCGCAGTGGGTCCTGCGCAACCTGGCCCACGAGAACGACATGCGCTGCAGCTTCCAGCCGATCATGCGCAAGGGACACGCCGGGTCGGGGCTGCACTTCCACTTCTCGCCGCGGGTCGGCGGCGTGCACGCGGGCGGCCGCGGAGGCGACGGCGAGCTGACGCCCGCCAGCCGCTGGCTGATCGCGGGGCTGGTGCAGTGCGGCGGCGCCCTGATGGCGTTCGGCAACCGGGTCGAGGGCTCTTTCGTGCGGCTGACGCAGGGGAAGGAGGCGCCGACCTCGGTGACGTGGGGCGAGTTCGACCGCCAGGCGCTGGTGCGGCTGCCGGTCGTCCCGACGGCGGCCGACGGCCGCAGGGTGAGCCCGGCGACCGTCGAGTTCCGGCTGCCCGATGGATCGGCCCACCCCCACCTGCTGCTGGCGGGCGTGGCCCAGGCGACGCTGCTCGGCCGGGCCACGCCGGAGATCGACGCGTTGCTGGAGCGGACCTCGGCCCGCGCCCGGCGCGAGGGGCGCGGCACGGCGGAGGAGATCCCGCGCACGATGGCCGAGGTCGGCCGCGCGCTGGCCGAGCA
Source organism: Acidobacteriota bacterium (assembly GCA_025456425.1). Taxonomy (GTDB): domain Bacteria; phylum Acidobacteriota; class Polarisedimenticolia; order J045; family J045; genus JALOKP01. Next base: position 9,376 of record JALOKP010000116.1, on the reverse strand, counting down.
CCGCGCCGCGCTCGAGGCCGGGGGTGTGTTCCCCACCGCGATGCTGGATGGCTTCGCGTCGCACCTGGCGAAGCGCTGACGGAACCGTTGCCAGCGGGCTTTCGTCGGCTTACGCGCGATAGCTGTCCCCGTATTTCGAGGCTTACCGACTTACGGTAGCTGTCCCCGGTTTTGGAGGACGGTCTGCCACCAGCGGACGTGGATTGGCTCGTCGAGCGCGACGGCCGCGGCGGCCGCGCGGATCCAGGCGGCGCGCGCCGCGGGGGGCGCCGCGGGGTACATCCGGCCGGCGATCGCCGGGACCGCCAGCAGGTCGGCCAGCTCGCGCTGCGTCGCGGTCACCTCGATCCAGCCGTCGCCAGCCGCCGCCAGGCCCGCTTCGCGTGCGGCCCGCAGGATCTCGGCGCGCGCGCGGACCGGGCCGCCGGGCGCGGGGGGGGTGCCGAAGCGGGCCAGCCCTTCGCGCGCCAGCGCCAACTGGAGTGGCGCCGGGGGGAGGTCGTCATCGCCCGCGAGTTGCGCCGCCGGCGCGTTGAAGGCGAAGCGTGCGCCCGGCTCCAGCACGCGGGCCAGCTCGGCGAAGACCGCGCCCAGCGCCGGGAAGTGCCAGAGCGCGGCGCTGCAGGCCGCCCCGCGGACCGACCCCGCGGCCAGCGGCAGCGCGGCCGGATCGGCGCGCACGAACGCCGCCTCGACCAGCGGCAGGGCGCGCCGCGCGACCTCGAGCATCGCGCGCGAGCGGTCGGCGCCGACGATCGCCGCGACCGGCCCGAGCCGTGCGGAGAGGCGCTCGGCGACGATCCCGCTGCCGGTCGCGAGGTCGAGCCAGAGGCCTCCTCCCGACGGCGCCAGCGCCTCCACCAGGCGCGCGGCGAGGGCCCGGTAGAGCGACCCCTCGCGCACCGCCTCGGCGTAAGCCTCGGCGCCGGCCGGATCGTCCCAGCTATCGGCGTCGCGCTCGCGCGGCGGCCGGTCCACGCCCCGCCTCAGGGCCGCGCCGCGCTGCGGACCAGCCGCTCCAGCGCGTCGGCCGCGTGCGCAAGCGCGACGGGGTCGAGGTGGTCCGCACGATCGCGCGCGGTGTGGATCGCGCGCACCGCCCGCGAGAAGGCCCCCGCCGTGAGCGTGACGACGGGAAGGCCGGCGCGCGACAGCGGCCAGGCGTCCGAGAGCGCGGCGGGAAGCGCGCCGATCCGCCGGCCGCGCAGGCCGGCCGCCGCGATCGCGTCGAGTGCGCGCCGTGCCGGCGCCCGCGCGCCCTGCACACCCACAGGGCCCGGCAGGCCGAGCGCCTCGAGATTCACCACCAGCGCCGTCCCGGTGCGCCACGCCTCGCCCCGCTCGCGCACGAGGTGCCGCGCGCCGCACATCAGCAGCTCTTCGGCGCCGGTGAAGACGACGACCAGCTCCGCTCCCGGCTCCGGGGCGCGCGCGACGCGCCCTGCCACCTCGAGCGCGACGGCCAGCGAGCCGGCGTTGTCGACGGCGCCGGGGGAGCGGTTCCCGATCCCGTTGAGTCCGAAGGCCGCGGCCGCCAGGCCGGCGGCGCCGATCGCGCCGGTCAGCGCGTAGCCCGCGGCGGCGGGGAGCGCGGCGCCCGCCAGGCGGAGCGCCCCCTCCAGCACGAGCGCCGCGACGCCGGCCAGCGTCACCGCCAGCAGCAGCGCGCGGCCGCCGAAGCCGATCGTCTGCGACTTGCTGTCGTGGTGGGCCACCACGACGACCCGGCGCCCTCCGCTCTCGCCTGCGAAGCCGAGCACGTTGGCCGTCGCGACCTCGTTCTTCCCGGCCAGGAAGAACCCGTCGTCCCACCCCAGCGCCAGCACGATTCCCGCCGACCCCGCGAGCAGCAGCAGCAGGCGCGCCGCGTACTGCCCGGGCGTCGCCTCGCCACCGACCCCCAGCGCGTGCAACGCGAGGGTCGCGGCGATCACCAGGCAGCCGATCCGGAAGCGGGCCATCGGCCGGCGCGGGTTGCAGCCGAAGGGGGACTCGCGGACCACGAGCCCCGCCTGACGCAGCGCCTCGGCGAGCAGTTCGCGGACCCGCGCGTCGCCGGCCGTGCCGGCCAGGCGCGGGAACGCGAAGCGCCGCGCGGCGGCGGCGAGTCGCTCGGCTGCAGCGGCGTGCGCTTCCGGGGATCCGCTCACGGCACGAGTCTATCCCGGGCCGGCGCCCCCGCGTCAGACCAGCCGGCGCAGCGTCTCCTCCAGCGCCTCCGCCCCCTCGAACAGCACGGCCCGCATCCCCGCGTCGCGCGCGGCGTCGACGTTGGGGGCGCGGTCGTCGACGAACAGCACGGCCGAAGGCTCGATCCCGATCCGGAGCAGCGCCTGGCGGTAGAAGGCCGGGGCCGGCTTGCGCGCCCGCAGCAGGTAGCTGGGGTGGTGCCCGCTGGCGAAGCGGTCGAGCCCGAACCGCGCCCGCAGCTCCTCGTACCAGGCGGGGTAGTTCGAGAGGATGTGGATCGGCACGCGCGTCGCTGCGCGAATCGCCAGCCGCTCCATCCCCGGGACCCAGGCGTAGCGCCGGTGCAGCTCGCGCTTGTAGCGCTCGATGTCGAACCCCCCCGCGGAAGCCGGCAGGAAGCGCTCGGCGTAGGTCCGCTCGTCGATCCGGCCCAGCTCGAAGTCGTGCCACGACTCCTCGTTGCGCAGCGGGGCGAGCGCCTCGAGCGACATCCCGGTCGTCGCGACCAGCGCTTCGCGGTACGGATCGACGACGAGCGTGTCCATCAGGTCGAGGGCCAGCAGGCGGACGGTCGGGCGGTCGGGGGGCACGGGCGGCTCGCTTCAGGAGGGGCTTCACGATGACGCGGATCGGGCGCAAACTCCAGCGGTGGACCCCGGGCCGGCGCGCTTCGTCGTCGACGCGATGCTGGGGCGCCTGGCCCGCTGGCTGCGCCTCCTGGGTCACGACACTCTCTACGATCCGTCCGCGGACGACCGTGAGCTGGCGCGCTGTGCGGCGGCGACCGGGCGGATCCTGCTGACCCGCGACCGCGGCCTCCTGGCCCGGCGCCTCGTGACGCGCGCGGTGCTGGTCGAGCACGACGACCTGGGCGGCCAGCTCCGCCAGGTGGCCGCGACCTGCGGCCTCGCGCTGGATTCGGCCCGCTGCTTCACGCGCTGCCCGGCCTGCAACGCCGAGACGATCGACGCCACGCGCGAAGCCGTCTCGGGCCGGGTCCCACCCTACGTGCTGCGGACCCAGGAGCGCTTCCGCAATTGCCCCGGGTGCGGCCGCGTCTACTGGGCCGGAACGCACCGCGACGCCGCGCTGCGGCGGCTGGCCCGGCTGCTTGGCGGGCCCTGATCCGCGCGGAAGCTAAAAAAGAGGGGCAGCCTTGCGGCTGCCCCTCGGAGTGGGCGATCCCCCGGCGTCAGCCGGGGGAGTGTGCTTCGCTTAAGGCGTGATGTTCTTCGAGCTGGACACCTTCGTGTTGAAGTTGTTCCGGGCCTCGATCTTGTAGCTGTACTTCGTGCCCGTCACGATGTCCCGGTCGAGGTACTCGGTCTGCGAGCCGTCCACCGCGCCAAGGGAGACAAACGGACCACCCTTGGTGGAGCGGAGGATCGAGTAGGACCGGACCTCGCCACCGCTCGGTCCGCTCCACACGATCTGGACGCCCTCGTAGTACGACTTGTCGTCGATGACGTACTCGAGCAGGTTGATCACCGGCTTGCCGGTGATCTTGCTGTCGACGTCCACCGAGGAGTTCAGCATCGCGGCCGGCGAGGCGATGTTGCCATCGCTCTTGTTGACGGCCTTGACGCGGTAGTCGTAGTCGTTGCCCGGCTTGAGGCCGGTCAGGGTGCAGGTGATCGTTCCGATCCCGCGGAGGGCCTTGAGGTTCTTCACCACGGTCCACGGGCCGCCGTTGAGCGACTGCTCGACCACGAAGCCGGTCTCGTTCGTCGCGTTGTCCTGGAAGACCAGGTTGACCTTGCCTCCCGGGAACAGCTCGGCGCTGAGGTCCGACGGCGGGGTCGGCTGGTTGGGGACCGACACCGAGAACTTGTCGTACGCGAACGCGGTCCCGCCGTCGGGGTTGACCACCTCGAACGGGATGAACATCGGGAACGCGTTTTCGTCGACGTTGACGCAGACCACGATCCGGGTCGGATCGATGAAGCCGCCGCCCGGCCGGACGTAGATCATCGAGCCGCCTTCGCAGAAGGTGACGTACCCTTCGCTCCGGGGGTCACCCGAGCCGCCGTGGCCGATGAAGACCTGGGCGCCCGGCTGGAAGCCGGACCCGGTGATCGTCAGGTTGACTTCCTGCATCCCCGCGCCCACGGTCGACGGATCGATCCGGATGATCCGCGGGGCGGCGACGTTCGTGATCGCGTTGCTGAAGGTGTAGGTCGAGCAGCTCTTGGGAGCGCCGCCCGCGGGGGTCGGAGCCGTGACGACGAGGCTGTACGTGCCCAGCGTAGACGAATCGCTGGAGACCAGCGTCGCCGTGATCTGGCTCTCGCTCACGATGGTGACGCTGCTCGCTGGGATGAACACGCCGGCCTCACCCGGAGTGACCGAGACCAGGGTCCCGGGTACGAAGTTCGAACCCGAGATCGTGATCGCCTGCGAGGTGCCCTGGGCGATCGTATCGTCGGAGATCCCGGTCACGGTCGGAACCGCGGCCACGATCACGGCACCAGGCAGGGTCGCCTGCGAGCCGTCCGGCAGAGGATTCGTGATCGTCAGGGCGTGCGTGCCGATCGAGCTGACGCCGTCGGTGATGCTGACGTCGATGCGCAGTTCGGTCGGCGAGATGACGCGGACCGCGCGGGTCTGCACCGCGGGACCGAAGCTCACATTCGCCGGCCCGAGGTTCGGGAGGAAGTTGCTGCCGAAAACCGGCAGGTTATTGAGGACCTCGCCCTGGCAGACCGTCGGCGCGCCGTCGCCGCCACCGAAGTTGGTGACCACGGTGCCGGCGAAGATCGCGAACTGGTCCTGGCAGTAAAGGATGGCGCCGGTCTGCGAGTTCTGCAGCACGACGTCCCACTGCGCGCCGAGCAGGTTGTAGTTGAAGCCCGCGAAGGCCGGCGGATTCAGGATGCCGGTGATGCTGTTGAGGTCCTTGGTCTCATCGCCGATCGAGAGCTCGTAGATCGCGTTGCCGGAGGCGATCGCCATCCGGTCGAAGCCCTCGAGTCCCTTGCCGCGGACGGTGATGGCCGTCGGGCCGTCGCCCAGCGACACCTGGTCCGGCGTGATCGTCTCGCAGAACAGCTCCGGCTTGACGCCGATGGTGATCGTGCCGGTCCCGGTCGGGCCCGCAGCGCACTCGGTGCCGCTGTCGGCCGTCACGAGCACCGTGTACGGACCACCCGCCGTGTTGGCCTCGACCACGATTTCGGCCTTCAGGTGGGTGCTGCTCATGAAGATCGTGTTGTTGACCTGGATGCCCTCGATCGAGACCGTCGTCCCCGGCGTGAAGTTCGTGCCGTAGATGTCGATCGTCTCGATCTTGATGCCCTCGGTCAGGGACGGCTGCTGGATCAGGCTGGGCTGGATCCCGGTGACCGTCGGCGCCGTGACGACGAAGAACGGGGTCGCCAGGGTGCAGCTCTGGTTGAGACCGCAGGTCTCGCCGTTGCTGATGACCACGGTGCGCGCACCGGCCGCGGCGTTGTCCGCGACGGTCACGCTGAGCAGGATCCGGTTGCCGGTGTTGCCGTCAGCCGGCCCGATCAGGGTCGCGTCGCGGTAGACCTCCTTGGACAGGATGGTGATCCCCGGCCCGAGGTCGACCGAGGTGTTGTAGCCGAAGTTGCTGCCGTTGATCTCGAGCAGGACGGCCTCTTCACCCGGAGTAGCGTAGAAGCAGCCGGTGCCGACGCGGAACGCGTCGCCGCAGGTCGGCGTCGCAACAACGACGATCAGCGGGGAGATCGGGGCGGCGGGGGAACCGGCCGGCCAGACCACCGTATCGATCGTGGTCTGGATCTCGAGGTAGTAGAGCTGGCCCGCGCGCTGACCCGGCGGCACGTCGAAGTAGGCCACCAGCTGGCGGTCGCCCAGGACGGTCCACGAGGTCGCCGGCAGGTCCTCGGCCGGATCGACGATGCTCTTCAGGGTGACGGCGATCACGGTCGAGGTCGGGTAGACCGGGAGCTCGACGGCGAAGCCATTGCCGTTGACCTTGACTTCGGCAGGCTGGCCCTGCAGCAGGGCGATCGAGCCGAGACAGTTGTTGCCGAACACGCTGTCGATCGCGGGCGGAGGCGGCAGGACGTAGACGCCCAGCTGCTCCGTCTGCGCTTCGGCGGTCCGGTCGCCCGGGGCCGAGGTGGGCCAGGTGTAGAACACGGTCGTCGCATCGCTCGGCGGGATGGCCCCGATGGGATCCGAGACGCCCGGGGTGTACTGCCAGTCGAACCCGACGAGGTAGGCGCCGGTCGGTGCGTTGAGCGGCACGTCGGTGTCGATGTCGAAGTCGAGGAAGCTGTTGACGGTGAAGCCGCCGGCCACGTAGATGCCGTTGCCTAGGCTGGGGATGTAGATCACGTTGCTGATCAGCGGAGTGCCGGTCGAGGACTGGAAGCCGGTGCCGACGACGTTGATCGTCAGCGGCTCGAGGACCACGCCGTCACCACGGTTGGCCTGCGCCCAGAGGCCAGGGTTCGGCTCGAGCACGAGGGCCGGGCTGTTTGCGTCCGCCCGCGTGTTGACGTCGGTGATGTCGGCGTACGGGATGATGTAGACGGTCTGGTTGACCGCCTCGTCCCAGCTGTTGATCGACGGGTTGTAGACGCGGACAGTCAGCTCGTGCGCGCCCGACAGCGTCGTCGGCGGGAAGTCGAGGGTGGCGCGCAGCTCGCCGCCGTTGATGAACTCGGTGAGGCCAGCGGCGCCAAACGCGTCGACGTTGGCGCAGCCATTGATGTCGCCGCCGACGATCGCGATACCGCCAGCCGGCTGCGTCGCGTCCGTCACGCAGACGATCGTGAACTTGTTGTTGAGGTTGAACAGCACCGGCGACGGGGCGGTGTCGCCCTGCTCGCCGTAGGTCGGCCAGCCGAACGGTGACGCGTCGTCGTCGACGGCGGTCGAGCCGGATTCGTTGACGCGGCCCGAGCGGAAGTTGGCGCCAAAGACGCCGATCTGCCGGGTGAAGGACGCGTCGAGGATCTGGACGACGTTCTGGTTGCCCGGATTCACGAGGTCGACGTCCACACCCGTGTCGACCACGTCCACGGCCGGGAAGACCTGGAGGCCGGGCCGCAGGTAGAGCGGGATCGGGAAGGCGCCGCCCAGGACCTCGATGTCGTAGACGTAGGTGCCCGCGACCGCCGGGGTCGGGATCGAGATGTCGACGTCGATCGTCGCACCGTCGACGAGAACGAATCCGTTGACGGTGATCGCCGGAGCGTCGCCGGCGTTGTCTCCGACCGGCAGGAAGTTGAAGGTCTCGCCGCCGATGAAGGCGGGGAAGCCGACGCCCTTCAGCCGGACGATGCGGGTGGTGTAGCCCGGAACGTCACGGCCGGCGTCGACGAAGTAGTCGGCGCGCGCCCAGTTCGGGGCGCAGGTCGTCGCGTTGGTCGGGTTGTACCCGCCCGGCAGGGCGAAGCCCAGGAGCTGGCGGTTGATCGTGAACTCGTTGAAGTGATTCGCCAGGTCGGCACCCTCGGGGATCAGGACCTGCCACTCGACCTGCTGGACGTCGAGGATCGGGCCCTGGATGCCGGAGGGGTTGGGAACGACGCCGTTGGAGCAAGGGGTGGTGCTACCCGGGGTGAAGAACAGGTTCAGCAGGTGCAGGCGGCCGAGCGTTCCGGTGCCCGGATCCTCGGAGTCGAGCGGGAGGTCCTCGATCGCGATCCAGTTGCTCCAGCCGCTGTAGGGGTCACCGATCGACGTCGTTGCGGTGCGGAAACGGAAGAGCGCGCTACCACCCGCGTTCCCGTAGTCCACGCCGAAGCGGAAGTTGTATACGTCGCCCGACGATCCGTCGAAGTCGAGGATCCCGGAGAAGAAAGCCGCATCCTCCGTCGTCGCGGTCTCGCCGATGAACGACGGGGTGAGGTTCAGCTCGAAGATCGACTGCAGCGCGCCGCCGTTGACATCGAGGCCGCCCGGCACATAAAGGTGGCCGTTGAGCGTCACGCCGCTGACGTCGCCAGCGCCCGCGTCGCCGATCGGGTTGATCCGCGTGATCGGATTGGCCAGCTCGGTGAAGCCGCCGATCCCGCCATTGGGCAGGATCTGCGCACGCTCGACCGAGGTGTAGACGGTCGTGGCGAGCAGCGTCTTGTTGAAGCCGCCGACGAGGTACAGGTAGCCGTTGCTGACCATCGCCGCGAACAGCTCGCGCTGGCGCGAGGTCTGGATGATGTTGCCGACGCCATCGCGCGGGTAGTTCCAGCCCGGGCCGTTCGGCGGATAGACAGCATCCGGGTCGTAGATCGCCTGGGTCTGGTTGTCGATCGCCAGGAAGTACATGTTGCGGGTTGCGCCGATCAGGTCCTGACCGACGTTACCGCCGATGAAGTACAGGTAGCTCGTCGTGTTCGCGAGCGTCTCGAGAACGAACATCCGGCCGCCGCCCGTCGGCAGCGGCAGGTTCGGCAGGATCTCCCAGCCGGAGGCCTCGAACTCGCCGTTGGGCAGGAACTGCGCGCGCGCAACCAAGTCGGTGTTGGCCTGCGCCGCGCCGCGCGCGGTCGTCGAACCGCCGGCGATGTACAGCCAGCCGTTGATGATCGCCGCAGCCTGGTCGCCGATGCCGAACGGCATCGTGAGCGACATCGTCGTCGCGCCGCCCAAGTCGCCGTTGACATCGATCGTGAAGCGCTCGATCGTGTTCAGCGGCACGTTGCCTGCGCCGTAGCCGCCGATCACGTAGATGTAGTCATTCCACGCGACGACGGCCGCGCCGTAGCGCGCGGTCGACAGGTTGGCGGCGACCGGACCGCCGACCGGCGGGAAAAGGCTCCCGTCGGCTGCGATCTCGGCGCGCTCGATCGTGTCGAGTACGGTCGTTCCGTTGAGCCCGCCCACCATGTAGATGTACTGGTTGGTGCTGCGGACCGCGCCGGGGTTGGGCCCCACCGGGCCGCGGGCGATGACCGCCCCTGCACCCTGGCGCTGCTCATTGAGCACGTACGCCTGGAAGAAGTCCCCCAGCGCGACGGATCCATTCGTCTGCGCCGCTCGGCCGATGTACCCGTTCAGATCGTCGCCGGTCGGAATCGGGCTGGTGACGAACACATCGCCGTTGGTGGTGTAGCCACGCGTCCCAAACTCGTTGGTGGTCGTGACCGTTGTCGTCGGGGCCGCGGCAGCCAGCACGAAGCCGCCGAACGCCAGCGTGAGCACGCAGGCAACCACGGCGGTCCCGATGCTCGTGAGACCTCGCCCTCTC
>JALOKP010000224.1 GCA_025456425.1 Acidobacteriota bacterium | reverse complement strand
CGAGCGTCGGCACGGTGGTCAGGTCGACTAGCCAGATGTGGTTCGGACGCGACGATCGGATGCGACGCCCGCTGCGGACCGTCGCGGCAGGCGCCACGCGCCGGGGCCGCCGCTTCAGCATCCGGCGAACGGTGGTCCGTCCGAGATGAAGCCCGGCGCGGGAGAGCACGGCGGCGATCCGCGCCGTGCCCATCACGGGGCACAGCACCTTCAATCGGCGGACGAGATGCGCGACGAGGTCCGGGAATCTGTTCACAGGCTCGGGCGTCCGGACGAGCGCGGCTGGTCCGTCATCATCGAGCCGGGTCATCCAGTCGGCGATCGTGGCTTCGGTCACGAAGAACCGCTCGGCCGTCTGCGCGGCCGACCAGCCGCGGGCCGCGCGGTGTTCAAGAATCGCGAGGCGTTCGACCGCCGGGTAGTGCGGGCGATGACGCGGCGGGACGCGTTCCATGCGAGCGTCCTTGATGCGAAGTTCGTCGCGGAGCAGGGCCAGCTCGTGCTCCAGGCGGACCGAGACGGCGACGCGGTCGGTGGCCGCGAGCAGAGCGATCCGGGCCAAGGAGAGGGCGTGGTGGATCGCGGAGCGGGCGCGGCGGGGCCAGCGCGGGGGGAGCAAGAAGCCACCTCGCCAGTCCTCAGGAGACATGCCAGCCTCTCTGAACGCGGCCGCCCGATGGCGCGTGCAGCGGCTTGCCGAGTCCAGAGGTATCATATAAGATGATACCGATGAAACCAAAGGAGGCGATCGGGCGGTTCGACCGGTTCCTCGCCGCGGAGGGCGTGCGGCTCGACGCGGTCGTGATCAGCGGCACGGCGATGGCCCTGCTCGGCGTGACCTCGCGCCCGACGAAGGACTGCGACGTGCTCGCCCCGCCACTTCCCCCCGAAGTCGTCGACGCGGCGCGGCGCTTCGCCGCGGCGGTTCGCCGGGCCGGCGATCCGCTGGCCGACGACTGGCTCAACAACGGCCCCTCGTCGCTCGTCGAGGCGCTGCCTCCCGGCTGGGAGGAGCGACTCCAGATCGTCTTCCAGGGGACGGCCCTGACACTTCGCACCCTCGGGCGGCTGGACCTGCTGCGAAGCAAGCTCTTCGCGCTGTGCGATCGCGGCCTCGACCTGCCGGACTGCCTCGCGCTGGCACCGACGGGAGAGGAACTGGGCGATCTCCTTCCTTGGGTCTGCCAGCAGGATCTGAACCCCGACTGGCCCGAGCACGTACGGGCGACCCTCGCCGATCTCGGCCGGAGGCTCGGCCATGGCGTATAGCCGGGTCGCTGAGAGCCGTGAGCTTTCCGAGGGAAGCTCGTCTCGGACATGGCCGGGATCGGGATGCTCTTCGCGGCCCCGGCGTCGCGGGACCCCAACATCGAGGACACGCTCATCGCCGCCTCGGTGGACGCGATGGAGCGGGACGATCTGCGCGTGGCGTCCGTGCTGACGACCTGGCTCGGGATCCACCATCCACGCCTCAACGCCGACCGGCTCGTCCGGGCACTCACCGACCATCCCTCGAAGCGCGTCCTCGCGTACTGGTCCGCCATGGGCCGATGGCTGCAGAAGGACGCTCGTCTGGCGCGTCTCGAGGGGCTCTACGGCGGACCGCCGGTGGAACTGCTCCGATCCGGCACGGCGTTCCACGTGCGGCGGAGGGGGGAGGACCCCCGCTTCCATCGCAGCAAGCTGCGCGTGCCCGCGGGGGTGCTTCGTGATCGAACGGCCGACGTGATGTCCCCCCGCGAGTTGGCCGCGCGCCACGGCACGTATCGACTGCGGATCGTGATCGGTGCGAGCTATCGCGCCGACATGTGGGCCGAGCTGGAGCGCGACCCGGAGTTGTCCGCCGCGGAACTGGCTCGCCGGGCCTACGGGTCGTTTGCGACGGCGTGGAAGGTCAGGCAGGACTGGGCCCTTCTGCACCCGGAGGCGCCGGCGGGCGGGGGGCGGCGCAGCCGTGGAGCTGGCGCGAAGAGGACTCCGAGAAGCCGCTGGCACACGACACCTCACACGGACAGCTCGCGGCCGTAATCGAGCCAGCCCTCGGCCGAGGGGGCTCCCGTCAGGCCCCGGCATCCAGACGGGCGAGTTCCACCGGGTCCGGGATCCCCTTCAGGGACGTGCGGCCGAGCGGGATCCACCGAAGGTCCGGCGTCCGCTCCGCGACGTCGAGGGTCGCAGTCACCGCGCCCGCATTCGCCGCGTCGCAGATCCGGGCGGCCAGGTTCACCGTGTGTCCGAAGTAGTCTCCGTCGCGGCGGATCAGGGGGCCCGTCGCGATCCCGGCGCGTGCCGGCGGGAGGCCGCGGTCGGCGGCCCCGGTCGCGATCGCGCTCGCCGCCGCGGGGGCATCGCGGACCCGCTCGAATCGCAGCATCGCCCCGTCGCCCAGGAGCTTGATGACGCTCCCGCGGTGGGCGCTCGTCGCCGCGCGGACGACCTCGGCGAACCCCGAGCTGCGCTCGACGGCGCGCTCGTCGCCCTCCGCCGCGGTGAGTGCCGTGAAACCGCTGAGGTCGACGAACACGATCGCGGAAGGCTCCGGATCGGGGCGGCGGCGGATCCCGATCTCGTGCAGCAGCAACTCGAGCTGCGCCGTGATGTTCTCGAACTGCTGGCGCTCCAACAGCCGCCCGTGGATCAGGTGGGACGCCCGGTACCCCAGCGAGACGAGCCGTTCCCGGATCGCGGCGCTCGCCTCGAGCACCTGCGCCCGCGCCATCCCGGTGGCGAGCAGCCGGTCCTGGATATCGCGGCGGAACAGCGTGCGCTGGTGCTCAGCCATGCGGTCGAGATGCTCGGCGAAGACCTGCATCGTCACGAGCAGGGTCTCCTCCGGCAGCCCCTCGGCCACCGCCCTGGCCGCCACCTCGAGCAACTCGGCATCGTCGTCGCGGATCGGCGCCTCGAGATCGACCTCGGGCAAACCGAGCGCGTGGAGGACGCGGCGGGCGAACCCGGGCGTCATCCCGAGCTCGCGCACGACGTCGGCGTGCGACCGGCCCAGGAGGCCGACCGGTTCGCTCAGCAACAACCGCCGGATGTCCGGCAGCTCGCCCCGCTCGATCGCGGAGCCCAGGTCGGCCAGACCGACACCCGATGCCTCGAAGGCGAATGCGAGCCGCGCCGTCGCCACGTGCCGTTCGTCCAGGTCACCGTTCGGATCCGGGCGCAGGATGCCGAGTTCCACCAGCGCGTCGATCCGCTCCGGCTCGACCCCGGTCCGCCGCGCGATCTCCCGGACGTCCATCCGGTCAGGTCCTCAGACGCGAAAGCCGTCGGAGCCGCACGGCGCCTCGGGCCGGATCCGCGCCACCCGAGGCTCTCCGATCTCGTCGACGACGGGTGAGAGGAATCGCTCGCGTTTCATCACGCGCTCAGCCTCCCGATCGCGCCGAAGCGCTGGCCGATCCCGCGGACCGCGGGAGCGCGCAGCGCGCCCCCGCGGCCGGCCGGCGGACTACATCGGGCGCAGGTTGATCTCGCGGAAGTTCTTGACCCACAGGAAGGTCCGCATGTCCAGGCGCTTGGCCGACATCGCCTCCTGCTGCTTCTCGTCGGGCGTCTTGTAGTGCTTGGCCTGGATCGCCTTCATCTTGGCGTCGACGTCGGCGTCGTAGTCGAGCGCCTTGCCGTAGCTCGGGTAGAGCGAGCAGATCATCACGTCCCAGTCGTCCGGGGCCGTCGGCGCCTTCGTGAAGACCTTGCGATCGAGGATCAGCCCCTGCGCCTTCGCGTCCGCGGTGGTCGGCACGAGGTTCTCGCGCAGGTACTTCATGTAGTCATCGGCCTGGCCCGGATTCGTGCGATAGGCGGCGCACGACCAGACCGGTCCATTCGTGAAGTTCTCCTGGGCCAGCGCGGCCCCTGAAGCGGCGCCGGCCAACAGGACGAGCGTGACGAGCAGTCTCTTCCCCACAGAACCCTCCCTCTTCTCCCCGCCGGACGGCGGGGGCGGCGCAGTATGGGGAGGGCTAACTGGAATTACAAGCGCAGTTAGGCCGATTTTGGGGCGGATCCCGGGGCCAGGGGCTCCGCTCGGCGGGTGACCTGACGGAATCCCCGCTCAGCGCGGTTTCGAGGCGTAGGGGTTGCCGCCCAGGGCGTTCGAGATGTCGGCGATCGCCTTCTGGGCCCGCACGCTGTTGCCCGCCTTGTCCAGCGGGGGGGAGATCACCGCGATCCCGAACTTCCCCGGCGAGACGGCCAGGATGCCGCCGCCGACGCCGCTCTTGGCTGGCAGCCCGGTGACGTAGAGCCACTTGCCGGAGTCGTCGTAGAGGCCGGCGGTGGCCATCACGGCCAGCACGTTGGGGACGTAGTCGGTCTTGAGGACCTGCTTGCCGGTGAGCGGGTTCCTGCCGCCGTTAGCCAGCGTCGCGGCCATCGTCGCCAGATCTTTCGCGTTGACGCCGACCGAGCACTGCTTCGTATAGATGTCGCAGGCGCGCAGCGGATTGTCCTTGATGTGCCCGTACGCGTACATCAGTTGCGCGATCGCCTGATTGCGCTGGTTGGTCTCGGCCTCGGACTTGTAGACGTCCTCCAGCACCTTCAGCGAGCGGCCGGCGAAGGCGTCGTAGGTGCCGAGGATCTTGCCCCAGATCTCCTCGGCGCTCGCGCCGCTCACCATGCTGGTGGCGGCGATCGCGCCGGGGTTGACCATCGGGTTCATCTCGGCGCCCTTGTTCTGCTCGACCGCGACGATCGAGTT
>JALOKP010000223.1 GCA_025456425.1 Acidobacteriota bacterium | reverse complement strand
CCGCCGCGGTGCAGCCGGACCTCGAGCCGGAAGGGCGAGGGCAGGTCGTGCGCCGACTGATTCTCGACCAGCGCCCGCACCAGGATCCGCCGCTCGTCCCGCGAGACCAGCACCTGGTAGGCCCGCAGCTCGATCACGCCGAGGCTGGGGGGGACGCTCTCCGGGGGTTTCTTCACCTCGATCGCCGGGACCTCGATCAGCGGCCCCTCGGCCTCGTCCGAGCCGGGATAGCACCCTCCACCCAGCGCGGCGAGCAGCGCGGCGGCGGTCAACGCGGCGGGGCGGGGCGTGCGCACGCGGTGACTATAATCCCGCTTTCCGAGGGAGGCCCGATGGCGGCCGCGACGACGATGCGCGCGTACCGGATCCACGAGCACGGCGGCCCCGAGTTGCTGCGGATCGACGCACTTCCCCTCCCCGAGCCCGGCCCCGGGGAGGTCCGGATCCGGCTCGAGGCGATGGCGCTCAACCACCTCGACCTCTGGGTCCGGCGGGGGATCCCCGGCGTGCGCTTCCCGCTGCCGATCGTGCCGGGCTGCGACGGCGCGGGGCGGATCGACGCGCTGGGGGAGGGCGTGGCCGGACCGCTGCCCGGGACGCGCGTCTTCGCGATGCCGGGGGTCTCGTGCATGCGCTGCGAGGCCTGTCTCGCGGGCCGCGACAACCTCTGCCCCAGCTACGCGATCCTCGGCGAAGGGCGCAACGGGACCGCGACCGAATGCCTCGTGCTGCCGGCGACGAGCGTCTGGCCGCTGGCCGACGCGCTCGACCTCGAGAGCGGTGCTGCGTTCGGCCTGACCTTCCTCACGGCCTGGCAGATGATCGTCCACAAGGCGCGGGTCGAGCCGGGGATGAAGGTGCTCGTCCACGCCGCGGCCTCGGGCGTCTCGGTCGCCGCGATCCAGATCGCGCGGCTGTTCGGCGCGCGGGTGGTGGCTACCGCGGGCTCGCCGGAGAAGCGCGCGCTGGCGCACACGCTGGGGGCCGAGGAGGCGTTCGATTCGAAGGACCCCGCCTGGGTCAAGGCGGTCCGCGCCTGGGCGGGCCCGCGCGGGATCCACGCCGTCGCCGACCACGTCGGGCAGGAGACCTTCGCCGGCTCGCTGCAGACCCTGGCCCGGGGCGGCCGCTACGTCTTCGTCGGGGCCTCCTCCGGCTTCGAGATGAAGGCCGACTTCCGCCCGGTCTTCTACCGAAACCTCGAGATCCTCGGCTCGACGATGGGCCGCCGCGCCGACCTGGTGACGATCGCGCAGCTGATCGGCGCGGGGCGGCTGAAGGTCGTCGTCGACTCGGTCTTCGCGTACGAGGAGATGGCGGACGCGCACCGCCGGCTCGAGGAGCGGAAGGCGCTCGGCAAGGTCGTGGTCCGCATCCGGTAGGGGCCGGCGTCCGTGCCGGCCCGAACGACGCCGCGCGCACGACGGGCCGGGACAGCGCCCGGCCCCTACGGGCGCGTCGCGAACGGGAAGGCGTCGGGGCCCGGACCGCCACACAGGCGGCGGTGTTCCTGCAGCGCAAAGCGGTCGGTCATGCCGGCGAGGTAGTCGCAGGCGGCGCGGGCCGCGCCTTCCGACTCGGCCAGCGCCGCGTAGCGGTCGGGCATCTCGGCGGGCTGCGCGGCGTAGGCGGCGAACAGGTCCTTCAGGACCTCGGCCAGGTGGCGCTTGGTCTCGAGGATCCGCGGGTGCCGGTAGAGCTTCTCGTGCAGGTAGCGCTTGAGCGCGCGGTTCTCGGCGGCGATCGGCGGCGAGAGCGCGGCCAGCCAGCGCGGCTGGGCCCGGACGTCGTCGACCGAGCGCAGATCGCGTGCCGTCAGGTCGGCGCGCGTCGTCGCGACCAGGTCCGAGACCAGCGCGTCGATCACGCCGCGCAGCGCGATCTTCACCCACATCCGCTCGCCCTGCGCCGGCCAGCGCCGCGCCGCCTCGCGGTAGGCCCGGCCGAACAGCGGGACCGCCTCCGCCAGGTCCTCGACCTCCAGCAGCCGCGACTCCAGGCCGTCGTCGATGTCGTGGTGGTTGTACGCGATCTCGTCGACCAGGTCGATCATCTGCGCCTCGACCGGCGGCGGGACCGCGGGCTCGTACTCGGCTGCCTCGGGGAAGCGCGCGAGGTCCGGCGTGCCGCTGTGCTTGGCGATCCCCTCCCGCACCTCCCAGGTCAGGTTGAGCCCGGGAAAGCCCGGGTAGCGCTGCTCGAGCCGCTCGACGATCCGCAGCGTCTGCCGGTTGTGCGAGAACCCGCCGATCGACGCCAGCAGCGGGTCGAGCACGTCCTCGCCCAGGTGCCCGAAGGGAGTGTGGCCGAGGTCGTGCGACAGCGCCAGCGACTCGGCCAGGTCGGAGTTCAGCGAGAGCGCGCGCGCCACGGTCCGGGCGATCTGCGCGACCTCGAGCGAGTGGGTCAGCCGCGTGCGGTAGTGATCGCCCTCGTGGTTGACGAAGACCTGCGTCTTGTATTCCAGCCGGCGGAAGGCGCGGCAGTGGACGATCCGGTCGCGGTCGCGTGCGTAAACCGGCCGGTAGGCGTGCTCCGGCTCGTCGTGGCGGCGGCCCCGGGTCCGCGCGTCGGGCTGCGCCCAGGGCGCGAGCGCCGCGGGCTCCCCCATCTCAGCGCTTCTTGTACCAGTCGGCGTTGATCGCGGTGAAGTTCTTCCACTTCTCGGGAACGAACTCCTCCTCGAAGATCGCGTCCACCGGACACTCCGGCTCGCAGGCGCCGCAGTCGATGCAGGTCTCGGGGTCGATGTAGAGCTGGCTCTCGGTCGCGTACTCCGGCTCGTCCTTCGTCGGGTGGATGCACTCCACGGGGCAGACCGCGACGCAGGAGGCATCCTTCACGGTGATGCACGGCTGGGTGATGACGTAGGTCATGGAGTCCTCGTCCGGGAAGCCGCCGCGCGGCGGGGGGCCGCACGGGAGGCGGGAATGTTGCCTCCCCGATCAGGGCTTGGCAAGCGAGTCGTCGTCCGGCCGGAGGATGACCTGGTAGCGCAGGTACAGCTCGTCGCCCACGCGCTCGGACTCGAGCAGCGTCAGTCGACGCCGCTCCGCGAAAGGCCAGCCGTCCCCTTCGACCGGGGTCGGCGCGCTGCGCCCGCCGAGCACCACCGGGACCAGCGTCACGCGCAGCTCGTCGAGCAGGCCGGCCGCCAGGAAGGCCGCGACCACCTCCCCGCCCCCCTCGACCTCCACCAGGCGCGCGCCGTCCTCGTGGAGCGCGGCGACCAGGGCGTGCAGGTCGACCGACCCGGCGCCGGCGCGAAACACGCGCACGCCGCCGCGGGCCGCGAGCGCCTCGTACGGCGCCGTGGCGAACGGGTCGAGATCGGCCGGGACGGCGACGATCTTCTGCGGCGCCTCGCCGGCCAGGAAGCGCGCGGTGAGCGGGATGTCGGCGCTGCGGCTGATCACGACCGGGACCGGG
>JALOKP010000115.1 GCA_025456425.1 Acidobacteriota bacterium | reverse complement strand
GTAGGTGGGGAAGCCGTCCGACTTGAGCAGCACCTGGTCGTCGACGCTGGCCCAGTCCTTGTGGATCTCGCCGTGCAGGAGGTCCCGGATCACGCAGTGGCCTTCGAGCGGCACCTTCATCCGGACCACGAACGGCTCGCCGGCTGCGGCGCGGCGCGCCGACTCCTCCGGGGACAGCCCGCGGCACAGCCGGTCGTAGCCGCCGGGCTGCCCCTTGGCCTTCTGCTCGCGGCGCATCTCGTCCAGCCGCTGGGCCGTGCAGAAGCAACGGTAGGCGTGCCCCTTCTCGAGCAGCTCGTCGACGTGGCGGCGGTAGATCTCGGTCCGCTCGCTCTGGCGGTAGGGCGCGCACGGCCCGCCGACGTCCGGTCCCTCGTCCCACGGGAGGCCCAGCCAGCGCAGCGAGTCGAGGATCGCCTGCTCGGACTCCCGCGTGGAGCGGGCCTGGTCGGTGTCCTCGATCCTGAGGATGAACTTCCCCCCGCGGCTCTTTGCGAAGGCGTAGTTGTAGAGCGCCTGGTAGGCGGTCCCGACGTGCGGGTCGCCGGTCGGCGAGGGGGCGACGCGGACGCGGACGGGGCGGTCGGCGGGCGGGTTCGACATGGCGCGCGATTCTAGCGCGGATCGCCTGACGGGGACGTTCAGAAGGTCCAGGCGAACGGCCCCGGCAGGTCCTCGATCCGCTTCGGCGCGGCGCCGGCTCCGGCGGGGGCCGCCAGCGCCGCGTCGAGCGCGCCGAGCGAGCGCACGGCTCCCGGCAGCGAGACGCCGCCCCAATCGGCGAGGCCGACTCCCGCGAGGTTCCCGGACTCGAGCAGCCGCGTCGCGAGATCGACGCGCAGCGGAGACGCCAGCGAGAGGACGGCGAGCAGCTTCCCTTTCATCGCCGGGTCGTTCGCCAGGGCCAGTGCGCGCGCCGCGAGCGGCGCCGCGCCTTCGGCGCTGGCGAGCACGACGAGCTCGGGCGGCGCGCCGCCGGAGGCACCCGCTGGAGCGAGCAGGACCGGAACGACCGGCCCGTTCTTCCAGGCTTCGCGCAGCGCCGGCGCCAGCGCCGCGTAGGGTGCCGGAAAAGCGTCGCCGGGCAGCAGCAGCACCGCCCCGGGGCGCGGTCGCGGCGCCGCCTGCCAGCGCGGCGGCGAGGCGACCGCGTCGACGCCGGCGACCGCGGTTCTGCCGGTCCCGGCCCACCAGGCGGAGAGGGCGCGCGCCAGCACCGCGGCGCTCTCTTCGCCGGGATAGGACGGCGCGCCCGAGACCCACGGCGGCTTCGTCTCCTCCGGGCGCAGCATCACCATCGTGCGGGCCAGCGCGGCCAGCGCGGGCGGGAGCTGCGAGAAGCCGGGCAGCGGCTTGTCGGGCGTCAGGTCGGCTTCGTGGCCCAGCACCAGGCGCTGCAGCACAGCGCGCGGGAAAGGGGCCTCGAGCTGTCGGCCGCCGGCGGCCGACAAGCGCAGCACGACCGCCGGCACGCCGGCTGCAGTCGTGGCCTCGCCGACGCGCTGGAGGAGCATGAGATCGTCGGGCAGCGCCGCGGCGGCGGCCGTCGCCTGCGGGACGGCCGCGGGAGTGGCCGCCTCGAACGGCAGCGGCGCGATCGCCCCGCCCGGTTCGACGCGGTAGCGCAGCGCGCGCCCGTTCTCGACGCGCGACACGACCAGGGCACCGCCCGCCGCGTCGCGGGACGCACGCCGGTAGCGCGCGTCGACGGCCGCCGGCCAGGCAACCGCTTCGCCCGCCGCCGGCGCGTGCGCGGGCAGCGTCGCCGCCGGGAGCCCGGCCGGGTCCTGCCGCCACGCTTCGCGCGGGGCGTCACTCGTCGCGGCCGACGCCGTCGCGGCCCCCGCGATGGACGACGGCGGCGCGCCCGCCCCGGATCCGGTCGCCGCGCGCGCCGTCGCGCCCAGCCCGGTCAGCCCGCCGCTGCGTCCCGCGGCGCGGGCCAGCGACGAGCCCATCCCCAGGTCGAGCCCGCCGATCCCGACGCTGAAGACGCGCGGCGGGTCGCCGGCCTGGGCGCGGGCGCGCAGCTTCGTGCGATCCGCCGCGGGCAGCGTCCCCAGCACCAACTGGTGCATCCGCAGCCGCTCGGCGCGGAAGGCCGCGGCGTCCAGCTCGGTGTCGGTCGCCGCCGTCGCGTTGAGTTCGGCCAGCTCCGCCGCCAGCGCGGCCTGCTGCGGGTCGCGCCGGTCGAGGGCCGCGAGCGCGCGGCGGAAGCGCTCCGCCGCCGGGAGCGGCCGGCCGCCGGGGGGCGCGAGCCGGTCGAGCGCGGCGCCAACGTCGACCCGCTCGAAGACGTCGACCGCGCCGGGTCCGGGGGTCTCCGGCACGGCGTTGAAGGCCAGGAGCTGCGGGAACCGGCGCGGCGTCGGCGCCGCGGGAAGCTCGATCGCGAGCAGCGCGTCGAGCTCCGGCACCGGCAGCCCCGCGCGGTCCGCCGCGCGCAGCCAGGTGAAGAGCGAGAGCCAGCGCACCGCCTGGTCGAGGTCGGCCATTTCCGGAAAGAGGCGCGCCAGCGCGTCGTAGTCGCGGTTGATCTCGTCGACGGTCGCCTTGGTCCACGGCGCCGCGGGGGCGATCCCCTCCCCCGTGCCGACCTGCACCTTTTCCGAGGCCGCGGCCATCCGCGCCCGGCGCATCGCCAGCAGGTCGCCTTCCGCCGAGAGCGTCAACTCGACCGTGTCGGGGTAGAACCAGAGCCGCGTCTGCTGGCCGGAAAGCCCCTTCGACCCGGCGTCGCCCGCGAAGCGCTCGAGGTGCGTCCGGAAGCCGGGCACCGTGGCGCGCACGCGCGCGCGGACGTCGGCCCCCTCGACGATGTCGATCCCCTGCGAGAAGGTCTTGAAGCGCGCGTCGCAGAGCAGGCTGACCATCCCCAGCCCGGTGTCCTGCAGCCGGCCGCCGTAGTTGACCAGCGCCGTCTGCGGCGCGAAGCCGCGATCGAGGCTCATGTACGGCTCGGCCGCGCCGCCGTGGAAGACCGCGCGGTAGGCCACCGCGGCGTCGGCCAGCGACACCGGCCGCCCGAGGATCGACGGCTTCGCAGCCGCGGGGCTGCCGAACAGCACGATCCCGCCGTCCGGATCCAGCCGCGCCCCCTCCAGCGTCAGCCCCTGGTCGAGAAAGCGCTGCCACGCCGCCAGGTCGAGCGGCGCGCGCCGGCCGTCGGGTCCGGTCGCGTCGACCGTCACGCGGTGTGGCCGCGCGCCGAGCAGGAAGCGCGTGCGCGCCGGGAAGTGCGCGTAGGCGCGAACCTCGACCGCCAGCGGCTTGCCGGTGCGGCGCCGCTCGGCGGCGAGCGCGTGGCGCAGCACGGGCCAGGCCTCGGCCCACGCCGCCTTCGCGGCCTCGACCTCGTCGGCGGCGGGCAGGCGCGCGCCGTCGCCGCCCTTCTCCCCGGCGGCCCACGGCACGAACGCGCGCAGCGTGCCGCGGCCGTCGCTCTCGAGCAGGTAGCGCCGCGCGCGCACCAGCTCGGCCCACGCCGGCTCGGGGGCACCCGGCGGGAACAGCGAGCCGATCTCGAGGAAACCCGGCGCGCCGGCACCGGCCGCCGCCTCGACCGCGTCGGCCATCACGAAGGCGAAGGGCTCCAGCAGGGGATCGACCAGCGAGTGATCCGCCGCGTCGGCCGCGTCGGCCGGGACGGTCCCTCCCGGTCGGGGCCGCCCGCCCAGCCGCTCGAGGACCATGCCGACCGGTTCGCCGGAGTGGGTCGGCTGGCGCAGGTCGACCAGCGGCCGGTAGTCGAGCGCGAGCCAGCCCGGGCCGGGGGGCGCGGGAGCGGCAGGAGCCGCCGGAGCGGAAGGCGCCGCCACGGCGGGCGTCCGCGAGCCGGGGGCGAGGGTCGCGACCACGAGCAGGGCCAGGACGAGCGGGAGCCGGGCGCGCAAGTAGCCTCCTCCCGGCGCGGCCGGGACAGGGGCTATCTTCCCCGCGGCGCGGCGGATCGCCAAGGGAGATCCGCGCTTTCCGCGGCCGCCCGCGCGCGGCGCGGCGGCGGCCGCCGCCGGCGGGGGGAGCGGTCACCCCGCCCGTCCAGCTATCCTCCCGCCCGCGCCCACCCGGCGTTGGGAAAGGACAGGCGTTCATGCACGACCGGAAGATCGCGGTGCTCGGCGGGGGAATGGTGGGGGGCTTCATCGCGCGGCGGCTGGCGCACGACGGCTTCGCCGTGACGCTCTACGACCGCGACGCGGCCGCGCTGGAGGCGTCGCGGCGCCGCGCCCCCCTGGCCGTGCGCGAAGCCGACCTGTCGCGCGCCGAGGTGGTCGCCCAGGCCGCGCAGGCGGCCGACCTCGTCGTCGGCGCCGTGCCCGGGTTCCTGGGCCACGCGACGGCGCGGACCGTGATCGAGGCCGGCCGGCCGCTGGTCGACATCTCGTTCTTCCCCGAGGACCCGCGCGACCTCGACGCCCCGGCCCGGGCCCGCGGGGTGGCCGCGATCCTCGATTGCGGCGTGATGCCGGGCCTGGGCGGGATGCTGGGCGCGCACCTGGCGCGGCGCCTGACGCGCGCCGACGCGCTGACGATCATGGTCGGCGGGCTCCCCGTCGCGCGCCGCTGGCCGCTCGAGTACAAGGCCCCCTTCTCGCCGATCGACGTGATCGAGGAGTACACGCGGCCGGCGCGGTTCAAGGACCGCGGGACGCCGGTCACCCGCCCCGCGCTCTCGGAGCCCGAGCTGATCGACTTCCCCGGCGTCGGCACGCTCGAGGCCTTCAACACCGACGGGCTTCGCACGCTGCTCTGGACGCTCGAGATCCCGACGATGCGCGAGAAGACGATGCGCTGGCCGGGGCACATCGAGAAGATCCGCGTGCTCCAGGCCCTGGGGTTCTTCGGCGAGCAGCCGGTCGAGGTCGCGGGCCAGCGCGTGCGGCCGATCGACCTGACCGCGCGCCTGCTGATCGACGACTGGAAGCTCGAGCCGGGCGAGGCCGAGTTCACCGCGATGCGGGTCGAGGTCGAGGGGCTCGAGGGCTCGCAGCGGGTCGTGAAGCGGGTCGACCTGCTCGACCGGACCGACCCCTCGACCGGCGACTCCTCGATGGCGCGGACCACCGGCTGGCCGGCGATCGTCGCCGCCCGGCTGATGGCGGAGGGGAAGCTCGGCGAGCCGGGCGCCCATCCCGCCGAGCGGCTGGCCTTCGACGAGCCGCTGTTCCGGGAGTTCCTGGCGCACCTCGACGAGGCCGGGATCGCCCTTCGGTTCTCGTAGGGGCCGGCCCGCCAGGGCCGCGCGGGCTCAGTTGTCCTTGCGGTAGAACTCCTTCGACCACTGCTGCAGGTTCTCGTTCGCCTCGCGCATCGCCGGCGCCAGCGCGCCCATCGAGATCAGCCGCTCGTTGAGCGCGTTCAGCGCGCCCTTCAGCGGTCGTGCGAAGTCGACGAACAGCACCGCGCGCAGGCCGTCGGTCTCGTTCCAGACCTCGTGGTTGAAGGTGTCGTCGAAGATCAGGCTCTGGCCCTCCTCCCAGTGGCGGATCTCGCGCGCCACGCGGATCCGGCACTTCTCCTTCGGCTCGGGCACGATCAGGCCGAGGTGGAAGCGCAGGATGCCGTTGTACGCGCCGCGGTGGGGCGGGATGTACTTGCCGGGCGAGAGGATCGAGAAGAAGGCGTTCTTCATCCCGGGGATCCGGTTGAGGATCCGCATCGTCTCGGGGAAGCGCCGCTGGTTCTCGCTGCAGTCGACGCCGACCGCGGTCAGCCAGTAGGTCTTCCACTGGGCGTCGGTTGTGATCGTCTTCACCGGCTCGAGGATCTCGTGGAAGTTCGGCAGACGGTCGTGCTCGGGCATGATCCGGTCGAGTTCGGCGCGGATCAGGCGCCACCCGGCTTCGACCTCCCGCACCCAGGGGAACAGCGCCGTGTCGTAGAACGGCGGATCGCCGTGGACCGACATCCGGACCACGAACGACTCCAGACTGTTGCCCAGCGCGCGGACGCCGCGCTGGACCATGCTCTTCGGGGGATCGAGGCGATGGGTGCGGTCGGCCGGCGCGACGGCCAGGCGCGACGGATCGAAGTAGCCGTCGACTCTCGGGTCCGCCAACGAGCTGTAGGACATGGCTCCATCTCCCAGCCGGAACGGGCTCGCAGCCGTTCAGATCGCGGTGGATGATAGCGCAATCGGCGCGGCGCGCGAGACCCGCAGCCTGCAGCCCCGTCCTACTCGGCCCGCTTGCCCATGCGGCCGTGCTACTCCCGCTCCTTGCTCTGCTTCTCGAGCTTCTCTTTCTTTCTCTTCTTCTCCTTCTTCTCCTTCTTCTCCTTCTCTTCCTTCTTCAGCTTCTTGTCTTTCTTGGCCTTCTTGTCCTTCTTCTCCTTCTCGGCCCGCTCGTCCTTCTTGGCCTTCTTCTCCGTCGCCGGCTTCTCCGCCTTCTTCCCCGTCTTATTCCCTGCACGCTCCGCGTCCGGGCCGGTCCGCGGCGCGTCCTCGCACGTGTCGACGATCGGGCAACCGCCGCAGTACTTCTCCTTCTTCTTGTAGCGGTCGCAGCACTTGTCCTTCCTGCCCATGGTCCTGCTCCGGGGTCCGGCCCCTATTCTGCCGAGTCGGCTCCGTTCCCGTCCAGCTCGCGGCGGCTCAGGGGCAGCGCGCGGGAGCCGCCGCGATCCCCGGATCGCGCGGCCCGGCCTGCCCGGGCCCCGGGGACCCGTCCCAGGTCCCCCCGCGCGCGCAGGCGACGCCGCGCAGCAGGTAGAACCGGCTCGGCCCGGAGACCGTATCGGTCGCGTCGAGGACGGCTGTGTCGTCGGCCAGGCAGCCGCTGACCGCCGCGGCGAAGCTGCCGTGCGTCGCGGCCAGGGCCGCGAGATCGCCGCCGAGCAGGTCGTAGGCCCCGGCGCCGGCGACCGCGTCCCACGCGATCCGCACCAGCCCGGCCTCGCGTGCGAGCGTCATCCGGCCCGAGCCGTCCGGCGGTGCCACGTCGTCAACCAGCCCGTTGCAGTCGTTGTCGAGGCCGTCGCAGCTTTCCGGCGTGCGGTCCTCGTCGATGGTGCCGTCGAGATCGTTGTCGAAGCCGTCGCAAGTGTCGGGCCCCGGGCGCACCCGGGCGTCGGTGTCGTCGGCGTCGCCGTCGCAGTCGCTGTACCCGTCCCCGTCGTCGTCGTCGAAGGCGGACGAGCGCAGGAACGGCCCGAACAGCACGGCCCCGACGGCCGCATCGCCCGAACCCGGGCCGGCCCCCCCGGGCCCGCTCGCCGCGGCCCACCAGTTCCCCGTGGCGGCAATCGGCTCGGAGTCGTTGTTCCGCAGGCCCTGCCCGTTTCCTGCCAGGTCCGACGATTCGATCCGGTTGGCCGGCCCGCCGGGCCTGGCCACCAGGTCGACCTCCAGGCCGATCGCGTTCGCCTCCAGGTCGACGCAGCTCAGCACGGTCCCGGTGGGAGCGCCGGGATCGCCGACCGCACGGTGTAGATGCACCCCGGGACCCTGCGCGCGCGTCACGATCGCACGCTCGATCCTCGTCCCCGCCGCGTCCTGCAGTTCCGTCGCGCAGTCCCCGGCAGCCCGCCCCGCGACCCGGATCCCCTCGGAGGCCGCCGTCGCGTCGATCTCCAGGTCGGCCAGCGCGGTCGTTTCGGCGGTGTCGAGGTGCACGCCCGCCGCCCAGCTTCCGCCGAACCAGGCCGGCGACCGCTGCGGCGCGACGACCGCGCGGTCGATCGTCGTCCCGCGCGCCAGCCGCAGCGCGACGCCGCGAGCCACGCCGACGATCGTCAGGTCCTCCAGCGCGTTCGACTCGGCCAGCGCCGCCGTGCCCCCTTCGCACGCCGAGCGCCCGGCCAGCAGCACGCCGTCGCGCGAGCGGTGGCCGCAGGCGTCCTGGCCGAACTCGTCGCGGAGCACGCCGTCGATCGCGATCCGGGCCAGCCGATTGCCGTCGCTCTCGCCGGACAGGCGCAGTTCGCTGACGCCGTTCCCGCCCAGGCACAGGTCGCTGAAGACCGACAGGCCCACGTCCCGCAGCGACAGCCCGACCTCGTCTCCCTGGTTGGCGCCGCAGGGGGTCCCGACGCCGGCGTTGCGAATCGTCAGGCGGGCGACCCTCACGCCGCTGACCCCCGACAGCTCCAGCGCCGGGAGGTGCGACCCGCCGGCCTGCCTGCCATCGAGCACGCTGGGCGAGCAGGCGTTCGGAGCCTCGACCCCTTCGAGGTCGACCCGCTTGTCGAGCGCGAAGTGCCCGTAGTAGGTTCCGGCGCCGACCAGCACGAGATCGCCCGGTTCCGCCGCCGCGATTGCGTCCTGCAGCAGGTCGTAGCAGGCCGCCACGGCGGGCCCCCATCCCGAGGACACAGGCCGGCGGACCAGCCGCGGCGCCACGCCGCGCGCGATGAAGTCCGAGACGTCGACCGGGCCGCGCACCCCGTCCGAGGCGCTCCCCGGACCACTCGCGCCGCCCCACCAGCAGTGGCGCGCGTCGAAGGTCGCGCCCGAGCCGTTGTCGACCGCGACGGCGTTGCCGGAAAAGAGGTTCTCGCGGGACGAGGAGCCGCTCCCGGTCGCCGAGCCGACCGCGACCGCCGCGATCGCGTGGGCCGTGAAGCGGTTCGAGACGATCTGGATGCCGGAGGTCGTGCCGGCCAGCCGCACCCCCGTCCCGTTGTCCTCGACCCGGTTGCACGCGAACTCGCCGCCCGTCGCGTCGCGGAAGACCGCGCCGTCGCCCGGACTTCCCGAGCCGTCCCCGACCTGCCCCTGGATCCAGTTCCCCTCGACCCGCACCCGGGTCGCGCGATCGACCTCAACCGCGGCGTGCGAGTCGGCCCCGGCCGCGCGGCCGTTGCCCCGAAGCTGGTTCCCAACGACCAGGATCCAGTCGTTCCCCTTCCCTTCGGGCGGCTCCAGCACGCGGACCGCGGCGCCGTCGTTGCCGTCGATCAGGTTGCCGATCACGAGCAGCCGCCCGGTGCCGTTGACTCCCAGCACGCCGCTGCCGCTTCCCGGCCGGCCGTCGGCCCGCATCCCGTAGACGTGGACCGAGAGGACCCGGTTCTGCGTGTCGGTGTCGGCGGGGGTCCCGGTGCTGTCGGCGACCACGCCGAAGGCGCAGCCGCTGATCCCCATGTTCTCGATCCGCGCGTGCCTCACGTCCGGGTGCGCCGGGTCGCCGATCCTCACGCAGGCATGGCCGGGCGCGCCGGAGACCTCGATTCCACCGACCGTGACCCGCGAGGAACGGATCGCGATCACGTCGCCGCTCCCCGTGCCGCGCAGTTCGGGGTTGGGGGGCGGGCCCCAACGCATCAGCGACAGCGGGCGGTCGATCACCAGGTCCTCGACGAAGAGCCCGGCGGCGACCTGGACCGTCTCCGCATCGCACGCCGCCCGGATCCCCCGGCCGATCGTGGCGCAGGGGATCCCGGGGTCGAGGCACAGGTTGTCGTCGTCGCTCCCCCCGGGGGCGACGAAGCGGATCCCGCGCTCCTCGTCGACCGAGCCGTCGCCGTCGTTGTCGATCCCGTCGCACCACTCCAGCCCCGGACTGTCCGATCCCGACGGGCGCAGGCCGGCCGGCTGCGGCGCGGGCCGGCTCCGCCCGGGAACCGCCAGGCGGGGGGCCGAAACGGAGTTCCGGGCCGGGAGGGGCGGGGCGGCCGGGGCCGCTTGAACCAGGGTCAGGAGCGATCCCAGGGCGAGGGCGGCACGGCGGGCGGTGCGGCGCATGGGCGGGAAACCTCCGCGCGCGCCGCGGGGACGGCGCTGCAGGGAGAACCTCGGTTCCGCCCCGGCCCCGCGCCATCCCGCGGGCCGGGCTGACTGACTGACCGCGTCCGGCTTATGATCTGGTTTCCCGGGGCCCTCCCACCCCCGCCCCGGCCTTCCGCGGCCCCTGGCCGCGCCCCCGGCGATGGCCGGCAGGAGAAGGACTCCATGGCGAAGTTCGTGAAGATCCGCGACGAGGAAGCCCTCGCCTACCACGAGTTCCCGCGCCCGGGGAAACTGGGCGTTTACCCGACCAAGCCCTGTCTTTCCCAGCGCGACCTCTCGCTGGCCTACACCCCCGGCGTCGCGGTCCCCTGCAAGGAGATCGAGAAGGACCCGGAACTGGCCTACCACTACACCAACAAGGGGAACCTGGTCGCCGTGATCAGCAACGGGACCGCGGTGCTCGGCCTCGGCGACATCGGGGCCCTGTCCGGCAAGCCCGTGATGGAGGGCAAGGGGGTTCTCTTCAACCGGTTCGCCGGGATCGACGTGTTCGACATCGAGGTCGACAGCCACGACGTCGAGGAGGTCATCCGGACCGTCCAGCTGATCGCCCCGACCTTCGGCGGGATCAACCTCGAGGACATCAAGGCCGTCTTCCACGACGACCAGCACGGGACCGCGATCATCAGCACCGCGGGGATCCTCAACTCGCTGGAGATCCTCGGCAAGGGGCGCGACGCCTGCAAGGTCGTGATCCTCGGCGCCGGCGCCGCGGGGATCGCCTGCGGCGACATGCTGGTCGCCTCGGGCTTCCCCAGGCAGAACATTCTGCTGCTCGACCGCGCCGGCGTGATCTGGAAGGGGCGGACCGAGCACATGAACTCCTACAAGGAGGCCTGGGCCAACGACACCAAGGACCGCACGCTCGAGGACGCGATGCGGAACGCCGACATCTTCCTCGGCCTGTCCGGTCCCGACCTGGTCAGCGAGGAGATGGTCAAGTCGATGGCGCCGAAGCCGATCATCTTCGCGATGTCGAACCCGAACCCGGAGATCAAGTACGAGCTGGCGCGCGCCGCGCGCCCGGACGCGATCCTCGCGACCGGTCGCTCGGACTACCCCAACCAGGTCAACAACGTCCTGGGCTTCCCCTTCATCTTCCGCGGTGCGCTCGACATCGGCGCGAAGCAGATCAACATGCAGATGAAGCTGGCCGCGTCCCACGCCCTGGCCGACCTGGCCAAGACCGACGTTCCCGACGAGGTGATGGCAGCCTACGGCGTCGACGAGCTGCGCTTCGGGCCCGAGTACATCATCCCGAAGCCGCTCGACCCGCGGGTGCTGCTGTGGGTCGCGCCGGCCGTGGCGCAGGCCGCGATCGACACCGGCGTCGCGCGCAAAGCCGGGGCCTGGCAGGGGAAGGAGGCCTACGCCAAGCACCTCGAGGTCACCTACCTGGGACCCGGCCGGCGCGTGATCCGCGGCTTCATGGACAAGGCACGGAACACCCCGGCCCGGATCGTGCTGACCGAGGGGGACGAGCTGCACGTGATCCGCGCCGCGCAGCGGCTGGTCGAGGAGAAGATCGCGACACCGATCCTGCTGGGCGACGAGAAGAAGATCCACGGGCTCGCCGAGACCCACGGCGCCGACCTCGAGGGGATCACGATCCTCGACCCGTACACCTATCCCGACCTCGAGAAGCTCGCGGCGCGGCTGTTCGAGAAGCGGCAGCGGCGCGGCGTGACGCCGGCCCGAGCCCGCCAGCTCGTGCTGCGGCCGACGACCTTCGGCCTGCTGCTGGTCGAACTCGGGCTGGCCGACGGGCTGGTCGGCGGGATCGGCAAGGCCTACGCCGACACGGTCAAGCCGTCGCTCCAGATCATCGGCCCACGGCCCGGCGTGAAGCGGGTCTCGGCCGCCATGGCCTGCATCCTGAAGGACCGCCTGCTGATCCTCTCGGACACTGCGATCAACATCGAGCCCGACGCCGACACGCTGGCCGAGATGGCGATCCAGGCCGCCGAGACGGCCGAGTCGCTGTTCGACCTGCAGCCCAAGGTGGCGCTGATCTCCTTCTCCAACTTCGGCTCGGTCAACCACCCCGAGCCGGACAAGGTCGCGGCGGCGATGCGGATCGTCCGCGCCAAGCGGCCGGACCTGGTCGTCGACGGCGAGATGATGGTCGACACCGCGCTCAGCCCGGAAGTCGCCGCGGTCTGCCCGCAGTCGCTGATCCAGGGTGACGCCAACGTGCTGGTCTTCCCCAGCCTCGACGCCGGCAACGCGGCCTACAAGCTGCTGCGCCACGCCGCCGGAGCCGAGATCGTCGGCCCGATCCTCTGCGGCCTGGCCAAGCCGGTCAACCTGCTGAACCACGTCGCGTCGACCGACGAGATCGTGCGCTCGGCGGCGATCACCGCGCTGCAGGCGGCCCGCCTCAGGAAAGCGTAGGGGCGGCCCTCCGTGGCCGCCCGCAAGGGGCCGGTACGGAGGCCGGCCCCTGCGGTACCCTGAACCGATGACGACCCGGATCCAGAAGGCGATCGTCGCCTCGTTCGCCGGCTTGATCGCGATGGGGACGGCGCTGCTCATGCTGCCTGCCAGCGCGGCGGGGCCGCGCCTGGGCTTCGTCGAGGCCCTCTTCACATCGACCTCCGCGGTCTGCGTCACCGGGCTGACCGTGTTCGACCCCGGGACCCGGCTCAGCCCGGCCGGGCAGTTCGTCCTGCTGGCGCTGATCCAGCTGGGGGGCCTGGGGATCCTCAGCCTGTCGGGGTTCGTGCTGGCGATGGTCCGGCAGCGCGACGAGCTGTCGCAGCGGATGTACGTCGAGACCGCCCACGGCGGCCTGCGCGGCGTCTCGCCACGCTCGATCCTGCGTCACGCCGTGGCCACGACCGCAGCGATCGAGGGGCTCGGCGCCGTCGCGCTGTTCGTCGGCTTCGGGATGAGCCGCGGCGAGTTCGGGCTGCACACCGCCTGGCTGGCCCTCTTCCACTCGGTTTCGGCGTTCTGCAACGCCGGCTTCGCGCTCTTCCCCGACAACCTCGAGAGCTACCGCGACGACCCCGTCGTGAACCTGGCGGTGATGGGGCTGATCGTCGTCGGCGGCATCGGCTTCACGGTCATCGCCGACCTGGCGCGGATCCGCCGGCTGCCGCGGAAGAACCGCGCCTGGTGGCGCCTGTCGCTTCACACCCGGATGGTCCTCCTGGTGACCGGCCTGCTGGTCGCTGCCGGGGCGGCCGTCTTCCTGTTCTGCGAATGGACCAACTCGCTGCGCGACGCCCCCTGGCACGGCCGGATCCTCTCGGCGCTGTTCTACTCGGTGACCTGCCGCACGGCCGGATTCGACACCGTGCTGACCGGCTCCCTGACCAGCGTCACGCTGCTCTTCGGGATCCTGCTGATGTTCGTCGGCGCTTCGCCGGGCGGGACCGGGGGCGGCGTCAAGACCAGCACCGCCGGGATCCTGGCCTGCAGCGCCTGGTCGCGGATCCGCGGCCGGTCCGCGACCGAGTTCCAGGGCCGCGCGATCCCCGAGAGCACCGTGGCCAAGGCGGTCGCGACCGTGGCCTC
>JALOKP010000222.1 GCA_025456425.1 Acidobacteriota bacterium | reverse complement strand
GCGCGCGCCCCCGGGCGCCTCGAAGTCGATGGCGAGGCCGTCTTCCGAGACGACGGGGCGGAGCGACCCCGTGAGCGCCAGGTCCACGTGAACGAGCCGCTCCGCGGCCAGGCGGCGCCCGCGGCCCGGAGCGACCGAGCCGAGCTGTTCCGGCTCGCCCTCGACCGACCGGCTCCACTGCTCGGGAGACGCGTCGAGCAGAGGCGCGCCGCCGGCACGGCCCACGACATCCCGCCGCGGCCGTAGCCGACCCACGCCAGCCCCCACTCCCACGATGGCGCGGCGTCCTGGCGCGGCACCACGCGGATGCCCGCCGCGGTGAAGTATGTGCGCAGGCCGTGCGACCGGTTCGGCGCCTGCCACGCGGCGTCGAGATCCGGGAGCGCCGTCTCGGTCTGCCACGTCACCTGGTACTCCTCGCTGGCGATCCCCTGCTGCACTTGCGACAGCCAGCTGCCGGACACGCCGGGGCCGGTCGAGGGCTCTCCCGCCAGCGCCGCCGCGGGAGCGAGCGCGAGCGCCGCGACGAACGCTGCTCCGAGCAAGCCCGGGGCGTGCCGCGCGAGGAGACGAGCCACGTCTTTCGGGTACGAACCGCGATCGATCTCGGCGCTCATGGACACCCTCCCCCGGGGCATGCGCGAAGTGACGACCCAGTATCGCGAGTTGTGACAGGAGTGTACTTCTGCGGAGCCACCGTGAGTGCCGAGAAGGGCGAGTAACCTCTCCTCGACAGGGGGTTTGCTCGCGCGCCGCAGGTCCGCTGCCGACCGCGGTTGTGCGCCGCGACGAGCCGCGGGTCCGTCGAGGCCTAGCTGCCGCCCTCGATCGGACGCACCGTCCTTCGTCCGAGACGCCCGCGCGAAGGGCAGTTCGGAGCACCTCATCGCAAATCTCCCTCTCGGCGCGGGGGACCGCTGGGCACGGAAACCCTCTCCGGGGAGAGAGACGCAGTCGCCGGCCCGTTTGACTCAGGAGACACCCACACCGCCGCGAGCAGGCCGCGCCGGCGCCGTCTCCGCCGACAGCTCAGGAGTCCTGCCCGCTAGGTTTCCCGCTCCCGCTGTCACAAACTGAGCCCCCCGGGCGTTGGCCCCGTGCAGGCGCCGGGAAGGGCCGGCGCCCCGGGAGGCCCAGACGATGAGCACGCTGCACGCCACGACGGCCGTTCCCCAGCGCGGGCTGGTGAGCGTCGACGGCCAGGAGTACCCGCTCCGCTCCGCGACCCTGCGCACGCGCGCCGGCGCCGGCGTGGCGGCAACTACGCTCGAGCAGACCTTCGGCAACCCGTTCGCCGAGCCGCTCGAGGCGATCTACACGATGCCGCTGCCGGCGGACGGCGCGGTGCTCGGCTATCGCATCCGGATCGGCGAGCGGACGATCGTCGGCGAGGTCGAGGTCCGCGAGAGGGCGACCAGGCGCTACCGCGACGCGCTGGTCGCGGGGCACACGGCCGGCCTGCTGGAGCAGCAGCGCGCCGACACCTTCACCCAGTCGCTGGGCAACGTCCCGCCGGGAGCGGAGGTCCAGGTCGAGATCGACGTCGTGCAGCCGCTGGCCTTCGTGCGGTCCGAGGGGCACGCGCCGGAGTGGGAGTGGCGTTTCCCGACCGTCGTCGGAGTCCGCTACATGGGCGACGCGGGGCGCGTGCCGGACGCGCCGGCGCTCGATCCCGAGCGCGCGGACGCGGCGGGGACGCCGCCGCGCGTCGCGCTCGAGCTGCTGGTGACGGACGGGGCGGCGGCGGAGCTCGCGCCGCGTTCGCCGAGCCACCCGGTCGCGATCGAGGGAGCCGATTCCTCCGGCGCTGGCGCGCTCGCCGCGACGCGGATCTCCTTCGCTTCCGGCGCGCCGCTCAACCGCGACGTCGTCGTGCGCTGGAACGCAGCCGGCGCCGAGACCGGCGTGCGCCTGCTCGAGGGGAGCGGTCTCCCCGGCGACGACGGTCGCTACGCGCTCCTGACGCTGACGCCGCCGTCGGTGCCGCGCGCGGTCCTGCCGCGCTCGCTGACCGTCCTGATCGACGCCAGCGGCTCGATGTCCGGCCGCCCGATCGAGCACGCGCGGGCCGTGGTGCTCGCGCTGCTGCGCGGGCTCGGGCCGAACGACCAGTTCGAGCTGATCGCCTTCTCGAACAGCCCGAGGTCGCTGACGGGAAGCGTCGTCGCTGCGACGCCCGAGGCGATCGCGGCCGCGGTGGCCGCCGTGAAGCAGCTCGAGGCGGGCGGCGCGACCGAGATGCTGAGCGCCCTGAAGCGCGCGCTGGCGCCGCTGCGCGAGCACGAGCAGCGGCAGGTCGTGCTCGTCACCGACGGCGAGATCGGCTTTGAGGCCGAGGTGGTCGGCGAGGCGCTCACGACGCTGCCGGCAGCCTCGCGAATCCACGTCGTCGGCGTCGGCTCCGCGCCGAATCGCACGCTGACGCGCGGGCTGGCACGCGCGGGCCGCGGCCAGGAGATCCTGATCCCGCTGGCGGACGATCCCGCGGCGGCAGCGGCCCGGCTGCGCGCGGCGACCGAGGCCCCGGTGCTGGTCGGCGTGACCGTGGGCGGAAGCGCGCTGCTGGCGGTCGCACCGGAGCGGCCCGCGGACCTCTTCGCGGGGCGGCCGCTCACCTTGGCCGTCGAGCTGCGGCCGGGCGGGGGGACGCTGGAAGTGCGCGGCACGCTGGCCGGGGAGGGTGCGCCGTGGGCCTGGAGCGCGGAAGTCGCGGAGAAGGCGGCCGACCCGGTCGCCGGCCTCCCCGCCGGGGCGCTCTTCGGTCGCGAGGTGATCGAGGACCTGGAGGCCCGGCGCTCCGCGTCGCGCGGCCTGGCCAGCGCCGTCGACGCGCAGATCGAGCGCGTGGCCCTGCGCCACCGCATCGTCTCGAGCCGCACCAGCCTGGTGGCCATCGCCGAGGAGCCCGCGGTCGACCCGCGTGCGCCGCGCCGACGCGTGAAGCTGGCGGTCGAGATGCCCGAGGACGTGTCGGCGGAGGGGGTGGGCTTTGGCGGGCAGACCGTTGCGGGGTTCTTTGCGCCGCGCGCGGCTGCCCCGGAGGTTCGGGTTGGGCTCTTCCCCGACCGGGTGGAGTTCTGCGAGCTCCGGTCGGCAATCGGTGATTACGAGTCGCCAGAGGACTCTCTTCAGCCATCGATGCGCCGATTCGGCCACGAGAGCGCGGAGCGCAGGATCAACATCGAGGGCGAGGCGCGGGTTCTGCAGCTCCTCGGCGACGTGATGCTGCTCGAGTTCGAGATCCCGATCGACGCGATGGAGCTGCCGCCCGGCGGCACCCGGGTCACAGCCCAGTCGCACGGCGGCCCGGTCCTCAAGGCCACGGTCGTCGAGGAGCGGTCAACCTATCGCGGCCGGTACCGGGCCGGTCTCACGGTGCAGCTCGCGCTGCGGGCTGCCGACTGGGAGGGCTTCCTGGCCCACGGCCCCTTCCGCGTGACGATGAAAGCGGGCGGGCGCGTGATCGTGCTCGACGTGAAGCAGCTGCCGTAGCAGACGGAGGCCCGACGGGCGACACGCATGACCGCCGCCGACGCAGCATGGAACGAGACCAGGCGCGGATCCCACGACGGGTTCCGCGCCTGGCTCGCGTACGCTGAGCCGCTGCTGTGGCGCAACCTGCGCTCCTTTGCGCGG
>JALOKP010000221.1 GCA_025456425.1 Acidobacteriota bacterium | reverse complement strand
TCTGCGTCCGGCCGGCGCCGTCCTTCAGCGTCGCCTCGAGGATGAAGAGCCCGCCCGCTTCCGGGGTGAAGCGGCAGGGCTGCGGGGTCTCGGCGCTCGTCACGCGGCACGACGCCGCGGGCTCGTCGACCGGCTCGGTGATCGTCTCCCAGCGCTCGCCGGCCCCCTTCTTGCGGATCGATTTCCAGACCCGGCGCGTGACGGCGACGTCGATCGTCAGCCCGGCGCGGCGCGTCCCGTCGGGCGCGGCCGCGATCAGCTCGATCGCGACCGGCTTCCCTTCCTCGCCGAACCCTTCGTTCGCGACGCGCACCCCGGCGTAGGCCTCGGCCGGGTGGACCGTGACGGTGGCCCGGTTCGCGACGCGCTGGCGGCTGACGTCGGTGACCTCGGCCTCCAGCGTGTAGGACCACGGCCGCTCGCCCGGCGCCTCGGCGCGGCCGGCGTCGAAGCCGAAGCTCCCCTGCGCGCCGGCCAGCCCCTCGCCGGCCGCGGTCTGCGCGGCCGACGGGCGCGGCGTCTCGTCGTCCCACCACCAGAAGCTCTGCCCGAACTCGAAGCCGGGGTTGCCGGGAGGGAGGAAGTCGAGCGGTGAGCGCAGCGCGCTCCAGCGCACCGGGGCGCCGGCCATCGCGCCGCCGAAGGCGTAGCGCGCGACGACCTCGGCGCCGAGCGGGTCGCCCGGCAGCGCGTCGGCCGCCCCGGCCTTCACGTTGACCAGGAAGGGCGGGGCGCGGTACTCCTCGACCCGGAACGAGCCGTAGTACTCCAGCGGCGCCGCGCCGTCCTTCAGCGCCGCGCGCAGCGACCAGTAGCCGAGCGGGGCCGCCTTGGGGATCACCGCGTCGCCCGAGAAGGTCCCGAACGGGGTGAGCGTCGCATCGACCTTCGCGACGTCCATGCCGCGCCCGTCGAGCAGCGTCACCGCGACCGGCGTCCCGGCGGCGGGGCGTCCGAGCCGGCCCAGCTTGACCGTGCGCGCGACGCCGACGAAGTGGACGGTGTCGCCGGGGCGGTAGATCCCGCGCTCCGGTGTGACGGTGCCGAGCGCCTCGGGAACCTTCCCCTCCCAGCCGCCCATCATCCCCATCGCCCACGGGGTGTAGGAGTCGTCGAAGCCGGTCGCCGCGAAACCGGTGTCGCCGTCCTTGCTGGCGACGACCAGGGCGCGCAGCTCCGGGTTCCACTCGGCCCCGCTGACGCGGTCGGCGACGCCGGGCAGGCGCAGCAGGCCGTCGCGGTCGGTCGTGCCGCGGAAGAAGGGGGTCCCGTCGAAGGCCAGCATCTCGACCGAGGCCCCCTCGACCGGCGTCCCCTGGGTCACCGAGGTCACCCAGGCCAGGCCGCTCTCGGGGCCGACCTTGGCGTGGACCGCGAGGTCGGTCACCTGGACCAGCACGCGGCGGTAGGCGCCGCGCTCCGGCCGCTCCGCCGGGGGGATCTCGGGGGAGTCGAGCTGCACGACGAAGAGCCCGGCGTCGCGCGGCCCGGGCACGAGCGCGCCCGGCGCGAGCGGGCTCCAGCGCGTCGCGTTGCGGCGCCCGGCGACGTCGAGCACGGACTGCACCGGGGCGCGCTCCGGGATCCAAGGCGTGAGCCCGCCGCGCGCGGTGTCGTAGAAGGCCCGCGCCATCTCGCCCGGCGTGACCCGCCAGAGGGTGGCCGTGACGGTCTTCAGGTTGACCGTGCGCAGCGGCAGCGCGGCCGCGTCGCGCTCGATCAGCGCGACCGTGCGCCCGGAGTCGAGCGTCGGGCGCAGGTCGCTGGTCGTGATCGTCCCTTCCCAGGCGGGGACCTCCTGGCCGAAGACGTCCCGCGCGCCGGCCGCGAGCCGCAGCCGGTAGGTCGTGCCGGGCCGCCACGCGCCGGCCAGCGACACGCTGGCGGTCCCGTCCCACGAGACCTCGGCCTCCGACGCCTCCCAGTCGATCTCGACCGGCGGATCGACCGTGACGCGCCCCCTCAGCGAGGCCAGGTCGAGCTCGTTGGAGGTCAGCAGGGTGAACGGGCCGTACGGGCACTGGTCGCTGTACGGAAAGCCGCACTTCGTCCCGGCGACGCGCGCCGGGCCGTGGGTGCGCATCGCGATCGTGCGCGTCTCGCCCAGCGCCAGCGGCCCCTCTTCCCCGCGCAGCGCGCCGTCGACGACCAGCGCGAGCGGCGTGTCCTTCGGCAGCGGCCGCGCGGGCTTCAGCTCGTAGCGGGTCCGGCGGTCGGGCAGGCCGCGCTCGCGGTCGCCCGGGCGAGACCACCAGCCTCCGGGGGCGCCGCGCTCGCGGCGCTCGCGCTCTTCCTCCGCGGGGACGTCGACGGCGCGCACCAGCCGCAGCGGGACGCGGGCCGGCGCGGCCGCGTCCGGGCGCAGCTCGATCCAGGCGTGGTCCTCGATCGCCGCGACCGGCTGGTTCAGGACGAGCGCGAAGAGCTCCTCGGGCTCGACCCAGCGCGCGCCGTCGCGGGGCTGCACGTCGAAGATCTCGGGCCGCGGCGTCGTGAAGCCATAGCTGTAAGCGGTGGCCAGGACCGAACCGTCGAGCGCCCGGAGCCCGGCGGGAACGGTGACGGTGAAGGGGGTCGACAGCGGGAACGGCGCGTCCGGCACGAACTCGACCGCCGACGAACCGAGCCAGCGCCAGCTCCCGGCGAGGGCCGGCGCGATCGACGCCGGCGGCGGGAGCTGGGCCAGCGCCTCCGCCTGCTGCAGCGCGACGACCGGGCGCGAGAAGACCAGCGCCGGCCGCATCGATCCGACGAGTTGGGTGCGCGGCAGCGCGATCGCGACCGTCAGCGCGGAGTTCGGCGCGCCCGGGGCGAGCGCCAGCTCCGGGATCGCGGGCGGCGGCTCGGTGCCGGGGGCGAGGCGGGGGCCGGAGGCGATCGCGCCCCGGGCGGCGAGACCCAGCGCGGCGAGCGCGAGCGCGGCGGACAGGATGAGCGCGGCGGCGGACCACCCGGAGGCGGCACGCGGCGTCGAAGCGGTGACGGACATGGAGGCCCCCGAGGCGGTGGGGCATCGATGATACGCCGATCGGGCGGCCGCGGTCCGCGCTCGCGCCGCGCCCGGAAGACCGCCGCTGTCCCTGAACTCCTAGCTTGCGCCGCAGGGCTGGAAGTGGTCCATGAACGCGCCGATCGCCTCGGGGTCGCCGCAACTCCCGGAGAGCGCCCCGGCCAGCCCGGCCGCGTCGTCGGGCTTCAGCCCCTTCGCGGCGTCCGGCTCCGGACAGAACCAGATCGCGATCCGCTGCTTGCCGTCGGAGCCGCCGCACTGGGGCACGACGACCGCCGACATCCCCTGCGCGCTGTGCTCGTTCATCTGCAACGCGCCGCGCTTGACCAGGTAGAGCAGTTTCGTCGCCCCGGCCCGCCCCTCGAGCGTGCCGCGCGCCAGCACGTCGCCCGGGCCGAGGTTGATCTTGTTGCGGCGCAGCGCGTCGAGGTCGTTGGTC
>JALOKP010000114.1 GCA_025456425.1 Acidobacteriota bacterium | reverse complement strand
CGGCTTCTTCGTCTCGCAGAACTGCGACGGCTACGGCAACGCCTGCCTGAACTGCACCGGCATCCGCGACCAGGACTGGGACAAGCACGCCAACCACGCGCCCTCGACCCCCGGCGGCTTCATCCAGAACAACTGCAGCGGCGGCGGTGGCCCGTGTGGCAAGGAAGAGCACTGCGAGGGCTACCTGGCCGGCGAGACGGTCTGGGACCTGGCGGTGCGTGACCTCGTCACGACCGGCGGGATGGACGCGGCCTCGGCCTGGCAGCTGGCCGAGAAGATGTTCTACAAGTCGCGCGCCGGCTCGGGCGGCAACGCCTACAACTGCGCGCCCCCCAACGGCGACAGCTGCGGGACCAACAGCTGGTTCCACAAGTTCCGCGTGATCGACGACGACGACGGCAACCTGAACAACGGCACGCCGCATGCGGCCTCGATCTTCGCCGCCTTCAAGCGTCACGGGATCTCCTGCGGCGCGGTCTCCGACGCCTCGAACCAGAACTCGTCGAGCTGCCCCGCGCTGGCGAAGCCGACGATCACGACCAAGGCCCAGACCAACGCCGTCGAGCTGACCTGGGGCGCGGTCCCCAACGCCGCGAAGTACCAGATCCTGCGCACCGAGCTGGGCTGCGACCGCGGGCAGATCATCGTCGACACCGTCAACGCACCGGCCACCACCTACACCGACTTCGACCTGGCCCACGACTTCACCGTCTACTACCGGGTCCAGGCCGTGGGCAGCAACGGAGCCTGCGAGAGCGCGGTCTCGAACTGCGTCGGCGCCTCGGCCGCCCCCTTCGCCGGCAACGTGCGCTTCACCGCCGGCAGCTACGGCTGCTCCAACCAGGTCACGCTCCGGGTGCGCGACGCCAACGTGGTCGGCAGCTCCGTGACGGTCACCGTCTGGTCGACCAGCGAGCCGGCGCCCGAGACGCTCGTGCTGACCGAGACCGCCCCCGGCTCCGGCAAGTTCGAGGGGTCGCTGACGACGACCTCGGGGCCGCCGGTCACCGGTGACGGCCAGCTCTCGATCGCCAACGGCGACACCCTGACGGCGGAGTACGTCGACGCCGACGACGGCTCGGGCGGCTTCAACGTCGCGCGCCAGCACACCGCCGCCGGCGACTGCGTCTTCCCGGTCGTTACCGGCGTACGCGACGAGGGGGTGACCGACGTCGCCGCGACGATCCGCTGGGAGACCGACGAGGTCTCCGACACGCTGCTGCTCTGGGGGCCGACCAAGCCGCCGTCGAGCAGCACCGCGGGCGCGACCCGCGTCACGGCCCACGAGGTCAAGCTGAACGGCCTGACCTCCTGCACCACCTACTGGTACGAGGTCCGCTCGACCGATCCGGCCGGCAACCTGGCGCGCTCGGACAACGGCGGGGCGTACTTCCACTTCGAGACGCTCGGCAACTTCGGCGAGGGGCTGCAGCCCTGCCACGCCGGGCGGGTCACGATGGACGCGCCGACCTTCTCCTGCGCCGCGACCGTCTCCTTCCGTGTCGTCGACCAGGACCTCAACCTCAGCCCCACGGCGGTCGACACGGCGGTCGTGCTGGTGAGCAGCACGACCGAGCCCGCCGGCGAATGGGTGACGATCACCGAGACCGGCGCCAACACCTCGCGCTTCAACGGCTCGATCGCGACCAACGGCGGCGCTCCGGCGCCCAACGGCTCGCTGCAGGCCGCCCACGGCGACGTGATCACGGTCAGCTACCAGGACGCCGACGACGGCACAGGCGAGCCGCACCTCTCCTGGGCCACCTCGGTCGCCGACTGTGCCGGGCCGAAGATCACCTCGCTCTCGGTCGACACGATCACCAACGCCCGGGCCACGATCCACTTCACGACCGCCGAGCCTGCGGACACCGTCGTCGAGTGGGGCACGACCCCGGCCCTGGGCCAGGTCTCGAGCAACGCGTCGCGGGTCCTGACCCACGACACCACACTCAACCAGTTCGACACCTGCCAGACGGTCTGGTTCCGGGTGAGGACCACCGACCAGTACGGCAACCAGCGGGTCGCGGACGACGGCGGCCAGCCGTTCTTCTTCCACACCTCGCTGATCCCCGGCCTCTACTACCGCGAGTCGTTCGAGAACAACCCCGCCGGCTGGACGCTGCAGGGGGAGTGGGAGATCGGCGAGCCGAAGGGGCTCGGCGCCTACGGCGGCACGGCCGACCCGGCCTCCGCCTACAACAACCGCAAGGCGCTGGGCCACGATCAGACCGGCCGCGGCGCGAATCCCGGTCGCTACGAGCCCAGCCTGACCGAGAAGGCCCGGATGCCGGCCCAGAACGCCACGACCTGGACCCAGACCAAGCTGCTGCTCCACCGCCACCTGGCGTCCGGAGCCGGCGACGATGCCTCGATCTGGATCTTCGTCCCGGCCGGGCTGCCGCTGTTCCGCACCGACAACGTCCAGACGATCGACCGCAGCTGGCAGGTCCAGACCTGGGACGTGAGCAGCCAGGTCGACGGCAAGCCCTCCGTGCTGCTCGAGTTCCAGCAGAAGTCGAACGCCTCGGACAACTACGCCGGGTGGACGGTCGACGAGATCATCTTCAAGGACGGCTCCAAGCCCGACTACGGACCGTGCGGCAATTGCGGCAGCGCCCCGACCTTCGCCGGCGCGACCTCGGCCGTCGACAACAACGCCTGCGGCGCGACCGGCGTCACCGTGTCGTGGGACGCGGCCCCGGCGTGGGGAACCGGCGGCGGCGGGACCTACTCGGTCTACCGCGGCACGGCTCCCGGCTTCCCCGCCGACCCGGCCCACCGCGTCGCCAAGGGGGTGGCCACCCTCTCCTACAACGACACCACCGCCCCGGCCGGAACGCTCCACTACCTGGTCCGCGCGGAGAACAACGAGACCTGCTCGACCGGCCCGCAGAACGGCGGCCTGGTCGACGACAACGCCGTCTACGTCCCGGTGACCGAGACCACCAGCCGGCCGACCCCGGCGGCGATCGCGGGCCTCGCGGTGTTGCGGCCGTCCCTGTCGCACGTCCGGCTGAGCTGGCCGGCCGCCGCCGGTGCCAGCTCCTACCGCGTGTTCCGGTCGCTCTCTCCCGCCCCCGGCGACTTCGGCGTGCTGGGCGAGGCCGGCGGCCTGTCCTACGACGACCTCGGCTCGGGCGCCACGCTCGAGAACTACTTCTACCTCGTCCGCGGCCTCAACCCCTGCGGCACGGAAGGTCCCTAGGCCACGGAGAGGTCACGATCATGAAGCGCGCGCTCGCCGCCCTGGTTCTGCTGTTCGGTTTCACCCTGACCCTCGGTGGCGAGCCCGCGCTGCTGATCCGCCTCGAGCGGCTGGGGCCGTCGGACCGCGAGGCGCTCACCGCGGACGGCGTCCCGGTCGTCCTCGACGCCCAGACCCTGCTGCTCGTGCACGGCGACGAGACCGCCCTCGCGGCGCTGCGCGGCCGCGGCTTCAAGGCCTCGATCGTCGACACCGACCCCGGGCGCTGGGACTACGTTCAGGCCGGGCTGCGCGACGACTCCGACCTGGACGCGCTGACCGCCGCGGGGCCGATCCTCATGTCGGCCGAGAACTGGGTCCTGGTCCGGCTGCGGGCCGGCGAGTCGCTCGAGCCGCTGACGCGGGCCGGAGCGTTCCTCTACCGTCTGCCGCGCACCGGCCTGCTGCCGCCGCGGAAGTTCCCCCGGCCGGACGCCGCCCGGTCCGACTTCGCCGGCCCCGACCCGATCGTCCAGAAGATCGTCGGCGCGGTCAGCACCGCGGCGATCGACGACTACTGGCTCGACCTGACGACCAACCCGCCGACCGGCACGCGCTACTCCCCCTCGCAGGGCTGCCGCGACGCGTCGACCTACTGCCGCGACGTCTTCGCCGGGCTCGGGCTGACCGCCGAGCTGCAGACCTGGAACGCCGGGCACGCGCCCAACGCGATCGGCACCCGCGAGGGGGCGATCGACCCGTCGAAGGTCTACATCGTGATCGGTCACCTCGACGACCTCCCGTCCAGCGGGCCGGCGCCGGGAGCCGACGACAACGCGTCGGGCACGGTCAACGTGCTCGAGAGCGCGCGGGCGATGAACTGCTGGGCCTTCCGCAACACGATCAAGTACATCGCCTGCACCGGCGAGGAGCAGGGGCTGCTGGGCTCGGACGCCTACGCCCAGGACGCGTTGAACCGCGGCGAGGACATCCGCGGCGTGATCAACATGGACATGATCGGGTGGG
Source organism: Acidobacteriota bacterium (assembly GCA_025456425.1). Classification (GTDB taxonomy): domain Bacteria; phylum Acidobacteriota; class Polarisedimenticolia; order J045; family J045; genus JALOKP01. The sequence goes on along the minus strand of JALOKP010000114.1, from coordinate 6,299 downwards.
AGGGGAACAACTCCCCCAGCCCGGAGAACCTCGACCTGAACTACAACGGCCCTTCGCAGTGGCTGGGCGAGCAGTTCGCGGCCGCCGCCGGGACGTACGGGACCGGGCTGGCCGTCGACGCCTTCTCCTGCCCGTCGCTCACCGCCTCGGACCACGCGCCGTTCTGGGAGCGGGGCTGGCCCGCCGTCTGCGGGATCACCGACAACGAGGGCTACTGCGGCCACGGCGGCAACTACCCCTACTACCACCAGTCGACCGACACGATCGCCAACTGCGGCAACAAGTCGTTCTTCTACTCGGTGGTCAAGACTTCCGCCGCGACCCTGGCCGAGCTGGCCGGTCCGTTCAAGATCACTTTCTCGCAACCGACCTACGCCTGTGGCGCCAGCGTGACGGTCGTCCTGGGGGACCGCGACCGCGACACCAACCCGTCGCTCCAGGAGACCGTCGCGGTCGAGGTCTGGAGCGACACCGAGACCGTCCCGGAGACGCTGGTCCTGACCGAGCGCACCGCCCACTCGATGCTGTTCGACGCCGTGCTGCCGACCACGACCGGGGCGCCCGTCGCCGGCGACGGGCTGCTCTCGGTCGCCCCGGGCGACGTGCTCCACGCGCGCTACGTCGACGCGCTCGACTGCGACGGCGGGACGAACGTCCCCTACCTCGCCGACGCGCGGGTCGACTGCGTCGGCCCGGCGATCTCGGCGGTCGGCACGACGGCCGTCAGCGACACCGCGGCGAAGATCGTGTGGGCGACCGACGAGGCCTCGGACAGCGTCGCGACCTGGGGCGCGGTCAAGCCCCCCGCGACCTCCACGCCGGGCAACGCCGAAACGACCGCCCACGAGGTCTCGCTGAGCGGGCTGCAGGCCTGCACCGTCTACTGGTTCGACGTCCGCTCCGCCGACGGGGCCGGGAATCTCGCCCGGGCCGACAACGGCGGCGCGTACTTCCACTTCGAGACGCTGGGGAACTTCGGCAGCGGGCTCCAGCCCTGCCACGCCGGCCGCGTGACGGTCGACAAGCCGGTCCTGACCTGCAGCGAGAACGCGGCCTTCCGCGTCACCGACATCGACCTCAACACCGATCCGGGGACCGCCCAGACGGTCCTGCTGCAGGCCTCCTCGTCGGCCGAGCCGGCCGGCGAGTGGGTGACCGCCACCGAGACGGGGCCCAACACCTCGGTCTTCGCGGCCTCGATCCCGCTCCACGCCGGCGCTGCGGTGCCGGGAGACGGGAGGCTGTCGGTGGCCGACGGCGACACGCTGACCGCGACCTACCGCGACGACGACGACGGCGCGGGCGCGCAGGGGCTGTCGTATGCGACCGCGCGGCTCGACTGCGCCGGGCCCGCGATCACGAACCTGCGCGTCGAGCAGATCACCGACGTCCGGGCCACGATCCGCTTCACCACGGCGGAAGCGGGCGACACGGTGGTCGAGTGGGGCACGACGCCGGCGCTGGGCCAGACGATCGCGAACGGGACGCCGGTGCTCGAGCACGCCGCGACGATCAACCAGGGCGCGACCTGCCAGCCGCTCTACTTCCGGGTGCGCTCGAAGGACCAGTACGGCAACGAGCGCGTCGCCAGCGAAGGGAGCGGGCCGTACCAGCTCCAGGTCGGCAAGATCCCCGGCCTCTACTGGAAGGAGAGCTTCGAGGGCTCGACCGCCGGCTGGACGCTGCAGGGCGACTGGGAGGTCGGCGCGCCGCAGGCCCGGGGCGGCTCCGGCGGCGGCCGTCCCGACCCGGGCGCGGCCTACAACCAGGGCAAGTCGCTGGGTCACGACCTGAGCGGCAAGGGGACCTTCCCCGGCGATTACGAGCCGAGCCGGACCGAAGTCGCGCGCAGCGCCGTGCTGAACGCCACGACCTGGCAGCGGACGAAGCTGCTCTACCAGCGGCGGCTCAACGCCGGGAGCTTCGACCAGGCCACGGTCTGGCTCTACGTCCCGAACGGCGTCTCGATCTACAACTCGAACAACCTGCCGGTCTCCGAGAGCGAGTGGTCGCTGCAGACCTTCAACGTCGGCTCGTCGGTCGACGGCAAGCCGTCGGTGCAGATCGAGTTCCGCCAGAAGTCCGACGCCACGGGGAACTACTCGGGCTGGAACGTCGACGAGATCATCTTCAAGGACGGCGCGCTGCCCGACTTCGGAGCCTGCGGCGGATGCGCGGCCGCGCCCTCGTTCGCGGGGGCCACCGGCGCCGTCGACGCCGACGCCTGCGGCGGCGGCGGGGTGACGGTCTCCTGGGAGCGGAGTGCGGCCTGGGGCACGGGCAGCGGCGGGAGCTATGCCGTCTATCGCGGGACCGCGCCCGGCTTCCCCGCCGACGCGGCGCACCGCATCGCCGCCGGCGTGACCGCGCTGGCCTACACCGACACGGGCGCGCCGGACGGGCCGCTCCACTACCTGGTCCGGGCCGAGAACGACGAGACCTGCTCGAGCGGGCCGCAGAACGGCGGCGTGACCGACGACAACGCCGTCTACGCGCCCGTGACCAACACCGCCGCGCGGCCACTGCCCGCCGAGCTGGCGTCGCTGCGCGTGACGATCGCCGGCGGCGCGCACGTCCACCTGGCCTGGGAGCCGGTGTCCGAGGCGCCGCGCTACCGCGTCTACCGCGCGCTGGCGCCGGAGCCCGGCGGGTTCTCGTCGATCGGCGAGACCGGCGGGACGGCCTTCGACGACCTCGGGCAGGGGGCGGACCTCGAGACCTACTTCTACCTGGTGCGCGGCGTCAACGCCTGCGGCCAGGAAGGTCCCTGAGGCGCCACGGCGTGGCGAAGCGTCCGGGGCCGGCGCTCGATCGCGAGCGGCTGATCGGCGGCTGGCGGCTGGTGGCCTACGATCACATCGACGTCGCCGGCCGCCGGCGGCCGGCTGCGGCCTGGTTCGAGGGGCTCGTCGTCTTCGAGCCCGGCGGCTTCCTGACGGTGGTGATCAACCGCGACGCGCCGAGCGACCGACCGCAGGACGGGACGATCGCCTACGGCGCCCGCTACGAGCTGGTCGGCAACACGATCCGCAACGAGGTCCGGGTGGCGAGCGTGCGCCACTGGATCGGCACCGTGCTCGAGCGAACGGCGGTGCTGGAGGGGGACCGGATCACCTTCACCACCGCGCCGTCGGAGTCCGGCCACTACGAGCTGGTCTGGGAACGGCTGTAGGGGCCGGCCTCCGTGCCGGCCCGAATCGCGCGCCGCTCACGGCGGGCCGGGACGGAGCCCGGCCCCTACGGGCCGACGCGGAAGTTCGCGGCGGCGAGCAGGCCGGGAGGCCGGCCCCCGTCCGCACCATCCCCCGCCAGCATCGAGCCCGCGGCCGACTCCGGGTCCGCCGTCGCGTCGACGACCGCGAAGGTGTAGCGCCCGTCGGTCAGCGTGAACTCCGGGATCGCCAGCCGGGCCTGGGTGCAGAAGCTCCCGGACCCCTCGGCCTCGGCCAGCATGAGTGCCGTCTCGGGTAGCGGCTGGATCGAGCGCGCGCCGTCGGCCGCGGTCGAGACCAGCAGGTGCCGCACGCTCTTGCGCGCCCCCTCCCGGTCGGGCCCGCACAGCACGTAGCTCAGCGAGATCCGGTCGCCGCCGTCGGCCGGCCGCTTCTCATCGACCACGCGGAAGGCGCTGCGCCCGCTCTCGCGCTTCGCGGCCGTCATCCCGGGGCGCCAGACCAGGTCGAGCCCCGAGGCGGCCTCGACCCGCGCCGCCATCGCGGCCCACGCGTCGCGCCCCCCCTTGCGGAACATGACGGTGCTGCGCCCCGCGCCGGCGCTGTCGGCCTCCAGGTCGGTGATCACGCCGCGCGCGACGTGGACGCCGTCCTTGCGATAGGCGCACGGGACCTCGATCGTGAACCCGGCACGCGGGTTGGAGGCCGGCATCTTCGGCAGGCGCAGCGCGACCTCGCCCAGGGTCTCGCCGCCGACCTGGCAGACCGGGTCGAGCCCGGCGCCGTTGTCGCGCTGGACCACCGCGTCGACCAGCAGCCGCGCACCGAAGGAACCGTCGCCCGCCGGGATCCAGGTCAGGTCCGACAGCGGCACGCGGAACCGGGCCAGGAGGACCTCCTTCCCCTGCATCGCCGTCGGGTAGTCGAGCATCGCGGCCACCGGCGGCCGCTCGAAGTCGTCGGGCGCGAGCAGCGCCGCGACCCGCTTGCGCGTCAGGCGCTCGGCGCGGGCCTCGATCGCGATCTGCGAGGGGGCCATCACGCGCAGGCCCCAGAGGTCCTTGTACCGCTCGGTGTCGAGCTTGACCGTCAGCGTGTGGCGCGCGCTCGGGCCGCCGGGAGGCACCGGCAGGCTGAACAGGTAGTAGCAAGCCAGTTGCTCGGCCGCCCCGGCGAGCGCGGTGCCCAGGTCGGACACGTTGCGGACGGACCGCCCCCCGGAATCGGTCGCCAGCGACGAGAGGATGTCGGAGCTGCCGCCGGCGCCGCCCAGCCCCTCGACGTCGACGGTCCAGATCGCGAACCCCTGCTGGGCGAGGTCGAGCACCGGGCGCAGCGACCGCTCGAGCTTCTCGGCCTCGGCCGGAGGGAAGCGAAAGCGCGGCGAGGAGAACAGCACGGCCGCCTTGCGGCCGGGGAGGTGGGTGTGGGCCTGCAGCATCCCTTCCAGCGCTGACAGCGTGGCCTGCGGCGAGTAGAGGCCGGCCCCGCTCAGGGGGGCTCCTCCGGCGCCGGCCATGTCGGCGATGCTCTCCGCCCGGAGAGCAGCAGGGGCGGGCATTCAGCCCGAGCAGCCACCCTTCCCCGAGCCGCTGGCGAGCACTGCGAGGTCGTCGCGAGCCAGCACGCCGGCCATCGCCTTGGCGCCGTCGTCGCCGCGGAAGGCGACCGCGCGGATCGCCGCCGCCGCCTCGTGCAGCCGGGCCGGGTCGCGCGTGAAACCGGGGGTCAGCTCGCGGACCTGGCGGGTCAGGCCGTAGACCTTGTAGACCTCGGGACGCGCTGCGGCCCCGTCGGCGAGGCCGTCGATCGCGTCGGCGACCTTGGCCCGGCCGCGGGCGTCGACGTAGTTGAAGTCGACGATCACCAGGATCGGCCGTGCCATCCCGTCGCCGGCGGCGTCGCAGATCGGGTCGAAGCGCAGGGCGGCCCGATCCTCGGCGGAGAGCGCGCGGCCGTCGAGCTTCAGCTCGAACTGCTCGGCGCTCAGCCCCGGGACCGAGCGGTAGCTCCCGTCTTTCGGGTCGACCACGGAGACGTCGACCTGGACCAGGCGGGCCTCCGCCCGCTCGACGAGTTCGGGCCCCTTGCCGGAAACCGGCGGGGACTCCGCCGGGCCGGAGCGGACGGCCGGCGCGAGCGCGAGAAACAGCACGGTCGAAACGAGGACGGAACGGATCGATGGACTCGGCACGGTTTCACCCCCCGGGAGAAACGCCGGCACGCGGGACGAGGGTACGCGCCCGCGGCGTCGGTTGTCGAGTCCGCTCCCGCCGCGCCGGGGGGGGCACGTCCGCTCCGCGGCGCGTTGCGAGACGATCGCTATTCCCCTCTACGGGCTTTCCCGGTACATTTCCGCCACCAGCCCGGATCGTTCGCGAAGGCCCGGCTACCCCCGCGGATCCGCTGCCCCGTCGGGGGTGGGGTCTGCTGCGGCCGTTCACGACGGAATCGGGCCCGGGGAGGTCTCGATGAAATTGTCGTCCCGCCGTGCGGCACGCGCCGCGTCCCTCCTGCTCGCCTTCCTGCTCGTGGCCGCGTCGGCCGTACCCGCTGCCGCCTCCGCGGCTGCGGACGCCAAGCTGACCGGCGACCTCCCCGCGGTGCTGGAGGCCGCGGCCCCGCGCGAGAAGGTCCCGGTCTACTTCGTGCTGGGCGAGCAACTGGAGGGGGACGCGCTGCGCTCCCGCGCGGCCGCGCTGGCCGGCGCGGCCGGTCCGGGCGCCGCGGCGCGGGACGCCCAGGGCAAGGCGCTGCGCCGCCAAGCGACGGTGCGCGCGCTGCGCGAGCACGCCGCGCAGGCGCAGGCCGGTCTGCTGGCCGCACTGCGCGAACTCGAAGCGCGGGGCGACGCGTCGCGGGTCCGGCCGCTCTGGATCGGCAACGTGGTCGGCGCGGACCTGACGCCGGACGCGGTGCGCGCGCTGGCCGCGCGGCCGGAGGTGGCGCGGGTCGGCTGGAACCCCAAGCGCGACGTCTTCCTGGGGGCGCGCGCCAGCACGGCGCCGCCGCCGGCGCCGGGACTGGGCGCGCGCTACGGGCTGTCGCCCCTGGCGCCGGCCGGAACGGACGGGCCGGGGACCGACGCGCTGGAGTGCGGCGTCGTGAAGATGCGGGCGCCGGAGG
>JALOKP010000023.1 GCA_025456425.1 Acidobacteriota bacterium | reverse complement strand
GTCGTTCGGGCCAGGTCATGCCGCTCGGGAAGAGCAAGACCCGCGCCGCCGTGACGGCCCGCATCGGCGGGCCTCGTCCTTCAACCGTGTCCGCCGGCGGGCGGTCGCGGGCGGACACGCGTCCGGCGGCGGACGCTCCTCACAACCCAATAGCAACAGGCTTGCGGCCACCGTGCGCTAGAATCAGGTGATGCCTCGCCCGCTGCGCCTGCCGGCGCGCCGCACCCTCGCGCTGCTCGGTCTCCTCTACGCGATCGCCGCCCTCGGCGGGATCGCGTTCGCGGTCATCCTCTCGCGCGACATCCCGGGGATCGAGCAGCTCTCGGCGCTCGAGCTGCCGCAGTCGACGATCCTGCTCGACCGGCACGGCGAGCGCTTCTCCAGCTTCGCCGAGCAGCGCCGGACCTCGGTCCCGCTGTCGCGGATGAGCCCGTGGCTGATCAAGGGGCTGCTGGCGACCGAGGACCCGCGCTTTTACGACCACGTCGGGATCGACCCCCAGGCAATCGCGCGCGCGCTCGTCAACAGCGCGCTGTCGCTCGACTGGGGGGCCGAGGGCGGGAGCACGATCACCCAGCAGCTGGCCCGCGGGATCTGGCTGCACCCCCAGAAGACCGTCGGCCGGAAGCTGCGCGAGGCGGTGCTGGCCGCGCTGATGGAGAAACAGTACTCCAAGGACGAGATCCTCGAGCTCTACGCCAACCGGATCTACCTGGGCCACGGCAACTACGGTTTCGAGGCCGCCGCGCACTTCTTCTTCGACAAGGGGGCAACCGAGTTGTCGCTGGCCGAGGCCGCGCTGCTGGCCGGCCTGCCCCAGCGCCCCGAGGCGCTCTCGCCGATCAAGAACCCCGAGCGTGCGCTGCGCCGCCGCAACCACGTACTGGACCGGATGGTGCGCGAGGGGTACCTCGAGGCGCGTCTCGCCGCGGCCGCGAAGAAGGCCCCGCTGGGGCTGGTCAAGCCCAGCCCGCGGGCCGCCGAGGCGACCTACTTCGTCGAGGAGGTCCGCCGCCGCGTCGCACGCCAGTTCGGGGACGCCGCGCTCTACCGCGACGGGCTGGTGGTCGAGACCACGCTCGATCCGGCCTTCCAGGCGGCGGCGGAGCGCGCGGTCGCGGCCGGGCTCGAGTCGTATGCGAAGCGCTGGAAGCAGCCGGCGGCGCGCGTCCCGCTGGCCGATGCGACCGAGCCCCTGACGATCGACGACCCGGCGTGGCAGCGGCCCCCGCGCGCCGGCGACATCCTGCCGGCGATCGTTCTGTCAACCGACGCGCAGTCCGCGCTGCTGCGGGTGGGCGACCAGCGCTTGACCTTCGGGATGAAGGAGGTCGAGTGGACCGGGATCACGCGCCTGGAACGCGCGCTCCCGCCGCGCACCCAGACCCGGATCCGCGTGCTCGAGGCCACCCCGGCAGGGCAGATCACGAAGGCCCGGCTGGCGGCCGAGTCGGAGGCCGAGGCGGCGCTCGTGGCGCTCGATCCGGCGACCGGCGAGGTCCTGGCGCTGGTCGGCGGGAAGAACTTCGACCGCTCCGAGTTCAACCGGGCGGTCCAGGCCAAGCGCCAGGCCGGGTCGGCTTTCAAGCCGTTCATCTTCGCCGCCGGGCTCGAGAACGGTTTCATGCCGAACCAGCTCGTGCTCGACGAGCCGGTCGTGCTCTCCGACCCCGGCTCGCCGGGCGCCTATGCGCCGCAGAACTACGACCGCAAGTTCGACGGCCTGGTCACGCTGCGCTACGCGCTCGAGCACTCGCGCAACGTTCCGACGGTCAAGCTGCTCAACGCACTCGGCTACCAGCCCGCGGTCGAACTGGCGCGACGCCTGGGGATCGCGACCGACCTCAAGCCCTACCCGTCGCTCGCGCTCGGCTCGTTCGAGGTCACGCTGCTGGATCTGGTCGCGGCCTACGGGGCCTTCGACAACGGCGGGATCCTCGTCACGCCGCAGCTGATCCGGCGCGTCGTGAACCCCGACGGCACCACCGCCTGGGCCGCGCAGCCCGAGACGACCGAGGTCCTCTCCCCCGAGGTCGCGGCGATGATGGTCTCGATGCTGCGCGGCGTGATCGAGCGCGGCACCGCGCGCGACGCCCTGTCGCTGGGATTCCCGGTGGCCGGTAAGACCGGGACGACCGACGACTACTCCGACGCCTGGTTCATCGGCTTCACGCCGCGCCTCGTCCTGGGCGTCTGGGTCGGGTTCGACCAGCGCAAGTCGCTCGGACGCGGCGAGACCGGGGCGTCGGCCGCGCTCCCGATCTGGATCGCGTTCCTCAAGGAGGCCCTGGAGGGCGCACCGGCCGAGCGGTTCCCCGATCCTTCCGGCCTCGACGCGGTGCCGCTCAACGGCCGCACCGGCCTGTTGCCCGGCCCCTCGCCCGGCTGCGGAGCGACCGTGACCGAACTCCTGCCGCGCGGGCAGGAGCCGGCGCGCGAGTGTCGGCCGAACGACCTCGCGCGCGCCGGGCTCCCGCTCCAGCTCCAACGCTACCCGCTGCGCGCGGACGGCTCGCTCGCCCTGACGCCCGAGGACGCGGCACGGCTGGTCGCGCGCTGGCCCGACCGCTTCTCGGTCTCGCCCGGGGGCCACGCCCTGACCTGGACCACGGTGCGCCGAGCCGACGCGGGTGGGGGCGAGGCGTCGGGCCCGATGCTGGCCGTGTCCTCGATCCCGCTGGGCTGGAATGCCGACGCGTGGGGCCGCTTCGTGACGCGGCTGCCGGTGGCGCGGGAGGACGCGCAACTCGCCCGCGAGAGCGGGGAGATCGCGCCCGGGAGCGCGCACTCGATTCGCGTCAACCGGACGGGACGGCAGCAGCCGCTGGAAGAGGGGTTGGCGCTGCGCTGAGACGCGGCTTGCCGCTCAGTCCGCGATGACCGCCGTGTCCCAGGCCGCCACCTCCGGAGCCAGCCCGCGCCGCCGCGCTATCGCCGCGGCGTCGGGCAGCGCGCGCGCTGCCCGCGCGGCGAGCACGAACTCCGCCACCAGGCTGACCCGGGCAGGATCCGTGCCGGCGACGATCATGTCGGCCGCCCAGGGCTCCGACCCGATCTGAACGGTGGTGAGGTCGGCGACGACGAGGCGCGGCGCGGGGCCACCGGCCCGAATCGTCCGCTCGGCGAGTAGTTGCGGGTCGTTGGCGACCGCGCCATCCGACCACGAGGGGGCCGCGACGACGATCGCCGCACCGCGGCTCGGTGTCCGAAACTCCGGCTCCCGCCCCAGGTCGACGACCGTCACGGGGCGGCCGTTCGTTGCGGACTCCAACCGCGAGACGATGGCCCGCACGAGGTCCGTGCCGGGCGGCGCGGCAAGGAGCGCCACCGGACCGCGGTCGCCCGCGATCTCGGCCCAGGCGTCGAGCGGCAGGGAGTTCGGATGGGCGGAGAGCGCCGCTGCGTCGGCCAGGGCCGCGGCGGCGGCCGGGTTGAGCGCGCCCGAGGCGCTGCGCGCGGCCCGGTGAACGACCTGGAGCGGTACCGCGCCGGCCGCGGCGGGGCCGGGCCCCGGGGCGGGCGCGCTGCGGCAGCCGGTGAGCGCCAGCCCGAGCAGCCCGGCGAGCGCGGCGGCGCGCCTCATCGGCCGCTGCCGGCGTCCCGGTCCGGTACGGCCACCTCCGCCCGCCCGCGTGCGGCGGGATCGCCGTAGACCCGGACGCGCAGTTCCTCCGCCTCGCGCAGCGCCGGACCGGGCCAGTGCCAGGCCCGCGGGCGCAGGTCGACGATCCGCGCCAGGGCGTCGACCGTCCCGCGCCAGAGCGTCTCGCGGTCGATCCCGACGCTCTCCGCCGCCGCAGCAGCGCGGCATCCATCCCAGCGCTCCGCGAACTCCGCCAACTCCGGCGGCGCGGCGGCAAGCGGCAGCGCGGCCTGGACCAGCGCGGCCTGGCCGAAACGCGCCAGGGCGACCCCGGCGACCTTGGTCGAGCCCAGCACGACCTCGTCGCGGTCGGCGCGTTCGAAGCAGACCTCGGCGCGCGACGCCGGGTGCGACAACCCGGCAAAGACGATCGCGGGACGGCCGCACGAGGCGAGCCCCAGCGCGATCGCCTGCGAGGTCATGCGCGCCGCGCGCCGGAAATCGCCCGAGCGCAGCGGGCCGGCCAGCGCCGTCGTCAGCGCCAGGTCGCCCGGAAGGTGGAGCAGCCAGCCGCCGCCGGTGGGACGCCGGACCACCTCGATCGCTTGCGCCTCGGCTTCGGCCAGCAGCCCCGCGGGAAGGGCCTGCCCGCGACCGAGACTGAGCGTCGGTCGCTGCCAGCCGTGGCCGCGCAGCACGATCGACGGCGCGCCCGCCCGGACGAGGTGCCGCACCAGGCTCTCGTCGCGCGCCATCGCGCGGGCCCCGTCCTCCGGGCCCCCCGTGAGCGTGGCGAGGAAGGGGGCGTCGGTCATCGCGGAGCGCCGGAAGGGGTCGCGCGCGGCGTCACGGTGCCGCGTCCCCGGGATCGAGCAGCCCGGGGTGCGCTGCGGCCAGCGCGGCCAGCTCGGCGCGGGCGGCGGCGGCCATCTCGAGCGAGCCGCGTGCCTCGCAGACCGCGGCGAAGGCCGCGAGCAGCTGGCCCCGCTGGGCCGGGCGGTCGTCCCCCGTCACCCCGAGGCCGGCCCGGGTGGCACGTTCCACCCCCTCCAGGTCGTCCTGCTCGCTGTGCACGCGCACCAGCGCCAGCGCCGCGTCGGCGGCCCGCTCGCTGCCGGCCAGCAGCTTCTCGAGCAGAGGCGCGGCCTGGCCGCCCAGCCCCATCTCGATCAGGCCGATCGCCATCTGGTACTCGGTCTCGACATCTTCCTCCGAGATCTCGTGGTGCAGCACGCGCTGCAGCTCGCCGAGGTCGGGGCTGTCCTTCCCGGCAGCGGCGGGGCTCGCGGGGGCCGGGGGCGGCACGGGGGCCGGCGCCGGCGGCGCTCCCTCCTCGAGATCGAGCACCAGCAGCAGGCCGTCGCCGTCCGGCGTCTGGTCCTCGCTGAGCGGCGGCGTCGGCTCGGGCCGCGTCCGTGCCGTCGTTGCGGAATCGGCGCGGCGCGTGGCCGCTGCGGCCGCTTCGCGGATCAGCGCCGCGATGTCCTCGCGCTCGCGCCAGGCGGCCGGGATCGCGGTCAGCGTCTCGAGCGCCTTCTCGGGCAGGCGGTGCTCGAGCAGGGAGCGCGCCTCGACCAGCTTGGCGACGAGTTCGGGGGGCGCCGGCTCCCCGCGCCGCGGCGGCGGTGGCGCTGCCGGCCCGGTGCGCATGATCGGCGTGGGCCGAGTCCGGTGCGCGGCGTCGGCGGCCGCGCGAGGCGCGGACGCATAGCGGGCCTTCCAGGCCTCGGCCAGCTCGTTGCCGGGGCTGCGCGCCAGGAGCGCACCGAGCGCGTCGAGGACCTCCTGCCGCAGCTCGGGGCGATCCTGCAGTTCGGCCGCGGCGGCGTCGATCGCCGACTCGGCGGATGGGACCATCAGGTGCGCGAGGAAGACGCGGCCGGCGAGGAGCCGGGCCCGTGCCGGCAAGGGGTGCCCGGCGTCGATCCGGTCGCGCAGCTCGACCAGCGCGCCGGCGTCGCCCTGCTGCGCCAGGATCGCCGCGCGCAGCACGCGCCACGCCCTGTTCGCGGCGCTTCCCACATCCGCCAGCCGCTCGGGGTAGGCCTCGGCCGGCAGGCTGGCGAGCACCGGAACCATCGCCGGGAGCAGCTCGAGCGCCGGGAGGTCTTCACCTCCCTGGTCGAGCGCCTGCGCCAGCGCTTCGCACGTCTCACCCGGGCGCCCGGCCAGGGCGCGTCCTTCCGCGGCCAGGGCGAGCGCGCGGAGGTGCAGCCGCGGGGACCCGTGGCCAGCGGTCAGGCGGAGCAACTGCTCGCGCACCGCGAGGTCGCGGGGCAGCGCCTGGATCAGCCGCTCCAGCAGCTCGGACGCCTCGCGCACCTCGCCGGCCTGCTCACGCAGCGCAGCCGCCTCGAGCAGCGGCTCGCGCGCGTCGGCCGCGAGGCCCGCCTCGAGGCAGCGGTCCCCCAGCAGCTCGAGCGCGGCGGGGTCGGGCGCGCCAAGCCGCACCGCCCGGCGCAGCGCGGCGATCGCCCGCGAGCGCAGCCCGGACTTCCAGTGCTGGTCGGCGAGCCGCCTTAGCACGGTGCGGGCCTCGGCCTCCTGGCCGCAGCGGGCCAGCGCGTCCCCCAGCCGCTGCAGGAGGCCGGCGTCGTCCGGGGTCTTCTCGAGCAGCTTGCGGTAGCAGGCGGCCGCGGCGGCAAGATCCCCCTTCCGGGCTTGTCGCTCGGCTTCCTCCAGCAGCTGGCGGCGGTCGTCGGCCACCGGTCAGGCCTGTCGCCGCTCCCGGATCCGGGCGGCCTTGCCCGACAGCCCGCGCAGGTAGTACAGCTTCGAGCGCCGGACCAGGCCGCGCTGCACGATCTCGATCTTGGCCACCAGCGGCGAGTGCAGCGGGAAAACCCGCTCGACGCCGACGCCGCTGCTCATCTTTCGCACGCGGAACGACGCGCGCGTCGTGTGCTTGCCGTGCTTGCGGCCGACGACGACGCCCTGGTAGACCTGGATGCGTTCCTTCTCGCCTTCGCGAACGCGGACGTGCACGCGCACCGTGTCGCCGGAGCTGAAGTCCGGGATCTCTTCCTTCAGGTACGGGGCCTCGACGCTGCGAATCAACTGGTCGCTCATCTTCCTGCCTCGCTCCGCCCGCGAAGGGGCGCTTCTACGTCGTCTCGTGGAGCAGGTCCGGGCGGCGCTCGCGGGTGCGCTCGAGCGCCATCCGTCGCCGCCAGGACTCGATGTCGGCATGGTGTCCCGAGAGCAGCACCTCGGGCACCGTCATCCCGCGGAACTCCGCGGGGCGCGTGTACTGCGGGTGGTCGAGCAGCCGCTCCTCGAACGACTCGCGGACCACCGATTCCGGCTCTCCCACGACGCCCGGCACGAGCCGCGCCACGGCGTCGATCACGACCATCGCCGGGAGCTCCCCTCCCGAGACGACATAGTCGCCGATCGATACCTCCTCGTCCACCAGCGCCCGGACCCGGTCATCGACCCCTTCGTAGCGGCCGCAGACCAGCACCAGCCGGTCCCAGCCGGCGAGTTCGCGGGCGACCTGCTGGGTGAAGGGCCGGCCCGCCGGGTCGAGCAGCACGACTCGCGTGCGGGCCTCCGGGCGCTCGGCCCGGGCCGCCTCGACCGCGCGGTAGATCGGCTCGGCCATCAACACCATCCCGGCGCCGCCGCCGAACGGCGCGTCGTCGACCTGGCGGTAGCTGCCGCTGGCGAAGCCCCGCAGGTCGACCGCCCGCAGCGCCAGCTCGCCGCGCGCGAAGGCGCGCCCGACGACGCCGGATTCGAGCGGCCCCGGAAACATCCCGGGGAAGATCGTCACCACGACGAACTCGTACGGTACGGCGCGGGTCACGCCGGCCTCCGCACGCGCCGCGGCGCCGCGGTGGGTTCCGCCGGCGCCGGGTCGAGCAGCCCTTCGGGCGGGTCCACGACGAGCCGCCCCGCCTCGCGATCGATCGCGACCGCGATCGCAGGGACGAGCGGCACCAGCGCCTCGCCCCCCGCGTCGAGCCGCACCACGGCGAGGTCGGCTGCGGCCCCCTCCTCGATCTCCTCGATCCGCCCGACCCGCCGCCCGTCGGGCAGCACGACCGCCAGTCCGACCAGGTCGTCGTGCTGCCACTCGCCGTCCCCGGCCAGCCGCGGCAGCGTCCCGGCGTCGGCGACGATCGCCGCCCCGGCGAAGACGCGCGCTTCCCCGATCCCGTCCGCTCCCTCCAGCGCCAGCAGCGGCCCCACGCCGGTCTGCCGGAAGGCGCGGACCGTGGCGCGCGCCGAGCGCCCGTCGTCCCAGGCCAGCTCGAGTTCCGCGCCCGGCGCGAACCGTTCCTCCGGCCAGTCGCTGTGCAGCTCGAGCAGCAGCTCTCCGCGCAGCCCCCAGGGCCGCCGGATGCGCGCGAGGATCACGGGCCGGGAAGCGCTCACGATGCGGTCACTCCCCGGGGCCGGCGATCTCCACCTCGAAGCGCCGGCGGTGCCGGTGCGCCGAGATGGCGGCGAGGGTGCGGATCGCCTTGATCGTTGAGCCCTCCTTGCCGATCAGCGGGCCTCGCTCGCCGGCCGGCAGGTGGATCTCGAAGCGGGTCGCGCGGCGGCCGTCGAGCAGGCGCACCTCGCCCTGCTCGGGGTGCGCGGCAAGCGCCCTGACGAGCTGCTCGAGGAAGGCCTTCATCCTGAGGTCGTGGTTCACCGTCGCCTCAGCCGATCGCGACGCCGCGCCGCTTGGCGTCGGCCAGCACGCGGACGGTGTCGGAGGGATGGGCCCCCTTCTTGATCCAGCCGTCGTAGGCCTCGAGGTCGAGCTCGATCCCCGCCGGCTGCCGCCGAGGCGCGTAGTGGCCGATCGTCGCGACGGTCGGCCCGGTCGGCGTGTTCTTCGAGTCGGACACGACGATCCGGAAGTACGGGTGGTTCTTCGATCCCTCGCGGCGAAGCCTGATCTTGAGCATGACGTCTCCGTTTTGCCGGTGCGCGGCGCCTAGCGCCCGAGCAGCCGGCGAAGCTGCCCCTTGCTGGGGGACGGTCCCATCTGCTGGAAGAGCTTGCGCATCTCCAGGTACTGTTTGAGCAACTGGTTCACTTCCTGCACCGAGGTCCCCGAGCCGCGCGCGATCCGTTTGCGGCGCGAGCCGTTGATCACCCGGTGGTCCCGGCGCTCGCCGGCGGTCATCGAATCGACGATCGCCTCCATCCGCACCACCCGGCGCGGGTCGACCTGCGCGTCGGCCGGGAGCCGGACGCCGGGGATCATCCCGATCACCGACTCCAGCGGCCCCATCTTCCGGACCTGGCGCAGCGTGTCGCGGAACTGCTCGAGGCCGAACTGCCGCTTCTTGAGCGACTGCTCGAGCTTGCGCGCGGACTCGGCGTCGAACGCCTCCTCGGCCTTCTCGATCAGGCCGAGCACGTCGCCCATCCCGAGGATCCGGCCGGCCATCCGCTCGGGGTCGAAGACCTCGATCGCTTCCGGCTTCTCGCCGATGCCGGCGAAGCGGACCGGGACGCCGGTGATCGCGGCCACCGAGAGCGCGGCGCCGCCCCGCGCGTCGCCGTCGAGCTTGGTCAGGATCACGCCGGTCAGCGGGACCCGCGCCTTGAAGGCCTCGGCCGAGCGGACGGCGTCCTGACCGGTCATCGCGTCGGCCACGTAGAGGATCTCGGCCGGCTCGACCGCGGCCCGCAGCGCGGCCAGCTCGTCCATCAGCTCTTCGTCGACGTGCAGCCGCCCGGCGGTGTCCAGCAGCACGACGTCGAACCCCTTCTGCCGCGCGTGGCGCACCGCCTCGCGGGCGCGCTCGACCGGCGAGCCGGTTCCGTCGTGCTCGTAGACCGCGAGCCCCGCGCCGCGCGCGACCTGGACCGCCTGGAGCACGGCGGCCGGGCGCTGGAGGTCGACCGGGGCGACCAGCGGGTGCCGGCCCGACTTCTTGAGCCAGCGGCCGAGCTTGCCGATCGTGGTCGTCTTGCCGGAGCCCTGGAGGCCGCAAAGCATGTAGACCGAGGGGGGCCGCGAGGAGATCGCCAGCGGCCGGGTCGCGGCCCCGCCCCCGAGCAGACCGACCAACTCATCGCGGACCACCCGGATCACCTGTTGACCGGGTGTCAAACTCTGGATCACATCAGCGCCGAGCGCCTTCTCGCGGACCCGCGCGAGGAAGTCCCTCACGACCTTGAAGGACACGTCCGCCTCGAGGAGCGCGAGCCGGATCTCCCGCAGGGCCGCGTCCAAGTCGGCCTCGGTGACCCGTCCGCCTCCGCGGATCCTGTCCAGAACGCCTCGCAGGCGTTCGGTGAGAGCGTCAAACAAAGGACTATCCCCCGCGCCGGCTTGGCGCGCGCAAACGATTAAGACTAGCGGAATCTCCCGCCCGGTCAAGCACTTCGGGCGGGAGGCGGGGCTAGACCTCGCCCAGGATGTGCCCCAGCTTCTCGCGCTTGGTCCTGAGGTAGCCGGCGTTTCCGTCGTGCGGCTCGACCTCCAGCGGAACCCGCTCCACGACCTCCAACCCGAACCCCGAAAGGGCGACGAACTTCCGTGGATTGTTGGTCAGCAGGCGCAGGCGATGGACCCCGAGGTCGGCCAGGATCTGGGCGCCCACGCCGTACTCGCGCTGGTCGGCCGCGAACCCCAGCTGGAGATTGGCCTCGACCGTGTCGAGCCCCTTCTCCTGCAGTTCGTAGGCCCGCAGCTTGTTGGCGAGGCCGATCCCGCGCCCTTCCTGGCGCAGGTAGACGATGACCCCGCGGCCGGCCGCGGTGACCGCCTCCATCGCGCGGTGCAGCTGGTCGCCGCAGTCGCAGCGCTTGGAGTGGAAGACGTCGCCCGTCAGGCACTCGCTGTGGACGCGCACCAGGACCGGGTCTCCCCCCTGTACGTCGCCGTGCACCAACGCCAGGTGGGTCTGGCCGTCGAGAAGGTTCTCGTAGGCGTGGAGCCGGAACTCCCCCATGTCGGTCGGCAGGGTCGGTGCCGCGATCCGCGTGACCAGCCGCTCGTGCCGCATCCGGTAGCGGATCAGGTCGGCAATCGTGACCATCAGGATCCCGTGCCGGGCGCAGAAGCGCTCGAGGTCGGGCACGCGCGACATCGTCCCGTCCTCGTTCATCACCTCGCAGATCACGCCCGCCGGGTACATCCCGGCCAACCGCGCCAGGTCGACGGCCGCCTCGGTCTGGCCGGCTCGCCGCAGCACGCCCCCCTTGACCGCGCGCAGCGGGAACATGTGCCCGGGCCGCAGGAGGTCCTCGGGCCGGGTGGCGGGGTCGATCGCGGCCAGCACCGTCGCCGCGCGGTCGCCCGCGCTGATCCCGGTCGTGGTCCCGGCCCGGGCCTCGATCGAGACGCAGAACGCGGTCTGGAAGCGCGTCTGGTTCTCGCGGACCATCAGCGGGACCTGCAGCTCGTCGAGCCGCACCTCCGTCATCGCGAGGCAGACCAGGCCCCGCCCGTGGGTCGCCATGAAGTTGATCGCCGCCGGGGTGACCTTCTCGGCCGCGATCGTCAGGTCGCCCTCGTTCTCGCGGTCCTCGTCGTCGCAGACGACGATCATCCGTCCCGCGCGCAGCTCGGCGAGCGCGTCCTCGATCGGCGCGAACGGCATCAGGCACGCCCCCTGGCGCGCGTCGGAGCTTGCGCCGCCTGCGCCGCCACCTTGGCCAGCACGTCGTACTCGACCACCAGCCGGTCGCCGGGCCGCCGCGCGCCGAACGTCGTCGCCGCCAGCGTGGCGGGGACGAGCGCGCACTCGAACCAGTTCCCGCCGACCCGGGAAACGGTCAGGCTGACGCCGTCGAGCGCGACCGACCCCTTTTCGACGATCCAGGCCCGCGCCCGGACCGGCAGCTCGATCCGCGCCTCGACCCACCCGCCCGGCAGGCTGCGCCAGCCGACCAGACGCAACAGGCCGTCGGCGTGCCCCTGAACCACGTGGCCGCCGATCCGGTCGCCCGCGGCCAGCGCCCGTTCGAGGTTGACCTCGCGCCCGGGCCTCCAGCGCGCGGCCCCGCCGGTGCGGGCCAGCGTCTCCGGCGACAGCTCGGCCGCGAACCGCCCGGGTGCGGGCTCGGCGACGGTCAGGCAGACGCCGTCGGTGGCCACGCTCTCGCCCGACACCAGCGGCCCGCCCGCCAGGTCGTGGCCGACCTCGAGGCGCAGCCCGGCCCCCTGCGATCGGGCCGCGAGCAGGCGGCCCCTGGAGCCCACGAGTCCGGTGAACACGCTTACGCTCCGCGCGGGGTGAGGGTGAGGAGCAGATCTTCCCCCAGCCGCGTCACCTCGGCAAAGGCGCCTTCCCAGGCCCCTTCGAGGCGGCGCGGCGACCCGGCCGCGGCCGGCCGCGCGGCCGGATCGGCCAGCAGCCGCGGGGCGACGAACCAGTGCAGACGAGCCGCCAGCCCGGCGGCGAGGAAGTGGCCGTGGGTCACCCCGCCCCCCTCGATCAGCACGCCGAGGATCCCGCGCCCGGCGAGATCGCGGAGGATCGCGGCCGGCGGCACCGGGCCGCCGGGCGGCCCGAGGGCGACCACCTCGGCGCCCGCCCGCTCCAGCGCGGCGCGGCGCACCGGGTCCGCGTCGGGCGACGCGTATACCAGGACCGCGTCGCCGTCCTGTGCGCCGGCCAGCAGCCGGGCCGCAGCCGGGATCGACAGCCGCCCGTCGACCACGCAGCGCCGGAACGGCCCGCCGGCGTCGTCCTCGGGGAGCCGCAGTTGTGGGTCGTCGGCGAGCACCGTTCCAGCGCCAACGAGAATCGCCCCGTAGCGCGCGCGCAGCGCGCGGCCGGCAGTCCGAGCCGACTCCCCGGTGACCCAGCGCGAGGCTCCGTCGCGATCGGCGATGAACCCGTCGAGGGTCGCGGCGACCTTGAGCGCCGCCAGCGCGCGCCCCTGGCGGCGGTGGACGAGGTAGTCATCGAGCAGCCGCTCCGCCGCCTCTGCGGCCGGGCCGGCGGCCAGTTCGACCTCGATCCCTGCGCGGCGCAGCGCCGCGATCCCCTCGCCCGCCACCTTCGGATCGGGGTCGGCCAGGCCGATCACCGTCCGCGCCACACCGGCCCGGACGATCCGCGCCACGCAGGGCGGCTGGCGCCCTTCGTGCGGGCAGGGCTCGAGCGAGCTGTAGAGCGTCGCGCCCCGCGCCGCCTCGCCCGCCGCGTCGAGCGCGAAGGCTTCGGCATGCGGACCGCCGCAGGCGCGGTGCCAGCCCTCGCCGACGACCCGGCCGTCCTTCACGACCAGCGCGCCGACGCGCGGGTTCGGTGCGGTGGCCCGCCCGCCCCGCGCCGCCAGCTCCAGTGCGCGGGCCAGCCAAGTCCCGTCGGGGCCGGTCATTCGCCCTTTGTCCCGGGCGGGGCGAGCAGCCCCGCGACGTACTCCTCGGCCTCGAAGAGCAGCAGGTCGTCGGCCGCTTCCCCGACACCGACATAGCGGACCGGAATCCCCAGCTCGCGGCCGATCGCCACCGCCACGCCGCCCCGCGCGGTACCGTCGAGCTTGGTCAGCACGAGCCCGGAGACCGGCGCGACGCGCGTGAACTCGCGGGCCTGGATCACCGCGTTTCGCCCGGTCGTGCCGTCGAGCACCAGCAGCGTCTCGTGCGGCGCGCCCGGGATCTCCTTGGCGATCACGCGCGCGATCTTGGCCAGCTCGTCCATCAGCGGCTTCTTGTTGTGCAGCCGTCCGGCGGTGTCGACCAGCAGCTCGTCGGCGTGGCGGGCGCGCGCCGCCCGGGCGGCGTCGAACGCGACCGCGGCCGGGTCGGCGCCCGGCTGCGAGCGCACGACCTCGGCCCCGGACCGCTCGGCCCAGATCGCCATCTGCTCGACCGCCGCGGCGCGGAAGGTGTCGGCCGCGGCGACGACCACCTTGCGCCCCTCGCGGCCCCAGAGCGCCGCGAGCTTCCCGGCGGTCGTGGTCTTGCCCGATCCGTTGACGCCGACCACCAGCGTGACCCGCGGCGGCGCGGTCGGCCGCGTCTCGGGGACGCGCGGCGGGAGCAGGGCCAGGATCTCCTCGCGCAGCACCCCCAGCACCTGGTCCGGACCGCCGACCGCCTCGCCGCGCAGCCGCTGGCCGAGCCGGTCGCGCAGCTCGGCCGCCAGTTCCGGCCCGAGGTCGGCCGAAAGCAAGGCCTCCTCCAGCTCGTCGAGCAGCGCGTCGTCGACCGGCCGGCCGGCCGACGCGATCCGCTCGACCTGGCCGGCGATCGCGTCGCGCGTCTTCCGCAGCCCGTCGACGATCTTCTGGCGCAGCCGCCCGAACATCAGTCGATCACTCCCAGCAGTTCGCTGGCCTTGGCCGCGACCGTGGAGCCCGGCGCCAACTGGATCGCGCGCTTCAGCTCGGCCCGCGCCTCGGCCTCGCGCCGCACCCGGAACAGTGCGCTGCCGTAGGCGAAGTGGAAGCCGGCGTCATCGGCGTAGCCCGGCGCGGCGCTCTCGTAGGCGGCGACCGCCTCCGGCGACCGGCCCGTCGCCTCCAGGATCTGCGCGGTTTCGAAGTGGGCCCGGTAATAGCGGGGCTTGATGTCGATCGCCTGGCGCAGCACGGCCAGGGCCGGCTCGTTCTGCCCCTGCCGGGCGAGGATCAGGGCCTTGTTGACGAGGATCTTCTCGGGCGTGGGGTACGTCTTGTTGGTGAGCGCCTTGTCGAGTTCGGCCAGCGCGTCCTGCGGCCGACCCAGCCCGTCATAGGCCGCGGCGAGGTACATCCGCGCATCGGTGTAGTACGGGTCGCGCTGGATCGCGGCCTCGAAGCAGGGGACCGCCTTCGCCGGGTCGCCGAGGCTGTAGTAGATGAATCCCTTGTAGAAGTGGACCTGCGGCAGCGCGTCGCTCTGGCGCAGCGACTGGTCGATCTCCTTCAGCGCCTCGTCGGTACGCCCCTGCTCGAAGTACATCCGCGCCATCTGGTAGTGCTGGAGCGGGCCGGACGCCGCCGGCGTCGGGTCGCCCGACGACGCGCACCCGGCCGCCAGCCCGACCAGGGCGAGCAGCGCCGCCACCGCATGTCTTCCCATTCCCACCCTCCTGGACCGGCCGAGGATACCGGATCGCTCAGCGACCACCGCGGAGGCGCTCCCAGAGCCCACGGGCCTTCGGTTCGGGCCGCGGCGGCGCGACCTCGACCGGCCGCCCCTCGACGAGGGCGCGCGGGATCCCGACGGTCGCCGCCTCGGCCGATGCCTCGCCGGCCAGTTCGGCCCAGCGCCGCCGGGCCTCGGCCAGCCGCGGCGGGCGGTACTCCGTGTCGTGGGCGTCGCTGGCCAGGACGTGGACCAGCCCGCGCCGTACGAAGGACTCGGCCAGGGCCTGCACCTTCTTCCCGAAGGTCCCGACGAGGCTCGAGGTCGTCATCTGGCCCAGCACTCCGCGCGCGACCAGCGCCTCGTAGCGCGCCGGGTCCTCCTGGAACCAGCGGATCCGCTCAGGGTGGGCGAGCACCGGCACGAAGCCGGCGAGCATCAGCTCGAACGCGGTCTCGTCGAGCCGGATCGGGCGGTTCCGGTAGGGGCACTCGAGCAGCACGTAGGCGGGCCGCCCGTCGGCCGGGAGGCGGTCGCCGTAGGACAGGATGCGGCGCTCGGCCAGCCGCTCGGGGAGGCGGGCCGACAGGTGGACCTCCGACCCGGGCTCGACCGCCAGCGGCACCCCTTCCCGGTCCAGCAGCTCGCGAAAGCGCGCGACCGCCTCGATCACCTTCGGCCGCTCGTTGAGGTAGTCCCCCTCCCGCATGTGCGGGGTGGCCGCGATCGTGGTCACGCCGTCGGCCACCGCGGCGCGGGCCATCGCGAGCGCGACCGCGTCGTCCGGCGCACCGTCGTCGAGGCCGGGCAGGAGGTGGCAGTGCGTGTCGATCACGTCCGGGGGTCCTCGGTCTCCGCCTTGAGCGGGCGCGCCAGGAGCGCCGCCAGCGCCCGGCGCGGATCCATCCCCTCGAAGAGGATCGCGTGGACCTGGGCGACGATCGGCATCTCGACTCCCGCTCGCCGCGCCAGCATGGCCGCGGCGCGGGTGGTCTCGACGCCCTCCGCGACCATGTTCATCCCCCCGACGATTTCCGCAAGCGAGCGGCCCCGCGCCAGCTCCCGGCCCAGCAGGCGGTTGCGCGAGAGGTGGCCGGTGCAGGTCAGCACCAGGTCGCCCATCCCGGCCAGCCCCATGAAGGTCTCGCGCCGCGCCCCCAGCGCCGCGCCGAGCCGCGAGATCTCGGCGTTGCCGCGGGTGATCAGCGCGGCCAGCGCGTTGCTGCCGTGGTTGAGCCCGTCGAGCACCCCGGCCGCGATCGCGACGACGTTCTTGAGCGCCCCGGCGAGCTGGACGCCGATCGCGTCGGGGCTGGTGTAGACGCGCAGGTTGTCGTGGCTGAAGAGCCGCTGCACCGCCTCGGCCTGCGCGCCGTCGGCGCAGGCGGCGACGACCGCGGTCGGCTCGCCCGCGACCACCTCGCGTGCGAACGACGGCCCCGAGAAGGCCACGGCGCGGCGCAGGGCGCCCGGCCCGAGCACCTCCCCTGCGATCGCCGACGGGAGCGCCAGGGTGCCGACCTCGATCCCCTTGGCCGCGATCGCGAGCGGCGCGTCCCAGGACCCGGCCGCGCGCTGCCGCTCGAGAAAGCCGCGCACGAACTGCGTCGGCACCGCGAGCACGATCACGCGGGCTCCGTCGAGGGCGTCCGGCACCGAGGCGGTGACCGAGACGCCGCTCGTCAGCGCTACGCCGGGCAGGTAGCGGCGGTTCTCGCGCTGCTCCGCGATCCGCCCCGGCTCGTCCTCGTCCCGCGCCCAGAGCGTCACCGGGCCGCGCAGCCCGAGGTGGATGGCCAGCGCGGTGCCCCACGATCCGGCGCCCAGCACGGCGGCCTTTTCGCTCATCGGCGGTCCTCGTCCGGCCCCTCGGCCTTCTTTCCGATCGGCGGCTCGGTGCCGCGCAGCAGGCGCCCGATATTCGAGCGGTGCCGGAAGACGACGATCAGTGTGGCTCCCAGGATGCCCCACGCCAGCCCGGGATCGAGCGCCCCCCCCGGTCCCGACCCGGGAAGCAGGAAGGCCGCCGCGGCCGCGGTCGCCGCGGCGCCGATCGAGCCGAGCGAAACCCGCCGCGACGGCACCGCGAGGGCGAAGAAGACGAGCGCCGCCAGCCCCAGGACCCGCGGCTCGGCGCAGGCCAGCACCCCCAGCGCCGTCGCGACCCCCTTGCCGCCCGCGAACCGCAGCCACACCGGGAAGCAGTGGCCGGCCACCGGCCCGAGCGTCGCCCAGAACAGCGGCCAGGGGGCGCCCAGCCGCCGCCCGATCCAGGCCGCGAGCAGGTACCCGGCCGCGCCCTTGAGCACGTCGAGCGCGAGGGTCGCGATCCCGATCCCCTTCCCCGCGGTGCGCAGCGCGTTGGTCGCCCCGATGTTCCCCGAGCCGTGAGCGCGCAGGTCCTTCCCGCTGAGCGCGCGGACCAGCAGCAGGCCGAACGGGATCGAGCCCGGCAGGTACCCGGCGAGGAACGCCGCGAGCGCGGCCGCCGCACCGCTCACGGGGCCTCCAGCGCAAGCCGAGCGAGCGGCTCGTACGTCGCGCCCGCGGGGCCCAGGTGGCTGCGGTACAGCACGAGTTCCTCAACCGGCATCGCGCCGAAGTCGGGCGCCGCGTCGTCGGGCGTTCCCGGCGGCCGCGGGGCGGCGTCGCGCGCCGCGCGCGCCAGCGTCAGGTGGGGCCGGAAGGGGCGCTCTTCGGGCGCGAATCCGAGCAAGCGCGCCTCGCGCTCGAGCCGCTCGGCCAGCCCGCGCAACGGCTCGAGGTCGCCGGCCAGTCCCGCCCACAGCACGCGCGGGCGCCGGGACGCCGGGAAGACGCCCCAGCCGCAGACCTGCACCGCGTGACGCGGCACTCCGCGCGTCGCCTCGCCCGCCGCGGCGGCCACCTCGGCCAGACGCGCGCCGTCGGTCTCGCCCAGGAAGCGCAGCGTCAGGTGGACCAGCGCCGGATCGACCCAGCGCCAGCCGTCGGCCCGGCGCCGCGCCGCGCGGGACCAGGCCCCGAGCGCGTCGCGCACCGCCGGTGGCGCGGGGACCGCGAAGAAGAGCCGCATCCGCGTCAGCCCGTGTCCCCGCAGCGCTCCTCGACGGTGATCCCCACCGGGGGCAGTCCGGAGAGCACCCGCCGGGTCTCGTCGAGCGCCGCGGCCGAGGCGGCGCTGCGGATCTCGTTGCGGTTGCCGGGGAACAGGAAGCGCAGCACGCGCAGCCCCTCCGGCCAGGCGACAGCGAGGTAGACCAGCCCCACCGGCCGGTCGATCGAGCCGCCGGTCGGCCCGGCGATCCCGGTCGTGGAGACCGCCACCGGGGCGTTCATCCGGCGGCGCGCTCCCTCGGCCATCGCCCGCGCCGTCTCGCCGCTGACCGCGCCGCAGTGCTCGAGGACGTCGGCCGGCACGTCGAGCAGCGAGCGCTTGAGGTCGTCGTGGTAGGCCGCCACGCCGCCGCGGAAGAAGCGCGACGAGCCCGGCTGGTCGGTGATCCGCTTGGCCAGAAGGCCGCCCGAAAGCGACTCGGCCGTCGCCAGCGACCAGCCGCGCGCCGCCAACAGCCGCCCGACGACGCCGACCAGCGTGTCGTCGCCGCGCCCGTAGACCAGGTCGCCCAGCGCCTCCTCGAGTCGCGCGTTGGCCCGCTCGAGCGAGCGCGCGGCCTCGGCCTCGGTCTCGGCCCGGGCCGTGACCAGGACCTCGACCTCGCTGCGCTGCGAGACGAAGCTGACCGACAGCCGCGGACCGGTCTCGACCGCGTTCGCGACCCGCAGGTCGACCTCGGCCTCGGTCAGCCCGACGACGTGCAGCGTCTCGCTGCGCCGCGCCAGCGCCCCGACCAGCGAGCGCCGCAGCTCGGGCAGCAGCTTGCGCTCGAACATCGACTCGAACTCGCGCGGCACGCCTGGCAGCGCGATCAGCGTCGCCCCGGCGTGCCGCAGCACGAAGCCGGGGGCGGTGCCGACCGGGTTCGGGATCAGTTCGCTCCCCTCGGGCCGCAGCGCGAGCCGCGCGACTTCCGGTGGTACTTCGAGCCCGCGCTCGCGGAAGCGGCTCTCGATCGACGACTGGACCGCCTCGTCGAGCACGAGCGGGCGCCGCACCGCGGCCGCGATCCCCTGGCGCGCAACGTCGTCGTGGGTCGGGCCCAGGCCGCCGGAGAGCACGATCAGCTCGGCCCCACCGGCCAGCGCCGCGGCGACCGCCGCCTCGATCGCCTCGACCCGGTCGGGAACGAGCAGCCGGGCGCGGATCTCGCAGCCGAGGGCCTCGAGCCAAGGGACGATCGCCGGACCGTTGATCTCCGGCCGGCGGGCCGAGACGAGTTCGTCGCCGATCGCGATCAGGCTGGCTTGCGGCACCCTCATGGCTCGGCCTCTTCCGGGACCGGCTCGCCCGGCCCGCGCATCGGCAGCCCCTCGGGCATGAAGATCCCGCCCGAGACGATCACCTTGATCCCCTCCTCGACCGTCAGCGCCAGCGGGATCGTCTCCTCCTCGGGGACGAGCAGGAAGTAGCCCGAGGTCGGGTTGGGGGTGGTCGGCAGGAAGACCGGCAGGACGCGGCGCGAAGGCCGGCCGGCTTCGAAGCTGCGGGTGTTGCTCACGAACGCAATCGTGAAGATCCCGGGCCGCGGGTACTCGATCAGCACGCAGCGCCGGAAGGTCGAGGCGCCACCCACGCGCAGCGCGTCGGAGATCTGGCGCGTGGCGCGGTAGACGGCACCGAAAAACGGGACCTTCGAGATCCACTGCTCGCCCGCCTCGAGCAGCTGCGGCCGGATGACGTGCGTCCCGAACAGGCCGACGAGGTAGAGCACCACCAGCGTCAGGAACAGCGCGACGAGCCGGGTCAGCCAGACGGCGAGCGGGGTCGTGTCCCCCGGCCCCTGGACCAGCCCGCGCAGCTCGTCCGCGGCGAGGCGGTCGATCAGTTTCATCATGAACAGGAAGAACCAGATCGAGACGCCGAGCGGGAGCAGGAAGAAGAACCCCGCGAGCAGCTGCCGCCTCAGGTGCGTCGCCGCGCCCACGCCGCGCCCTCAGTCCCCGCGCGGAACCGGCGGCCCGGCGGCGAGCTGCGGGTAGAGCCGCACGAATTCGCGGACGTACCCGACGGCGGAGGCGATCGTGAGCAGCATCGCGATCCAGAGCACGCCGATCCCCAGCCAGTCGAAGCCCGAGAGCCGGTGGAGCGTGTCGGCCAGGATCAGCAGCACGATCGCCACGACCTGCGCCACGGTCTTGGCCTTGCCCCAGGCCGACGCCGCCAGCACGAAGCCGCGGGCCGCGAGGATCGCACGCAGACCGGAGACGAGGAACTCGCGCCCGATGATGATCACGACGATCCAGGCCGGGGCGAGCCTCATCTCGACCAGCGAGACGAAGGCCGCCGAGATCAGCAGCTTGTCGGCGATCGGGTCGAGCAGGGTCCCGAGCGTCGTCACCTCGTTGCGGCGGCGGGCGAGCCAGCCGTCGAGGATGTCGGTCAGCGTCGCGACCAGGAAGATCAGCACGCCGAGCAGTTCGCGCGCCGGGGGACCCTCTTCGCCGAAGAAGCGGACCTTCGTCCAGTGCGAAGGCGGAGCCAGCAGCACCACGACGAGGAGCGGCACGAAGAGGATCCGCAAGAGGGTGAGGCTGGTCGGCAGGTTCATGGGCCCGCGAGTCCGGAGACCGGCACCGCGCGCCCATATCCGCCGGAACCCGGTCGCCGGGCCCGTGCGGGGGGCCGGCGCGCCGCCGGGCCGGCCGGAACCTATCACGCCCGCTTCCCGGGGGTCAACAAAAGGCGCGGGCGGCCGATGAGTCCTGCGGACAAGGGCGGAGCGGGGACCGGCCGGGCGGCCTCGCTGGCTGGCGCTGCGTCGGCGGCGCCGCTAGTCTCTCAGCGCTCGTCGCGTCGATCGAGGGTCGGCGGACGCGGCCAGGGCTCCCGGGGAGGCACGGATTTCGATGATGACGACGCTGAGTGGGCGCAGGATCGTGATCGCCTTCGCGCTGGCGCTGCCGGCCGGGCTGCTGTTCGCCGCCGAGCCCGACCTCAAGCCGGTGCAGAAGCGCCTCGCTTCCGACAGCAAGCAGGACCGCGTCACCGGGGTGCGGGAGTTGATGCGCCTCAAGCCCTCCGCCGCCGCAGCCCGCCCGCTGCTCGAGGAACTCGTCAACGACAGCGAGCCGGAGATCCGGGCCGAGACCGTCTGGGCGATCGAGGAGATCCTGGGCGAGAAGGGCACCGACCTGCTCGAGAAGCTCTACAACGACGACTCGACCGTCGTGCGCGACGGTGCCATCCGGGCGGCCTGCAAGATGTGGGACAAGCCGCGCCCGAAGGAGCTCTGCCGCGCCGCCTCGCAGGACCCCGACTTCGGCGCGCGGGTCGAGGTGATCCAGACGCTGCGCGAGAACTTCCCCAAGGACGCCGACGCGCAGGCGCTGTTCCGCAAGGCGCTCAAGGACCCGTCGGAGAGCGTGGTCCGCTCGGCGGTGCTGGCCTGCCAGGCCGCCCGCGACCCGCAGGCGGTCCCGGAGCTGGCACGCATCGCGCGCACGATGGGCGATCTGGCCGCGGAGCCCGCAGCGGCCGAGGCGCTGGCCACGATCGGCACGCCGGAAGCGGTGCGCGAGCTGATGCAGATCGTGCCGAAGCCGAGCAAGGAGGCCCTCAAGGCCAACAAGGGGCGCCCCTCCGACAACGTCCGCGCCGGCGCGGCGCGCGCCCTCTCGCGGATCAAGAACCCCGAGGCGCTGCCCGTGCTCCGCGCCGCGATGTCCGACCCCGCGCTGGCGGTCCGGATCGGCGCGGCGCAGGGGCTGGTCGACATGAAGGACGAGCAGTCGGTCCCGCTGTTCGTCAAGCAGCTCTCCGATCCCGACCCGCGCCTGCGCCGGACCGCGCTGCGCGCGCTCGACAAGCTCGCCAAGCCGGACCAGAAGGTCGGCGACACCACGGTGGCCGACGCCGTCCGCGTCGTGCTTAAGAACGACAAGGACTCGGCGGTCCGGGCGACCGCCGTCCCGGTGCTGGCTGATCTGCTCAAGGAGCGGGCCGTTCCCGACCTGATGGCGCTCTCCAGCGACCTCGATGCGGCGGTCCGCCTCGAGGCTTCGGGGGCGCTCGCCGGAATCGGCAAGCCGGCGGCCGACGCGCTGGTGGCCTACGCCTCCGACGCCGACCCGAACGTGCGGGCGATGGCGATCGAGGGGATCGGACAGGTCGGCGGTCCGAAGCAGGTCCCGGTCCTGGTGAAGGCCGCGGAGGACACCTCGACCAAGGGGGCCAAGCAGGTCCGGATCGCGGCCGCGAACGCGCTCGGCAGCATCGGCGGCCCCGAGGCGCTGGCCGCGTTCGGCAAGCTCGCCAAGGACGCCGAGCCCGGCGTGCGCCAGGCCACCGCGGTGGCGCTGGGCCGGGTCGGCGGGCCGAAGGCGAAGGAACTGCTCGAGGGGCTGCTCAAGGACGAGGTCGCGTTCGTGAGGACCTCGGCCCGCAAGTCGCTCGACGCGCTCAACGCCAAGCGGTAGGGGCCGGCCTCCGTGCCGGCCCGCAACCGCGGACCTCGTGTTCGGGCCGCCACGCAGGGCGGCCCCTATCGGGCGTAGCCCAGGCTCCTGAGCCGCTCGATCGTCTCGGGGTCGAGCTCCTCGGTCGTCGTCCCGAGATCCTGCCGGATCGTCGCGCCGTCGCGGGCGTGGGCCTCGTGCAGCGAGCGCAGCCGGGCCAGGTCGGCGGGCCGCGCGGCGGCCAGGTCGTTCCGCTCGGCGGGATCGCTCGCCAGGTCGAACAGTTTCTCGACCGTACCCCCCGGAGTCTCGCGCCGGAGGTACTTGAGCGAGCCGTCCCAGACCGCCGCGAGCGGGTGGCTCGCGAGCCCGATCGTCTGCGCGAAGGCCGGCCGCGAGGCGCCCGACTCCCAGGCCGCGCGCAGGCTCGTCCCCTGCCCCAATCGGTCACCGAGCCCTGCCAGGTCGAGCACCGTGGCCGGGACGTCGATCAGCGAGACGGTGGCCGCAACCGAGCGCCCGGCCGGCACGCGGCCCGGGGCGCGGATCACGAGCGGCACGCGCGAGACCTCCTCGTACAGCGAGTTGATGTGGTCGAACTCGCCGCGCTCGAAGATCTCCTCGCCGTGGTCGGAGAGCACGACCACGATCGTCTGCTCCGCCAGCCCCTTCTGCTCGATCCAGTCCAGGATCCGCTGGACGAGCGAGTCGGACCAGGCGACCTGGCCGTCGTAGAGGTCGCGGAAGGCTCCGATGTCGATCGGCGCCGGTCGGAAGACCTCCGCCCGGAAGCGCAGGTACTCCTCCATCGGGACCAGCGCCTCCGGCCACGCGAGGCCCCCCGACTCGGGGTCGGCCCAGCGCAGGCGGTACTCGCGCGGCGCGTGGTACGGCTGGTGCGGAGTGTAGGTGTGGACGAAGAGGAACCACGGCCCGGTCTCGCCGTGGGCCTCGAGTTCGGCCTCGGTCGCGGCCCAGGTGCGCCAGTAGTTCCCGAGCATGTCGGAGCGGTAGACGTCGAACCCCTGGCCGAAGCCGAAGCGCCCGGCCAGCCAGCCGTTCTCGGTGACGCCGACGGTGCGGTACCCGGCCTCCTGCAGCGCCTCGGTCAGCATCACCTCGCGCCCCGAACTGCGGACCTCGACCACCCGATCGGCCCACATGAAGCCGCGCGTCGCCTCCAGGTCGGGCAGCACGCCGTGCGCCGCCGGGGTGAGCCCCGAGAAGATCGAGAAGTGGGACGGGAGCGTCCAACTCGAGGTGGCCTCGGCGCGCGCGAAGGAGACCCCCTCGGCAGCCAGCCGGTCGAGCGCCGGCGAGGTGGCGCGGCCGCTGCCGAGGTGTCCGACCCGGTCGGCGCGCAGCGTGTCGAGCGAAATCAGCAGCACGTTCGGCCGCGGGTCGGCGGAGCGGGGCTTGCCGCTCCCGGTCGCCCGCGGCTCGGAGAGGGCCGCCCCGCGCGGGGGCCCGATCCCGCGCCAGGCGGCGAGCCAGGAAGTCGGGCGGACCTCGAACAGCACCTCGGCCTCGGCCCCGGCCGCGCCCGGCGGGATCGCGAACTGGTGCGGGATCCAGCGCTCGCCGTCCGGGCCGCTCTCGTGCACGGCGTCGAGCAGCGTGGTGCCGGCGCCCGGCCCGCTCTCGATCCGCGCCACGAAGCGCGCCGTCCCCTCGGCCGGCGTGCGGCAGGCGACCTCGAACGGTACACCGGCCGGGAAACGGCGGCGGAAGGCCGTCCCCTCAGCGACCGGGCGGGACTCGATCTTCGTCGTGCGGTCGACCGCCGGGCCCGGATCCTTTGGCTCCTTCAGCGCTCCGGCCCGCGCCAACTGCGAGCGGTAGATCCGCCCGAACGCCCCTTTCGCGATCGCCAGGTCGTCGGCCAGCCCGAGCTGCTCGGCGGTGGCCATCCACTGGTAGTGGGCCGCGAGGTGGGAAGGGCTGGCGCCGCAGGCCCGCCGGAACAGTTCGAGCGCCGTCTCCTGCTGTCCTTTCCAGCGGTAGTAGAGGCCCAGGTGATAAAGCGCCGGCGCATAGTCCTGACCCGCGCCGCGGGCCGCCGCGACGGAGCGCTCGAGCAGCGGGCGCGCCGCCTCGGGGCGGCCGGCCAGCAGCTCGGAATAGCCGCGCAGGTTGAGGATCCGCGGCTCCTCGCGGTCGAAAGGCGCCAGCGCCCGCAGCGCGTCGTCGTGGCGCCCCATCCGGCCGAGCAGCTTCGCGTACTCGATCGCGATCTCCTCCAGGCCCGGCTGCCGGGCGAGCATCCCCTTCAGGATGGCCTCGGCGTTCTCGAGCTGGTCGGCGCGTGCGGCGGCGCGCGCGGCGACCAACACCAGCCGCGGATCGTCCGACTTCCCGAGCGGGGCGAAGCGCTCGGCGGCCTCGATGTCGGCGGTCGGGATCGCCTCGTATGCCGCCGCGAGCAGCTCGACGCGCTCGGGATCCTGCCCGGCGCGCTCGCGCAGCAACTCGACCACGCCCAGCGCGTCGCCCGCCTCGAGTCGCGCCCGCGCGGCGGCCAGGTCGACCGCCCCGCCCGCCGCGCCCGGCCGCGGCCCGCAGCCGGCGAACAGGGTCAGGGCCAGCGCCGCGGCCGCCAGCGCCCGGTGCGCGCCGCCGCCCAGTTCCGGGTGTTCCATCACCGCGTCGCCCCTTCCGATCGCACCGCCAGCGCGACCCATTCGCCGTCGTACCGCACCGCTTCGCGCGCCAGCCCGGCGCGGGCCCAGGCGCGTTCGACCTTGTCCTGGTCGGCGCGCAGGAACCCCGAAAGGACCGCGAATCCGCCCGGCCGCAGGCGCGAGGCGACGGCGCGGGCGCCCCGCACCAGCGCGGTGCGGTGGATGTTCGCGATCGCGCCATCGTAGAGCGTGCCGGCAGCGGCCGCATGCCAGCTGCCGGCCGCCAGCCGGACCTGTCCCGCGACACCGTGCGCGGCCACATTCTCCGCCGCCACCTCGAGCACCGCCGGGTCGATGTCGAGCGCCAGCACGCGCCGCGCACCGATCCGCGCGGCGGCGATCGCGAGGATCCCCGATCCGGTCCCCAGGTCGAGCAGCTCGTGCCCCGGCCGGACGCGCTCGGAAAGCAGCTCGAGGCAGAGCCGCGTCGTCGGGTGCTCGCCGGTCCCGAAGGCGCGGCTGGCGGGGATGACGAGCAACTCCCGTCCCACGAGCGCGGGCCCGGCCGCCGTCGCGTCCGGGGCCCGGTCGAGGACCGCGAACCGCCCGGCCAGCACCGGCGGCCGCGGGCGCGCCGCGGCGTCGAGCCAGCCCTCGTCGGTCACCGGCTCCGGGGCCTCGGTCGCGAGCTTCGCCCCCTCGATCGCGCGCAGTGCGGCGAGCCCGGCGGCCGCCGCGGCCGCGCTCTCGAACCAGGCCTCGCAGGCGACGCGCCGCGGTCCCGCCGGGAGGGTCGACGAGCCGGTCGACCCGGCGCGGTCGAGCGTCCCCAGCGCGAGATCCTCGGCCTCGCGCGGCAGGCTGGCCCGCACGCGGTACCATGTCCCCGGCACGCGCAGCCTATCGCTCGCCACCGAGGAAGTCCTTGACCCGATCGAAGAGGTTGCGGTCGGCGGGCTCTCCCGACTCGGCCGCCCTTGCGCGGCGCGCGCTCTCCAGTTCGCGCAGCTCCTGCCACAGTTCGCGCTCGCGCGGCTCCATCGCCTGCGGCGGCCGGGCCGTGAGGTGCACGATGTGGTCGCCGCGGCCGCTCCGTCCGAGCCGCGGGACGCCGCGCCCGCGCAGCACGAGCGGCGTTCCCGGCGCGGTCCGGGGGGCGATCTCGACCAGCTCCGGACCGTGGAGCGTCGGCACCTCGAAGCTCCCGCCCAGCACCAGGTCGGCGAACCCGACGGTCAGCGTGGCGTGGATGTCGGCCCCGTCGCGCGAGAAGGTCGCGTGGGGCCGCACGCTGATGTCGACGAAGAGGTCGCCCGGCGGGCCACCGAGGTAGCCGCCGTCCCCCTCGCCCGCGACCCGCACCCGGGTCTTGTCGTCGACGCCGGCCGGGATCCGCACCCGGACGGTCCGCTCGGTCGAGATCCTGCCGTCCCCGCCGCACTCCCCGCAGCGCTTGCGGACGGCACGGCCGCGCCCGCCGCAGGTCGGGCAACCCTGGGCGAACTGCACGAAGCCGACGCGGGCCACCACCGAGCCACGGCCGTGGCAGGTGGCGCAGGTGACGAGCCCCCCCGGCGCGGCCCCGCTCCCTTCGCACTTCGGGCAGGACTCGGCGCGCGGCAGGCGGAGCTTGACCTCGGTCCCGGCGGCCGCCTCCTCGAGCGGGATCTCGAGCCCGTAGCGCAGGTCGTCGCCGCGCCGCGGTCCGGCGCCGCGCGCCGCGTGGGCCCCTCCGCCGAAGAACTGCTCGAACAGGTCGTCGAGCGAGGAGAACCCCTGCCCGCCGAAGATCCCCTCGAAGATCGACGGGTCGAAGCCGGGGGCTCCCGAGACCGCGTCGAACCCGCCGGCGTCGTAGCGCGCACGACGCGCCGGGTCGCCGAGCACCGTGTAGGCCTCGGTCAACTCCTTGAAGCGCTCCTCGGCGTGCGGGTCGCCCGGGTTGCGGTCGGGATGGACCTCGAGCGCGCGGCGGCGGTACGCCTTCTTCAGGTCCTCGCCCGCGGCGGTGCGCGGGACGCCCAGGACCTCGTAGTAGTCGCGCCTGGCTCGGGTCACGGCGGGCGACTATACCCGGTCGCGCGCGCCGCTTCACCTGGTGGTGGCGGCGCGCGCGGCCGGGTCAGAAGGCGTTCGGGTCGTACATCGCCAGCTCGGCCAGCGTCCGCGAGATCCCGTTCAGGCGGTCGAGCGCCGCGTGCAGCGTGTCGACGTCGTCGCCCGACAGGGCCCGCCGGCACTCGTCGAAGACCCCGCGGATGTCCGTCTGCTGGTCGGGGCGCAGCAGCGAGGCGAACTCGGCGAACGACTTCTCGCTGGTCGCCAGCAGCCCCTGCAGCTTGGCCTTGGTCCGGGAGGCGTGGATCCGCCGCCGGTCCTCCTCGGCGTAGGATTCGGCCTCGCCGATCGCGCGCTCGATCTCGTGCGGCGTGAGGCCGGTCGTGGGGGTGACCACGACCTGCTGCTCGAGCCCCGAGGCCAGGTCGCGGGCCGAGACCGAGACGATCCCGTTGGAGTCGATATCGAACGCGACCTCGATCTGCGGCGTCCCCTTGGGGGCGGGCGGGATCCCGACGAGGTCGAAGCGTGCCAGGCTCTTGTTGGCGGTGGCCAGCTCGCGCTCGCCCTGCAGCACGTGGATCTCGACCTTGCTCTGGTTGTCGGCGGTGGTGGTGAAGACGCGGGTCCGCCGGCACGGGACGGTGGCCCCGCGGTCGATCATCTTGACGAACGCCCCGCCGCGGACCTCGACTCCCAGCGAGAGCGGCGTGACGTCGAGCAGCACGATCTCCTTGACGTCGCCGCGCAACACGCCGGCCTGAATCGCCGCGCCCAGCGCGACGACCTCGTCGGGGTTGACCTGGCGGTTCGGCTCGCGGCGGAAGATCTCGCGCACCGTCTCCTGCACCAGCGGGGTGCGGGTCTGGCCGCCCACCAGCAGCACGTCCTCGATCTGCTCGTGGGTCAGCCCGGCCGCCCCCAGCGCCTCCTCGCACGGCCCCCGCGTCCGCTCGACGAGGTCGCGCACGAGGTCCTCGAAGGCGGCCCGGGTCAGGGTGCGGGCGAGGTGCGCCGGGCCCTTCGGGGTGGTCGCCAGGAACGGCAGCTGGATGTCGGCGACATCCTGGCGCGAGAGCTCGCACTTGGCCTTCTCGGCCGCTTCCTTGAGCCGCTGCAGGGCCAGCCGGTCGGCCAGCGCGTCGACCCCCGTCTCCCGGAGGAACTCGCCGGCCAGCCAGGCGATGATCCGCTGGTCGAAGTCCTCGCCGCCCAGGAAGGTGTCACCCGCGGTCGCCAGCACCTCGTAGACCCCCTGCGAGAGCCGCAGGATCGAGATGTCGAAGGTGCCGCCGCCGAGGTCGTAGACCGCGATCACCCGCTCGTCGGTCCCCTCGCGCATCGTGCCGTAGGCCAGGCTTGCCGCGGTCGGCTCGTTCAGGATCCGCAGCACGTTCAGACCGGCGATCCGTCCGGCGTCGCGGGTCGCCTGGCGCTGGCTGTCGTCGAAGTAGGCGGGGACCGTGATCACCGCGTCGGTGATCTTGCTGCCGGTGTACTCCTCGCCGATCTCCTTGAGGTGCGAGAGCACCGCCGCCGCGACCTCCTGTGGCGAGAAGACCCGGTCGCCGACCTGGACGTGGGCGTCACCGTTGCCCGCCGCCGCGATCCGGTACGGGACGTGGCGCGAGGCCTCGTCGACGTGCGGGTCGTTGCGCTTGCGCCCGATCAGGCGCTTGATCGCGAAGAAGGTCCCTTCCGGATTGGTCGCGGCCTGGCGCTTGGCCAGAGAGCCGACCAGCCGCTCGCCGCGCCGCGAGAAGGCCACGATCGAGGGGACGGTGTGGCTCCCTTCGCGGGCCGGGATGACGACCGGGCCGCCGTCCTCCATGACCGCGACCACCGAGTTCGTCGTACCGAGATCGATTCCGACGATCCGGCTCATCGGCTCTCCTCCTGCTCCGGGTCGCCCGGCGGCGTGCCAACCGGGGCGACCGCGACCCGCACCATCGCCGGCCGGACGAGTTCGCCCGCCAGCGTGTAGCCGACGCGCAGGACCTCGAGCACCGTGCCGGGCGGTACGCGCGTCGATTCCGTCACCTGGACCGCCTCGTGGAAGCGCGGATCGAAGCCAATCCCGTCCCCCTCGATCCGTTCGAGATCGTAGCTGCGGAAGACGTCCCACAGGTCGCGCAGCGCCATCCGGACCCCCTGCTGCAGGGAGGCCTTGTCGGTCGCCTCGCGGTAGCACGACTCGAGCGAGTCGAGCGCCGGCAGGATCTGGCGCAGCGTGGCGCGGATCCCGTCACGGAAGCTCTCCTCGCGCGCCCGCACCAGGCTGGGGCCGGAGGGGGCCCGCGGCCCCGCGGCCGGCGCCTGCGGGACGGGCTCCGGCGGCAGCGGCACCGTCGCACCGGAGGGCTGATCGTCGTACAGCTCGATGATGACGCCCGAGCTGGTGTCCTCGTCGCCGCGATTCATCGGTCCTCCGCGCCGGGCTGGCGTTGCTCCGGGTCCCGCTCTCTCTCTTCCGCGTTGAGGATCTCGCTGATCGTGCGCGCCAGTTCGTCGACGATCGCGACGGCGCGCGCGTACTCCATCCGCCGGGACCCGACGACGCCGACGAGCCCCCGGCTCGTCCGCCCCGCGCGGTACGGGCTGGCCACGACCGACATCAGGGCCAGCGAGGGATCCTTCGTCTCGGCCCCGATGATCACCTGCACTCCCGGCGAGGCCAGGCACCGGTCGAGCAGCCGGACCAGCTGCGTCCGCTCCTCCAGCGTGCGCAGCGCGTCGCGCAGCCGCTGGACGTCGCCGAACTCGGGCAGCTCGAGCAGGCTCGAGGTCCCTTCGAGCCGCAGCTCGCCGGCCTCCTCGGGGAACGGCTTCTCGAGGAAACCGACCACCCGTGAGACTGCCTCGCGGCCGATTCGCCGGGCCCAGTCCTGGTCCTCGCGAAGCAGCTCGATCATCCGGCGCCGCACGTCGGGCAGGGTGTAGCCGACCAGCTGCTGGCGCAGCTTCGCGCCCAGCCGGTCGAGGCCGTCCTGCGTCAGGTCCTCGTCGACCTCGAGCACCCGGTGCGTCACGACGCCGGTGCGGCTGACGAAGATCGCGACCAGCCGGTGCGGCCCGATCCGCACGAAGTCGACGTGCTCGAGCACGGCCTGCTCGAGATCCGGCGCGAGCACCACGCCGACCTGGTGGGTCATGTCGGCCAGCAGGCGGGTCGCGCGCGAGAGCAGCTCGTCCAGCTCGCGAGTCGAGGCCAGCAGGTCCTTGATCTGCCGCACCTCGCGGGCCGGCAGGCGGATCTTGTTGCCCAGCGCGTCGTCGACGAAGAAGCGGTAGCCGCGGTCGGTCGGAACGCGGCCGGCGGAGGTGTGCGGCTGCTCGAGGTAACCGTCGTCGGTCAGGTCGGCCATGATGTTGCGGATCGTCGCCGGGGAGAGCTGCTCGGCGTGCAGCCGGGCCGTGCGGCGCGAGCTGACCGGCTCGCCGCTCTTCACGTGCTCCTCGATGACGATGCGAAGGACCTCCACGGCCCTCTGGTCGAGCGTCACGCGCCCCTCTCCCGGCTTCGGGACGAAGCTCCTTCTGGATTTATAGGGACCGGCGTCCGGGGGCGCAAGCTGGTGTTCGAAGTTGTTCGCGCTCCCCGCCGGCGGGCGGCGGTCAGGACTTGGCCTGCGCCAGCAGCCAGGCCTTCATGAACCCGGTCAGGTCGCCGTTGAGGACCCGGTCGACGTCCCCCATCTCGAAGTCGGTCCGGTGGTCCTTGACCATCCGGTAGGGGGCCAGGACGTAGGACCGGATCTGGCTCCCGAAGCCGATCTCCATCTTCACGCCGGCCTTCGCCACCCGCTCGGCCTCCTGCCGCTCGCGCTCGCGCTCGTAGAGCCGGGCCCTGAGGACCCGCATCGCCTTCTCTCGGTTGCGGGGCTGGGAGCGCTCGTCCTGGCAGGTCACCACGAGCCCGGTCGGGAGGTGGGTGATCCGGACCGCGCTGTCGGTCACGTTGACGTGCTGGCCGCCCGCACCGGAGCTGCGGTAGGTGTCGATCTTGAGGTCCTTTTCCTGAATGTCGATCTTGATCGTGTCGTCGATCTCGGGCACAACCTCGACCGAGGCGAAGGCGGTGTGCCGCCGGGCCTGGGCGTCAAAGGGGCTGATCCGGACCAGCCGGTGCACCCCGCGCTCGGCCTTGAGCCAGCCGTAGGCGTCGGGCCCCACGATCCGCAGCGTCGCGCTCTTGATCCCGGCGCCGTCCCCTTCGAGCCGGTCGAACAGCTCGACCTGGTAGCTCCCCTTCTCGGCCCAGTAGACGTACATCCGGAGCAGCATCTCGGCCCAGTCCTGGGCGTCGACCCCGCCCGCCCCGGGGTGGATCTCGACGAAGGCGTTGTTGTGGTCCTCGGGGCCCGAGAGCATCGTCCCGACCTCGACCTCGACGAGCGCAGGATCCAGCCGGGCCAGCGTGTCCTCGAACTCGGCGTCGACCGCCTCCCCCTCCCGGTCCAGCTCCAGCAGCGTCTCGGCGTCGGCGACCAGCGTCTCCAGCTTCCTGTCGCGATCGCGCTGGGCGGCGACGATCGAG
Organism: Acidobacteriota bacterium; assembly: GCA_025456425.1. Classification (GTDB taxonomy): domain Bacteria; phylum Acidobacteriota; class Polarisedimenticolia; order J045; family J045; genus JALOKP01. The sequence goes on along the minus strand of JALOKP010000023.1, from coordinate 6,352 downwards.
CGCTGCCGGTTCAGCTCGGCGGCCTTCTCGGGGTCGTTCCAGATCGCACCGTCGGCGAGCTGCGGCATGCCGGGGGCGGCGGGGGCCGCGCGGCGCCGGGGGACGATGCCCGCGGCCAGCCCGGCTGTCAAGATCAGCGCGGTCCAGGCGACGGCGCGGCCCCGGGACGCGCCGGCCTTGGCTCTCTCCGGAAACGAAAGGTCGGCGACGAGGACGCCGCGCTGGCCGGTCTCGAGCCGTGCCGCGACACCGCCGCCGCCGTAAACCAAGGCGGAGATCCCGCTGTTCGCGGCGCGGGCCATCGGCAGCCCCGTCTCCGCCGAGCGGAGCAGCGCGTGGTCGAGGTGCTGCTCCGGCCCGCCGGTGGTCCCGAACCAGCTGTCGTTGGTCTGATTGACCAGGAGCTGCGCCCGGCCGCGGACCAGGTCGAGCCCCAGCCCCGGGAAGACCGCCTCGAAGCAGACCAGGGGGCCGATCCGGGCGCTCCGCCCCTCGAACACGACGGTGCTCGTTCCCGGTTCGAACTCGCCGACCTCGTTGGCCAGCGCGGGGATCCGGCCGAAGAGCCAGCGCAGCGGCATGTACTCGCCGAACGGCACGAGCTGGCGCTTGGGGGCCTTGGCGGTCATCCCGCGATCGGCCCGAACCAGCACCGAGCTGTTCTCGTACTTCCCGGAGGGGGAGCGGGTCAGTCCGCCCACGACGAGGTCGATTCCGTGGTCCGCGGCCAGGTCCCCCAGCTGCGCGGCCCACGCGCCGTCGTCGCGGAAGGTGTACGAGACCGCGGATTCGGGCCAGACGACGATATCCACGCCGTCCCCCCCGGCGGCCTGCGCGGTCAGGCTGCGGTAGGCCTCCCACTCCTCCTGCGGCGACGCGTCGCGCGGCAGCGAGGCCTGGACGACGGCGACGCGGGCCATTCCATCGTTGCTCGGGTATTCCAGCGGGATGAGGACCAGCGCCGCGGCGAGCGCGCCCAACCAGAGCGCCACGCGCCGCAGCGTGACCCGGCGCGGCACGAGCGCCACCCCGGCCAGGATCGCCGCCAGCGCGTAGAGCAGGAACGAAACGCCGGCGGCGCCGAGCACGCCGACGAGCGCAGGCACCCACGGCCAGTCGACGAGCGCCGCCCCCGCCGATCCCCACGGAAACGGGAACGGGAACCACTCCCGGACCAGGTCGTAGGCGGTGATCAAGAGCGGCGCCCCCGCCAGCGCCGCGGCCGCACCCCAGCGCCGGGACCAGGCGTCGATCAGCGCCGCCATCGCCGCCCAGAGCAGTCCCAGCGTCAGGGCCGAGAGCACGACCGCGGTCCAGGCGATCGAGGCACCAAGCGACGAGAAGAGCAGGATCGGCGTGGCGAACCAGCGCAGCGTGAGCGCGGTGAAGACGAAGCCGAATGTGCCCCCTTCCCAGGCCGCGCGGCGAGCCCTCCCGGCGCTGGTCGCGAGGAAGAAAGCGAGCGCGAAGCCGGGGACGATCAGCGGTCCCCACCCCGGGCGTGGAAACGCGAGCCCCGCCAGCAGGCCGGCGAGTGCGGCGAGCGCGAGGCGACGCGGGTCGCGGACCGCGCCGGCCGTCCCGTGCGGCGGAACGCTCACGGCCGCGCGGCGACCTCGCGGACCGCCACCGGCCGGCCCAGCAGTGTCCCCAGCCGGGCCCCGGCGCGGTCGGCGTCGGCCCGCGTCGTGTAGGGTCCGCCGGTCACGAGGTACCCCCCCTGCCCGTCGGCGACGACGGCCGCGGGAACGCCGGCGCTGCGGGCCGCTTCCTCCAGCTTGCCGGCCACCACGCGGGTCGAGGCCCGCCCGATCTCGAGCGAGAAGCGGCCCGCGCGCGAGTTCTCGCGCGTGACCTGGAACTGTGGGGCGCGGTTCTTCTCCCCGGCCCCGGCGTCGTCGAAGATCGTCGCCGCGCCGAGTTGCTCGACCCCCCCGCCGGGCGCGACCGCGGCGCCGCCCGGCCCGGGGCGGCGCGCGCTGGAGGCCGCGGGCGCGGCCTCCGGGGCCGAGGCCCGCCCGAGCACGAAGGCGCCGCCGAGCAGGGCCAGCAAGACGCCCGCCAGCAGCGCGACGCTGAAGAGGTTCAGCTCGAACTCGATCACCCGCGGGCCGTCGGCGCGCGTCATGCCCGGCCCTCCGTCCCTTCACCCCGGCGGGCGACGCCGACGCCGTCCTTCCCCGCGTCCTTCACGCGCCGCATCGCGGCGTCCCCCGCCTCGACCACGCCGCGCGCGCCCGGGCCGTGCTCGGGCCAGGCCGCCACACCGGCCGAAGCGCTGAGGCGCACCGCGGCGCCGGCGGCGGCCTCGTACGGCGAGCGTGACAACTCCCGCCGGATCCGGTCCGCGACCTCGCGAGCCCCCTCCAGCCCGGTCCCGGGCAGGATGATCACGAACTCGTCACCGCCGTAGCGGTAGAGCCGGTCGATGCTGCGGATCGAGCGCGCCATCCGGACCGAGGCCTCGTACAGCACCCGCGACCCGGCCGCGTGACCGTACCCGGTGTTCACGTCCTTGAGATTGTCCATGTCGACGAAAATCAGCGCGAAACCGCCGCCGAAGCGCCGGCAGCGCTCGACCTCGTCGTCGAGCGACTGGTCGAGATAGCGCCGGTTGAAGCAGTCGGCCGTATCGTCGCGGATCACGAGGTCGCGCAGCGATTCGACCGTGCGCAGGTTGCCGAGCGCCGGCTCCAGTTCGCGCGCCAGCTCCGCCGCGGTCCGCGGCGCCTCGGAGGCGAACGGCTCGCCGCGCGCTGCGATCACGATCAGCAGTCCGGCCGGCCCGTCCCCCACGGCCAGCGGCACGACCAGCGCCCCGCCGAGCGACGGCAGGCCCTCCTGCTCGCCCGTCGGGAGCAGGATCTCGGCGTCGTCGATCAGCGCCGGCCCGCCCGGCGCGAGATGCCGCACCAGCCCGGCGTCGAGGACCGCGAGCGCGCTCCGGATCCGCTCCGCCGGGACCACGCCCGCAGCCGCGCAGCACTCGTAGTCGTCGCCACCCGGGCCGAGCACGAAGCCGAGCGCGAAAATCCCTCCGAACAGCCGGAGAGCGTCCTCCGCGAGCGAGGAGTAGATGCCTTCGCGGTCGAGCCTTCGCGTCGCCGCCAGGGCGGCATCGAGGATCGCTCCGCGCGCGTGCGGGGCCGTCGTCATGGAACCGCGTTGCGCTCCGCCCGTTTCAGGAACAGCGAGATCAGGTCGATCGGCAGCGGGAAGATGATCGTCGAGTTCTTCTCGGTCGCGATCTCGGTCAGCGTCTGCAGGTAGCGCAGGGTGAGCGCCATCGGGGCCTCGGCCAGGACGTCGGCCGCCTCGCGCAGCTCCCGCGCGGCCTGGAACTCGCCGGAGGCGTGGATGATCTTGGCCCGCTTCTCGCGCTCCGCCTCGGCCTGCTTGGCCATCGCCCGGCGCATCTCCTCGGGCAGGTCGACGTGCTTGACCTCGACCGCCGCGATCTTGATCCCCCAGGGGTCGGTGTGAGCGTCGAGGATCGTCTGGAGCTGGTGGTTGAGCCGCTCGCGCGCCGCCAGCAGCTCGTCCAGCTCGACCTGTCCCAGCACCGAGCGCAGCGTCGTCTGGGCCAGCTGGCTGGTGGCGTAGATGTAGTTCTCGACCTCGACGATCGCCTTGCGCGGCTCGAAGACGCGGAAGTAGATCACCGCGTTGACCTTGACCGAGACGTTGTCGCGCGTGATCACGTCCTGCGGCGGGACGTCGAGCACCACGGTCCGGAGCGAGACGCGGATCAGCCGGTCGACGAACGGGATGATCAGGACGAGTCCGGGTCCGTAGTCGTGCGGCTGCAGCTTGCCGAGGCGGAAGACGACGCCACGCTCGTATTCCGGCAGGATCTTGATGGCCTGGCTGAGCAGGAAGATCGCGAAAACGACGACGACCAGGATGCCCGCGGAGATCCCCGGGATGATCACTCTGCCTCCCTGCCCCGCTCCGGGGCGGCGGCGCCGTCCGGCGCCGGCTCGACGAGAAGTACCAGCCCCTCCGATCCGGTGACCCGGACCGCCTGGCCGGCCGCGACCGGCCGCGCGGCGCGGGCCCGCCAGCGCTCGCCCCAGACGAAGATCCAGCCCTCCGGCTCGAGCGCCTCCGTGGCCCGGCCGATCGCCCCGACGATCCCCTCGCGGCCGGTCGTCGGCCGGCGGCGCATCGCGCGCGAGACGATCCAGGCCACGAGCCCGAGCGCCCCGGCCAGGAACAGCACGATCGGGGCCAGCATCGAGAGCGGGAGCCGCAGCCCGGGCACCGTCCCGGGGAAGAGCAGCCACAGGCCGATCGCGATCGAGGCGGTACCGGCTACCCCGAGCATCCCGTACGAGGCGACCTTGATCTCGAGGATGAAGAAGACGATCCCGGCCGCGACCAGTGCCGCGGCGAGGTAGTTGACGGGAAGCACGCGGGAGCCGTAGAGGAAGATCAGCAGCGCGACCGCGCCGACCGCCCCCGGAAGGATCAGGCCGGGGTGGGTCAGCTCGATGTAGATCCCGAGCGCGGCCAGCGAGAGCAGCAGCGCCATCACGAGCGGGTGGAGGACGACGTCCTTCAGCTGCTCGACCCAGTCCAGGCCGTGCTCCGTGAGCGTCGCCCCGGCCAGGCCGAGCCGCAGGCGCGAGCCGTCGGGCCGGACGATCTCCCGTCCGTCGAGCTCGCGCACCAACGCCTCCCGGTCGGCGACCACGAGGTCGATCAGCCGGGCCTCGAGTGCTTCCTCGGCCGACCAGGAGACGGCTTCCCGCACGGCCTTCTCCGCCAGCTCCGGCGGGCGGCCGCGGGCCCGGGCGGTGGTCCGGATCAGCGCCGACAGGTCCTCGGCGGCCTTCTTCAGCGCGATGTCGCCTTCCTTGTTCTCGCCCCCGGCGGTGATCGGGTGGGCGGCGCCGGTCCGGGTGAACGGGGCCATCGCCGCCACGTCCCCCGCGAGCAGCAGGAAGAAACCTGCGGACGCGGCGTGCGCCCCCCGGGGGGCGACGAAGACCGCGACCGGGACCTTGCTGTTGAGGATCAGCTGGACCATTCGCTCGGCGGCGTCGACCAGCCCGCCCGGGGTGTCCAGCTCGTAGACCACGAGCACATCCCCGTCGCGCGCGGCGTCCGACAGCACCCGCTCGAGGATGTCGGCCGAAACACCGTGGACGACCCCCTCGTGGCGGTGGACCCTCACGAGCGGAGCGGCCCACGCGGTGGACAGCGCGCTCAGGACGAGCAGCGCGGGGACGAGCCGGGAGCCGCGGGCGATCACGGGTTCATTCTATCCCCGTGGCGGGCGGGGCGCGGCACGGGGCCGGGGCCCGCCGCACGCTCAGCGGCCGGCCGCCTGGTCGAGCTTGGCCTTGAATTCCGGGTTGACCGGCGCGCCCAGCTCCTCCGCCCTGGCCAGCGCCGTCCGCGCTTCCTCGACCCGCCCGCGCTTCCAGTAGGCGAAGGCGAGGTTGTTGTAGACCGCCGGGAAGTCCGGCATCAGGTCCCGGCAGGTCTCCCAGGCGGCGAGCGCCTCGTCCATCCGGTCCTCGCGCAGGTAGGCGTTCCCCAGGAAGAAGTAGAGGTCGCCCGGGGCCTTCTGGTAGCCCCGTTCCGACGGCGGCGGGATGGCCTGCAGCTGCTTGATCCGGTCCTGGCGCGTGTTGATCTCGGTCGTGACCTGGGTCTCGTTCATCTTGTTGGTGATCGGCCCGGGGATCTGCAGGTTCCGGATCTGCTCCTGCTGCTGGACGATCTCCCGCTGCGCGTCCTGGTAGTTCTTCATCGCCGCCTTGTGCCGCTGGTCCGCGGTCCGGACGAAGATCGCCTCGGCCTTCTTCAGCGCCTCGATCGCCTCGGGAAACCTCTTCTCCGCGAGCAGCAGCTTGCCCAGCTCGAGCTGGGGCGCTCCATAGTCCGGGTAGACCCTGAGCGCCTCGAGGAAGTCGGCGCGCGCCCCCGGCACGTCCCCCTTCTTCTCCTTCTCGAGCCCGTCCTGGTAGAGCTGCTCGGCCCGGGTCAACTCGCGCCGTCCCGGTGTGGCGGCCCGGGCAGCATCCACGGCCACCGCTGCGGCCACAGCCAGGCCGACGACGGCCCAAGCCCACTGGTGGCAACGCCCGCTCATCGCCGTCCTCCTCTCACGCCGGGCCCGAACCGCCGCTCGAGCCGGTCGAGCGCCGGAGCCGGCACCAGCCGCGACACGTCCCCGCCCAGTCGCGCAATCTCGCGCACGAGACGCGACGAGATGAACGCGACGTCCTCGCCCGGCGTCAGAAACACCGTCTCGAGGCCGGGATCGAGCCGCCGGTTCATCAGCGCCATCTGCAGCTCGTACTCGAAATCGGAGATCGCGCGCAGGCCGCGCACGACGAAC
>JALOKP010000220.1 GCA_025456425.1 Acidobacteriota bacterium | reverse complement strand
AACACCGTCTCGAGGCCGGGATCGAGCCGCCGGTTCATCAGCGCCATCTGCAGCTCGTACTCGAAATCGGAGATCGCGCGCAGGCCGCGCACGACGAACGTAGCGCGCTCGGCCCGGGCGTAGTCGGCCAGCAGGCCGTCGAAGGCCACCACCCGCACCCCGGCCGGGCCGGCCTCGGCCAGCGCCTCGGCGAACATCGCGCGCCGCTCCTCGGCGTCGAAGAGCGGCTCCTTACCGGTGTTGCGCAGCACCGCCACGACCAGCTCGCTGCACATCCCGGCGGCCCGGCGGACCAGATCGAGGTGCCCGTTCGTAACCGGGTCGAAGGTCCCGGGATAGATCGCCCGGACCGCCTGCACGCTCACGCCCCCTCCCGCGCGGCCCGGATCATCGCCTCGGCGTGGCGCCGCGCCGTGTCGGTGACCATCGTGCCGCCGAGCATGCGGGCCACCTCTTCGACGCGGTCGTCCTCGTCGTCCAGCACCTTGACCACGACGTGCGTCCGGCCGGCCTTGAGCTTCTTGGTGACCGAGACGTGGCGCTCGGCCCGCGCCGCGATCGACGGCAGGTGTGTGATGCAGATCACCTGATGGCGCCGTCCCACCTTGGCGAGGAACTCGGCCAGCACGTCGGCCGCCTCGCCGCCGATCCCCTGGTCGACCTCGTCGAACAGCAGCGTGCGGCGGGGCAGCCCGCGCTCGAGCGAGAGGTCGAGCGCCAGCATCACGCGCGACAGCTCGCCGCCCGAGGCGACCTTGCGCAGGGGACGCGCCGGCTCGCCCGGGTTGGCGGCCAGCAGGAACTCGACCTGCTCGACCCCCTCCGCGCCGGCCGGCGAGCCGGCGAGTTCCTCGACCGTCCCCGGCTGGAACTCCACCTCGAGCTTGGCGTTGGGCATCATCAGTTCGCGCATCAATCGGCCGGTCGAAGCGGCGAGTCGCTCCGCGGCCTCGCTCCGGGCCGCGGTCAGGCGCCCGGCCGCGGCGGCGTAGGCCGCGACCCTCGACTCCCGCTCGCGCGCCAGCAGCTCGGCCGAGTCCCCCTGTCCGATCAGCTCGCCCAGTTCGCGGCGCATCGATTCCGCCTCGCCGACGATGTCCTCCAGCGAGGCGCCGTCGAACCGGCGGCGCAGCCGCTCGAGCGCCACCAGCCGCTCCTCGAGCTGTTCGAGCCGCGCCGGGTCGGCGGCGGCCTCGTCGAGCTGGCTCCGGATGTCGGCCGCGACGTCGTCGATCTGCGAGCGGACGTCGTCCAGCCGGTCGGCCAGGTCGGTGTAGAGCGGGTCGACGCTCCCCTGGGGCCGCAGCCGCCGCGCGGCCGCGTGGATCCTGTCGAGCGCCGCGCCCTCTCCCTCGTACAGCAGCTCGAACGCGGCCCGCAGGGCCTCGCCCAGCGCCTCGGCGTGACGCAGCCGCTCGCGCTCGGCGCGCAGCTTCTGCTCCTCGCCGGGCAGCGGCCGCACGGCGTCGAACTCGGCCAGCCGGAAGGTCACCAGTTCGATCCGCGCGCGCCGCTGCGCCGCCCGGTCGGCCAGTTCGGTCAGCCGCTGGTCGATTTCGCGGATCGCCTTGGACTCGCGCCGCACCTCGGCCAGGAGCTCCTCGTGGCGCCCGAAGCGGTCCAGGATCGCGCGGTGCAGCTCGGGCTGGAACAGGGTCTGCGGCTCGTGCTGCCCGTGCATCTCGACCAGCCCCGCCAGCAGGTCCTTGAGCAGCGCGATCGTCACCGACGCGCCGTTCAGGAAGCCGCGCGAGCGACCGTCCGCGCCGACCTCGCGCCGGACCAGGATCTCGTTCCCCTTGATCTCGTAGCCGGCGCGCGTGAGCCGTTGCTGCAGGTCGGGCCGCTCGGCCACGTCGAAGAGCGCCTCGATCACGGCGCGGTCTTCCCCCTGGCGGACCATCGCGGCCTCGCCGCGCCCCCCGAGGGCCAGCGCCACCGCACCCACGATCAGCGACTTCCCGGCCCCGGTCTCGCCGGTGATCAGGTTCAGCCCCGGATCGAACTCCAGCAGCAGCTCGCGGGCGAGAACCAGGTTCTCGATGCGCACCTGTCGCAGCATGGCACCTTCCTCGTTGGGCCAACGAGCGGAGCGTCCGTCGTCTAAGGAACCGGTAATCTGGAGGTTAGCACCCGCCCCGCGAGGGGGTCAATCCGCGGCTTCCCGCCCGCCGGGCACCCGCGACCATCCGTCGCCCCCCCGGGCCACGGCCCAGGCGAGAACCGCCCACCCTGCGAGAAACGCCACCCCGCCGACCGGCGTCACGGCGCCCCATGCGCGCACCCCGCTCAACGCCAGCGCGTACAGGCTCCCCGAGAAGACCACGATCCCGGCGACGAACAGCCACCCCGCTGCCCGCGCCCGCCGCCCCGCCTGCCCGGCCCGCCCCGCCAGCAGCGCCGCGAACAACAGGGCGACGGCGTGCGCCAGCTGGTACCGCGCCCCCGTCTCGAAGATCGCCAGCAGGTCGGCCGCCAGCCGGTCCTTCAGCGCGTGCGCGCCGAACGCCCCCGCCGCCACCGCGACGAAGCCGAACAGGCACCCCAGTACCCCGAGCGAGCGATCCAAGCGCCACCTCCGAACGGGAAACCGGGCCTCGCCGGCACGAGCCCGCAGCGCCGGAAAACGAAAGGCCCCAGCGGCGCGCGCCCCGGCGTCTCCGTCAGCCGCGCCCGCTGTCAGCCCTAGCGGTGCCCCGAGCGCTCAGCCGCGGGCGCGAAGCGCCCGTCGGCTGCAGCGCGCCCGCTCGAGGAACGTACCCTATAACTCACTTGTAGGACTGAAGCACCTTGATGTAGTTCGCCCGCTCGAACGCCGCCGGGTCCGGCGACGACTTCTGGCTCATCACCCCCACCAGCTGCTTCACGGAGGAGTATTCGTTCTCCTCCATCCAGGTCCGCAGCTCCTCTTCCACACGCTTGAGGTGATAGACCCCGTACTTCAGCAGCGCCGAGGTCATGTGCACGACCGCGGCTCCGGCCATCAGCATCTTCACTGCATCGCGCCCGCTGTGGATGCCGCCGGTCGCGGCCAGGTCGGCCCGCACGCGGCCGTAGAGGATCGCCAACCAGCGCGTGGCCAGCCGCGAGTCCCAGGGGGTCGAGAGCTGGAGGTTGGGGAAGACCTCGAGGTTCTCGGGGTCGATGTCGGGCTGGTAGAAGCGGTTGAACAGCGCCAGGCCGTCCGCCCCCTTCTCGACCAGGACGCGCGCGGTGAACGGGATCGAGGTGAAGTAGGGGTGCATCTTGACGGCGATCGGGATCTTCACTTCCTTCTTGATGTCGGCCACGATGTCGCCGTAGATCCCCTCGATCTCGGAGACCGGCTGGTGCGGGTCGGTCGGCAGGAAGTAGATGTTCAGCTCGATCGCGTCCGCGCCGGCCGCGCCGGCCTGCTCGAACTTCTTCGAGTACTCGGTCCAGCCGCCCGGCGAGCGCCCGTTGAGCGAGGCGATGATCGGGACCTCGAGCGCCTCCTTGGCCTTGCGGATGTGATCGAGGTACTCCTCGGGGCCGCGCCGGAACTCGCGCGGCTCGGGGAAGTAGGACAGCGACTCGGCGAAGCTCTCCGAGCCGTACTCCAGGTAGTGGTCGATCTCCAGCGCCTCGAAGTCGATCTGCTCTTCGAACAGCGAGTAGAGCACCACCGCCGACGCCCCGGCGTCCTCCATCTGGCGCAGCGTGTCCATCTCCTTCGAGAGCGGCGCGGCCGACGGCACCAGGGGGCTCTTGAGCGCGACGCCCATGTAGCTCGTGCTGAGGTCGATCATCGGTCTTCCTCCCTCTCTCAGGGGCGCGGCGCGCCGGCCGGCGCGCCGACTTCCGCGGCGTGGAGCGCGACCAGCTGCTCGTAGCGGCGCCAGCGCGCCGTGGCGTCGCGCTGGGCCTGGGCCAGGAACCGCTCGGCCGCGTCGGGATGGGACTTGGTGAGCATCTTGTAGCGGGCCTCGCTGAGCATGTACTCGGCGATCGGCAGGGTCGGCTGGCGCGAGTCGAGGATCATCGGGTTCTTGCCCTCGGCCAGCAGCGCGGGGTTGTAGCGGTAGAGCATCCAGTGGCCGGAATCGACCGCGCGCTTCTGCTGGTCGGTCGCCCGGGACATGTTGATGCCGTGCGCGATGCAGTGCGAGTAGGCGATCAGGATCGAGGGGCCTTCCCAGGCCTCGGCCTCGACGAAGGCCTTCACGGTCTGGGTGTCGTTGGCTCCCATCGCGAGCTGGGCGACGTAGACGTCGCCGTAGGCCATCGCCATCAGGCCCAGGTCCTTCTTGGGGCGCGGCTTGCCGCCGGCCGCGAACTTCGCGACGGCGCCGAGCGGCGTGGCCTTGGACATCTGGCCGCCGGTGTTGGAGTAGAGGCCGCCGTAGCCGATGTCGTAGGCCCAGCCGTCGCCCCCCACGATCCAGACGCTGTGCCGGACGAGGGCGTAGGCGACGTCGGCCAGCCGGGCGGCCTTCTCCCCCTTCATCCCGGACAGCTTCCCGCGCAGCGCCGCGACCCGCTCGCGCTGGGCCGCGACCTCCTGCTCGGTCTTCTGCGGGCTGTCGAGGATCCCGGCCGCCAGTTCGCCGCCCAGCTCCCCGGCCAGCTCGCGCACCAGCTCGCGCGCGAACTGCGCGTGCTGGTCGATCGTCAGCCGGAAGCCCAGGCCGAACTCG
>JALOKP010000113.1 GCA_025456425.1 Acidobacteriota bacterium | reverse complement strand
CGATGTTGGGGTCCCGCGACGCCGGGGCCGCGAAGAGCATCCCGATCCCGGCCATGTCCGAGACGAGCTTCCGCCCCTCGGACAGCTCACGGCTCTCGGTGGTCCGGCTATACGCCATGGCTGAGCCTCCGTCCCAGGTCGGCGAGGGTCGCCCGCACGTGCTCCGGCCAGTCGGGGTTCAGATCCTGCTGGCAGATCCAAGGCAGGAGGTCGCTCAGCTCCTCCGCGGTCGGTGCCAGCGCGAGGCAGTCCGGCAGGTCGAGGCCGCGATCACACAGCGCGAAGAGCTTGCTTCGAAGCAGGTCCAACCGCCCGAGGGTGCGAAACGTCAGGGCCGTTCCCTTGAAGACGATCTGCAGCCGCTCCTCCCAACCGGGAGGCAGCGCCTCGACGAGCGACGAGGGACCGTTGTTGAGCCAGTCGTCGGACAGCGAATCGCCTGCCCGGCGAACCGCGGAGGCGAAGCGCCGTGCCGCATCGACGACCTCGGGCGTGAGCGGCGGGGCGTGCACGTCGCAGTCATTCGTCTGGCGCGCGGTTACGCCGAGCAGGGCCAGCGCCGTGCCGCCGATCACGACCGCGTCGAGCCGCACGCCCTCCGCAGCGAGGAATCGGTCGAACTGCCCGATCGTCTCTGTCGGCTTCATGAGTATCATTTTAAGTGATACCACGATACTCGGCCAGCGCGGTGGCCGAAGAAGGCCACCTTTCCCTCGAACCGCCCGCCCGGCCTCGCGCCGAGCGGCAACTTCTTCCTTTGCAACAACTTCGTCGAGCGCCTTCGCCGGGCCGCACAGAGAGCAGTGCTGCCCGACCGGCGCACCCTCCTCCTCCTTCGCCTCGCTCTCGCGCGGCGTCGTCATCGACACGGGCGGCGCATGCTCTCACGGACAGATCGGGCGCTTCGGAACGACCCAGGGCTGGCCTCCCTCGGCGACGTTCCCCGCCAAGCGCGGGAATTGCGCCCATTCCCCGTTCACGTAGACGATGTCGAGGTCTGCATCGTCCTCGTCCGCGTAGAAGCTCGACCCGATTGACGTCTGGACTCCCGGACGGCCGTCCTCACCGAAACTGGCCAGGACATAGGTCGTACTCGCTCCGTAGTACCAGAAAGGCCTCCCCCACCCGTCGATGAAATCCTCCGGCTTGAACTCGAAACACGTCCTGAGTTCTTCGAGCGCGAGGGGTGGCCGCCCGTTCAGTTCCTTGAAATCGGTCAGTGCGCGCGTGAGAAGGCTCATGCGATCAGCCGATATTCGTTGTGGCTTCCAGTGGGCAGGACTTCTGTCACAGCCCAAGGAGACGATCGCCATGACCACGAGGCAGGGCGCGGACAGTCTCATGCGTCACCATGTGTCTCTTGGAGTGAAGAAAGCGGAAGCCCAAGGATCCATGAAGTTCGGGAGGGGAGGATCGAGGGTGTAACCCGTCGCCGCCGCGAGGGCCCGCGAGTAGTCGTAGCACACCGATTCGTCGTAGCACATCTTGAGTTCCTTGGCTGCCTTCTCGAGTTCCTCGAGTGTGATGCTAGAGGCGGCTCGGTGGATCCCAGCGAGAACCGCGGCGTTCTTCGGGGAGTAGGGGTTTTCCTTCCCGTTGACCGTGGTCGCGGTGACGACCACCCCCCCCTCAGCGCCGGCGATAGACCAGCAGGTGGTCCTTGGTCCGCGGCCGGTAGCTCGCCGCCTCGTCTCCCCAGACCGCGCGCCCGATCCCGTCCTCCGGCACCTCGACGACACCCTCGAGCCTGTAGTGCTCGCCCAGGTACTTCTCGGCCCAGTCGAAGATGAACCGACTGGCGCCCGGCCGCTCCAGCCACGAGTAGTCGGCACGCGCCCAGACGACGAACTCCGGCCGGGCCTCCTCGATCTCCCGCGCCGTCTGCTGCTGCAGCCGGGCCGCGAACGGGTGCTCCTCGACCAGCGCGTAGGCGTAGATGTAGCGCGCGGCGGCGCGGTGGCCGCTGTAGAAGTAGATCTGCGGCTCCGAGCCCAGCACCGCGATCCGCGCCCCGGCAGGCGCCTGGCGCCGTAGGTAGTCCGCCACCTCCACCGACTCGGGGAAGGGGTTGGTGGTGTAGACCGCGCGCATGAAGGTCGTCGCGTCCCAGGCGTAGAGCGGCTCGCGCTGGCGGTACAGCGCGACGCCGGCCGCCGCGGCGACCAGCGCCACCAGCAGCGCGGTCCGCGCCCGCGGGGCGAGCCGCCGCGCGATCCCGTCGGCCCCCAGCGCGGCCAGCAGCCCGATCGCGGGGAGCAGCACGACGAAGTAGTGGTGGCGGAAGTAGAGCCCCGGCACGACCGCCAGGAACGACGCCGCGGCGAGCCCGGCGAGGAACAGCTTCGAGCGGCGCGGCCACGGCCCGATCGCCAGCGCGGCGATTCCGAGCAGCGCCAGCAGCCAGAGCGGGGCGTTGAACCAGATCACCTGCGGCAGCCGCACCAGGAAGATCCGCAGCCCCTCGCCCAGCGGCACCGCCGAGACGTAGCGCGCGGCGTAGGTGAAGGTCCAGAACCAGAAGTTCGCGAACAGCCCCTGCGCGGCCAGGAACGCGCACAGCAGCGCGAACGGCAGCACGGCGCCGCCGGCGAAGGCCGCGAGCTGGACGGCCCGCTCGCGGGCCGGGCGCCGGGCGACCGCCCACGCGTCGTAGAGCACGACCGCCGCCCCGAACAGGATCGCGAAGACCGCGTGCTGCTTCGTCAGGAACGCGATCCCGAACAGCAGCCCGGCCAGCCCGCAGCGCTTCGCGGTGCGCTGCGCCGGGTCGCCCGCCAGCAGCAGGCAGCCGCCGAGCAGCGGCGCCACGAGGAACTGCGTCGCGTGCGCGGCCTGCCCCAGCACCGACGGGCTGAGCGAGAGCACCGCGTAGGCCGCCGCCCCCGCCGCGCCGATCGCCACGCCGAACAGCCGCCGCCCCAGCGCGGCCAGAAGCGCGATCGCCGCGAGGTTCCAGGCCACGAGGCCGAGGTGCACGCCGCGCGCGGTCTGGCCGAAGAGCGCCATGTTCGCGGCGTAGGCGAAGTAGGCCCCCGGCAGCTTCATGTTGTCCGCTTCGGCGTACGGCGGGACGCCCTGCAGGAGCAACTGGCCGGCGTAGGCGTACTCGCCCTCGTCGCGCTCGAGCGGCAGGTCGAGCAGCCGGACGCGCGCGACGAGCACGAGCGCCACGACCACCAGCAGGAGCAGCCAGGCCAGGCGCTCCCCGGCCACGCCGGCGCCGGGACGCTCCGGCGGCGCGTCCGCCGCCGCACGCTGGGATCCGCTCTTCGCCATCTCGCGGGCGATTATCCTCGATCCCCGCCGGGCCGTGGCAGAATGCGCCATGCGCTGGCTCTTCTCGGCCCCCGCGCGGGCGCTCGCGCTGGTCCTGCTCGCCGCCGCGGCGATCGGCTGGCTCGGCTGGAGCGCCTCCCGCGGAACGGTCCTCTCCTTCCTCCCCGAGCGCCCGGGGCTGGGCGAGTGGATCGTCTACCCCGCGCCGCCCAGCCTGACGATGCGTCCCTCCGCGAAGATGCCGGCCGAGTTCAGCCGGACCTTCGAGTGCGCCACCGACCTGACGCGCGTGCCGCTGCGCGTGATGGCCTTCCGCGACGCCGACGTCTACGTCAACGGCCGGAAGATCGCGCTGCCCGCGCAGCCCTCCTGGAAGAAGGTCCGGCAGGGGACGGTCGGCAAGGCGATCCACGCCGGGACCAACACGATCGTCGTCAAGGTGCGCAATCCGCTCGGCCGCCCGGCGGTGGCGCTGGCGCTCGATCTGCCCGGCGGCGCGCTGCGGACCGACGCCAGCTGGACCGTCTCGTGGGGCGGCGCCGAGCCGGTGCCGGCGCAGCTCGCGTCCGCGCCCCCGCCGCCGCGCCGGCTGGAGCCGGGCGGGCCGCCCGCACCGCCGCAGGCCCTGGTGCAGCGCCTGCCGCTGCTGCTCGCGCTCTTCGCGGTCGCGCTGCTGGCGGCGTGGGGCCTCGACCGCCTGCTGGCGCGCGGGCTCCCCGGCCGGCTGGCCGGCCGCGAGTGGGACCTGGCGCTGGGGGCGATCGCCGTCCTGTGGCTGGCGCTGATCGCGCACAACTCGCCGCTGCTCCACCCGACTTACGGCTACGATGCCGACGGCCACCTGGCCTACATCGAGCGGATCCGCGCCACCTGGTCGCTGCCGCTGGCCAACGAGGGTTGGCAGATGTACCACCCGCCGCTCTACTACGCGGCGGTCGCGGCGCTCCTGACCCCCGGCGGCTGGCCGGCCGACAGCCCGCTGGGGATCCTGGTGCTGCGGCTCTTCCAGGCGCTGCTGGCGATCGCCAACGCGTGGCTGGTGCTGGAGCTGCTGCGCGCGCTCTTCCCGGGCCGGACGCGGCTGCACGCCGCGGGGCTGCTGTTCGCGGCCTTCCTGCCGATCCCGCTCTACCTCTTCCACTACCCGACCAACGAGACCCTCTCGTCGACGCTGGCGCTGGCGGTGCTGGTCCTGTCCGCGCGGCTGCTGACGAGCGCGGCACCGCGGCCGCGCGACTACGCGTGGCTGGGCCTCGCGCTGGGCGCGGCGCTGCTGACGCGGATCACGACGCTGATCGTCGTCCCTCCGGCGCTGGCCGCGCTCGCCTGGGCGGCGTGGCAGGAGCGGAGCCGCGAGGGGCGGCGCGCGCGCGGCCTGGGGCTGGCCACGGTCTTGGCGATCGCGGGCGTGGTCTGCGGCTGGCAGTACCTCCGCGTGCTGGCGCGCTTCGGCCGGCCGGTCGTCGGCAACTGGGACAAGGCCTCGGGCTTCGCGACCTGGTGGCAGGACCCGGGCTTCCGCAGCGCCGGCGACTTCGCGTCGTTCGGGCGCGCGCTGGCGGAGCCGGCGCTGGCCGCGGTGGGCGGGGTCTGGGACGGGCTCTACGCGACGCTGTGGGGCGATGCGCTGCTGGGAAGCGTGTCCGACGTCGCGGTCCGGCCGCCGTGGAGCGACTTCGGCCTGGCCGCCGGGATGGTGCTTGCGCTGCTGCCGACGGTCGCGATCCTGGTCGGCGCGGCGATCGGGCTGGCGCGGATCGTCCGCGCCCCGCGGCCGATCGACCTGCTGATCGGCGGAAGCGCCGCGGCCGGGCTGTTCGCGCTGGTGCTCTTCTCGCTGAAGGTGCCGGCCTACGCCCAGGTCAAGGCCTTCTACGCGCTCCCGGCCCTGGGGGCGCTGGTCGTCGCGCTGGCGCTGGGCGTGGAGCGGCTGGCCGGTCGGACGCCCGGCTGGCGCGGGCGGATCGTCTTCGCGCTGCTCGCGCTGTTCGCCGCCAACGCCTACGCGACCTACTGGATCGACGGCCGCTCGGCGCGGGCCTGGGCCCGGCCGCTGGAGCTGGCGCGGCTGGCAGAGCCGACGCAGCGCGACGAGCAGGAGCTGCGCGCGGCACTGGCGCTCGACCCGCGCGACCGCGCGAGCTGGGTCGCGCTGGAGCGATTGCTGGCGGCGGCGCCGGCCGGACAGCCGGTCGACCCGCTGCGCGGCCCGGGCGCGGCGGCGCTGCCGGCGCCGGCGCTGGTCGGGCTGGCGCGGCTGCAGCAGCTGGAGGGGCGCCCCGAGCGCGCGCAGCAACTGCTCTCGGCCGCGATCGCGCGCGACCCGCTGGCCGCGGAGCCGTGGTTCCTGCGCGCCGCGTGGCGCGCCGAGGGGGACTCCGACGCCGCGATCGCCGACCTGCGCTCCGCGCTGCGCGCCGACCCGCACCACCAGCGCGCGCACGCCGAGCTGGCGCGGCTGCTCGAGGCGCGCGGCGACACCGAGGAAGCGAAGCGCCAGGCGACCTTCGCCGAGCGCCTGAAGGACCCCGGCAAGCGGTAGGGGCCGGCCTCTGTGCCGGCCCGGATGTTGCCGCGCGAACTTCGGGCCGGCCCGGAGGCCGGCCCCTACCGAAACCCGTCCCTGCAATCGCGGGTCATGCCCGGCCCTCATCGGTGCGGAGAGCCTGTCGCGCACGATCGGCGCGACCCGGCGCTGAGAAGACCCGCTGGCGACGATCGGGAAGCAGCGCCGGTCAGTCCTTCGACCCGCGCGGTCCTTCGTTCGCCGAGGACTCGAAGAACCGGTACGAGTGGTACACCGCCGTCTGCTCCTCGAAGGAATGGTCTTCGTCACGGGTAACCGCGTCCGCCTTCCGGAGGCGGATGGCCGACGGCCAGGACAGTCCCTTCGCCGAGATCTCGAAGCGGACGTCGATCGTGCGCATGACTGGGCGCGGCGCCAGCGGAAAGCCGAGGACCCGAAAGGCCGTCTGTCGGCGCATGCGGCGCGCTTCGCGAGTGGTCTTCTCCCATGTCGGCACCGCCTCGATCCGCCGTAGCAGGCCGCTCTCGCGGTCGATCTCGAACAGGCCGGACCACGCCGTCACACGCGCCAGATCGCCCTGCGGCGCCGCGGAGGCCCAGCGCAGGAACAGCGCTCGATCCGGCGCGTCCGGTGACGGCTCCTCCGAGAACAGAAGCGTGGAGCGGACAGGGTCGCGCAACAGGGTCAGCCAGTCCAACGGCTCCGGTGCGTCGTCCCGCCCGCAGCGCTCGGACTGCTCACACGCGGGGTCGCTCCATCGAAGGACCTCGCTCCCCGGAACTCCGGTCGCCGAGGCCTCGATACGCTGGTAGCCCCTGCAGCGATGGCAGGCCTCGCGACCGTCGCCCTTGAACCGCGCAGCCTCTTCGATGCAGACGAAGCGGAACTCCCAGGCTGAATATGACCTCGTCATCCGATCGACGAGCGCCTTCGTACCTGAGGAGAGATCGTTCCATCGCCGATACTCGACGACAGTCGCTTTCGTCTCCTGAAGACTCGTCGGTGACGCATCTGACGCGTCGAGTGGCAGACTCCAGACGGCAACGACGACCGTCAGCATGCCGGCCGCGACCCATGAGGGAACGCATTTCGATCGCGAAGGTGCCGGTCTGTCCAATGCGCTCTCGCTCCCAGCGTCCGTGTGGCGTCCACACGAGCCGGCTGAGAGTGTACTACCGACAACCGATTGCAGGCCTGGCGGACGCCGTGCGAACCCGCGCGGCCAGAGGACTTGGCGCTCGCGACGGAGATGTCCGGCGGAAGGGAATCGCCTCCCAGCGATCACGCGATAGTCACGACGGCGTGGGTCACCGTTCGGAGAAGCTATCATTGATGTAGCCGCTGAGGTCGAGGACGCAGATGAGGGCATCCCTTGCAGTACGCATTCCCCGCCCCCGGTGGATTGTGGTACTCACAAGCACCTTCTGAGCGGTTGATGGCTAGCGCAAGCGAGAACACCGCGATCGTGAACGTGATTCCGATTGCCCTGCCGTTCCCATTCGCCCCCTCTGTGCCCCTGGCAGCTATTCCGTCCCAGCCGGATCGGGTTGGCACCACGGGAACCGCGGGCTCACTCGACCTGCTTCTCGCAGGCCCTGAAAGTCATCCGAGAGCGCCGGATCGAGTCTCGAGTCGAATAGCGTCGTGACGACTCGCTCGCTCTTCGCGCACCACTCCACGGCACCGTCAAAGTCACCTCTGATCGCGAGCACGCGCGCAAGCGCCATTCCCAACTCGGGCTGTGTGTCGCTCGGCGATTCAGCGATCGACGCGATGACGTCCCCCAGCGCGTCCGCAGGAACCTCGCGACCGAGAAGTGCATCGAACCTCAGTCGTTCCAACTGACGGGCGGCAGCGCCCTGTTCCTCCGGTGTGTTCAACACCAACTGGAACTGATGCTCGCTGTCCTTTTCGGCGTCGAGCAGTGCGCGACGGGCGCCCGTCAGATCACCCAGTACCGAGAGCACCCTGGAGAGTTCGATCAACGCGGTCGATCCCCAGTACTCATGCCCGTACGCGTGCTTGTTGAGCTCGTCGAGGGCCTCCTGCGCGCGGCCTGCGATTCGCATCAGGCGCGCCCGCCTTTCCAGCATCTCGTCTCGCTCGCCGGCGGAGACACCGCTTTCCATGTATGCGCCGAGCACCTCGATCGCATCTTGGTAACGGCCCGCCCCCTCGAGCGCCCAGGCGAGATTGAGGGCAGCACGACGCTGAGATCGCGCCCGTTTCGGCGGGATGAGAGGAATCGCGCTTTCGTATCTTCCGAGTGCGCAAAGGAGACGGGCTGTCGATTGGCCGGTTTCCTGGTCGATGCCGAGCTGCAGTGCGCGCGCGAGGACTCTGTTCGCCGCTTCCGTATCGCCGGCTAATGATAGCGCCGCGCCGCTAGCGAGCAGTGCTTGGGCGTTGTCGGGGTAGTTCGAGCCGAGGTCGTGACCTAGTTCGATCGCGCGTGCCAGGTCTCCGCGCGCGATCGACCAGTTGAAAACGCTTAGCCCGCTCTGCACGCGCGCGAGACGACGATTGTCTTCCATGGACCGTCGCGCGGCGCGAGTCCGTGTCGCGGCGAGATCGGCGAGGCATTGCGGGCAGAGAGCCTTCGGCAGCCGGTTGCCCGGCAGGCCGAGGGCGAGGTACCTTGCGAGCCCGAAGTCCAGGAAGGTCTCCATCAGACACCCACGCCGGATGCAGTGTGAGGGCGCGCTTCTGGATTCGTGGCTGCTGTTCTTGACCAATCCAAGGACATGACCGAACTCATGCTTTAGAACGAATTTCTCGAGCGCGGCGCGCGAAGTGAAGGTCGTGATCGCATGCTGGAGCGAGTAGCCCACCAACCACATCCCGCGCACGACCCGGGTACCGGTGCTCGTCGGTATGATCCAGTCAACCGTTTGCGCTCCCGCGGCCGTCTGGTCGTCTTGACGTTCCGCGTACAGGACGTAGACCGACGCTTGACGAGGCTCGTCCGTCACTCGGATGTTCGCCGCCGCGAGATTCTGGATCGACTCCCGCGTCCAAGTACGGGGCCATTGGTCGCGAGGAATCCGCTCGGGGCCAACGATCGTCACCCTCGCCGGTGACACCACCGATTCCGCGAAGGACCTCAGATCGGCGAGCGTCTGCTCGTCGGGAGAGTGTTCTGCGGCAACATCGACCTCGATGACCAACTCGTCGTAGAGGTTCGGAGCGAGGAGCTCGACGTTCAGCTCGACGCTTTCGGTCTGTGCCGACCGGCTCTCGTTAGGGTGGTCAGATGGGGTAGTGGCACAACCTGCCATCAGGCTCAGGGCACTCATCAGAGCCAGCGCAGTCCGCACTGCGGCGAGAAAGCACATGGGTGTCGGGCGTCGACCGTTCAAAGGAAGGCCCTGGCCGTAGACCGCCCCCGTGAGCTCTGAGCTGCGCTTCGTAGCCCTATCCCGCGTCGTCGCCCCGACTTCAGCCCGCTGTCTTCCTCCCAGCGCCTGAGGCGGCGCCAGGAAGTAGGTGGGCTGCGATATCCGGCGGCCAGATTGCGCTAACGGGGTCCGGTCTTCGACTCCCAAGGGATGCCCTCCATCACGGAGCGATTGCCAGCACCAGAGCGACTCCGAGGAACCGGTGGGCGGAGATCGCGGCATCTCCTTCTTCGAAAACACCCCCAGCAAGCCACGTGCCACGACGCGGTGCATCCGCAAACCGTTCCAGGAAAGGGACTTGGTGACATGAGACACCGAGTGGGGTAGTGTCCGTGAGACGCAAGGTGGAACCTCCGTCTCACACGACAAGTTCTTATTCCGGATGGACTTGGAGTGTCTCACGAAGCGCCGGCCCGATCCGCGTGTCCACGCCGCGCGCGACACGCCTGGCTGTCTCACGGCGGGTGGACGCCGCCACCCGGCTCGCCGCGCCGGCGCTGAAGCGGACGGGCTGGCGGTCGACAGCCGCGAGCTGCGGCCCGCGCGCCTGCGGCTCGGCGCAGGATAGCGCGACGGGCCGCGCCGGCGGGCGGCGACGACGTCTGGGTGCAGGAGGCCGGGAGCGCGCCGCGTCCTTTCCTGAACACCGAGTTCAACGAGACCAGCCCAGCGGTCTCGCCCGACGGCCGGTTCATCGCCGACAGCTCGGACGAGTCGGGGCGACCGGAGGTCTACGTCCGGCCCTGGCCCGGGCCCGGCACCCGCTACCAGGTCTCCACCGCGGGCGGCACCGGGGCGCTCTGGTCGAAGGACGGGCGCACGCTCTACTACGCCGAGTGGGACGTGATGATGGAGGTGGGGATCGCCACCACGCCGGCGTTTCAGGCGGCGCAGACCGTGAAGCTCTTCAGCGGGAAGTTCGGCTGGGCCCGGCCGGGGAACTCCGACGTCACGGCCGACAGGACCCGCTTCGTGATGATCGAGATGCTGCGCGGGGCGGAGGCCCCGGACCTGCGCGTGGTCACGAACTGGCTGGCGGAGATCCGGACGAAACTGCCGTAGGGGCCACCCTCCTTGGCGGCCCGAAACGCGCAGGTCAGGCACCCAAGCGGCCGGCCTCCGTGCCGGCCCGGGCTTCGGAGCGCTGAGCGAGCCTCCAGGAACGGAGATCGACCCGCCGAACTGACGGACTAACGAGTCACCCCGCCCGTCACGCGTCCAGAGCGGTCGCTCGCGCCAGGTATCGAGTCCTCCCCTATCATCTGCAGCTGCTCCACTACCGCCTCGTCGAGCGGATCGGCCGCGGCGGCATGGGCGAGGTCTGGCGCGCCACCGACACGACGCTCGACCGCGACGTCGCGATCAAGATCCTGCCGCCGGAGTTCTCGGCCGATCCGGAGCGTTTGTCGCGCTTCGAACGCGAGGCCAAGGTCCTGGCCTCGCTCAACCACCCCAACATCGCCGGGGTCTTCGGCCTGCACGAGGACGGCGGGGTGCGCTTCCTGGCGATGGAGCTGGTCCGCGGCCGGACGCTGACCGAGCTGATCGCCAGCGGCCTCTCCCCGGACCGCGTGCTCGAGCTGGCGCTCGCCGCCGCCGACGCGCTGGCCGCGGCGCACCGCCAGCGCGTCACCCACCGCGACCTCAAGCCCGACAACATCATGGTCGACGAAGACGGTCGGCTGAAGGTGCTCGACTTCGGGCTGGCCAAGCTGGGGGCGATCGAGACCTCGCCCGACTCCCCGACCGAGATGCGCGGCGCGACCGCCACGCAGCACGGCAGCCTGCTCGGGACGGTCGCGTACATGTCGCCGGAGCAGGCGCAGGGCAAGCCGGTCGACCCGCGCTCGGACATCTTCTCGCTGGGGATCGTGCTCTACGAGATGGCGTGCGGCCGGCGGCCCTTCGAGGGGGACAACGCGGTCTCGATCCTCTCCGCGATCCTGCGCGACACCCCGGCCGCCGTGACCACCAGCAGCCCGGGCGTGCCCCGGCCGCTGGAGCGGGTCATCGCGCGCTGCCTCGAGAAGGACCCGGCGGCGCGCTACGCCGACGCCTCCGAGCTGCGCGGCGAACTGCGCGGACTGCAGGGGAGCGCGACCTCCGGCGCGGCGCTCTCCGGCACGGCTCTCTCCAGCGCAGCCGCGTCGCCTTTCCGGCCGGAACCTCCTGCGCCCGCCGCCCGCTCCGCGCGCTCGCGGCGCGGCCCGTGGATCGCCGCGGGCGTCGCGGCCGTGCTCGCGCTCGCCGCGCTCGGCGCGTGGTGGTACCAGCGCGGCGCGCCGGAACGCTGGGCGCGCGACGAGGGGCTGCCGCAGCTCGAGGCGCTGGTCGAGCGGATCCAGGGGATGCAGGAAGGACGCGAGAGCTGGGACGCCTACCTGCTGGCGCGGAAGATCGAGGAGGCCGACCCTGCGAACCCGCGGCTCGAGAAGCTCTGGCCGCGCTTCTCCCGCGAGATCGCGATCCGCTCGAATCCTCCCGGCGCCGCGGTGACCGCGCGTTACTACGACGAGCCCGATGCGGCTCCGGTCGCGATCGGCACGACGCCGCTGGAACGCGTGCGCTACCCGCTGGGCTTCACGCGCCTCCGGCTGGAGCTGGCCGGCCGGCCCGCGCTGGACGACCTGATCTGGAACGTCGGCTTCATCGCCAACGACCTGGAGTACGCGTTCCCCGCTCCAGGCGCCGTCCCGGACGGAATGGCGCGCGTCCCCGCCGGCTCGTTCAACATGTTCATTCCCGGCCTCGACCACCTGCCGAAGGAGCAGATGGCCGCCTTCGCGATCGACCGCCACGAGGTGACGAACAGCGAGTACAAGCGCTTCGTCGACGCCGGCGGCTACGCCGATCCGAAGTACTGGCGCCAGCCGTTCGTCGACGGCGGCCGCGAGCTGACTTTCGCCGAGGCCGTGGCGCGCTTCACCGACCGAACCGGGCGGACCGGGCCCGCGGGCTGGGAGGTCGGCACCTACCCCGACGGCCAGGACGACTTCCCGGTCTCGGGGGTGAGCTGGTACGAGGCCGCGGCCTACGCCGAGTGGGCCGGCAAGCGCCTGCCCACGATCTTCCACTGGAACCGCGTCGCCTTCACGGTCGCCAGCTCGCGAATCGTCCCGATCGCGAACCTGGCGGGCAGCGGGCCGGTCGCCGTCGGGACGACGCAGAGCGCGAACCGCTTCGGCGTCGCCGACCTGGCCGGCAACGTGCGCGAGTGGCTCTGGAACCAGAGCGACCGCGGCGTCGAGCGTTTCATCCTGGGCGGCGGATGGAACGACCCGGACTACGGCTTCGTCGACGCCTACGCGCAGCCCCCCTTCGACCGCTCGCCGACCAACGGCTTCCGCTGCCTTCGCGAACTCGAGCCCGAGACGAACCGGGAGGCGCTGCAGCGCCCGATCGAGCGGCCGCACCGCGACTTCCTCGCCGAGACCCCGGTGCCGGACGAGGTCTTCGCGCAGTACCTGCGGCAGTTCACCTACGACCGCACCCCGCTCGACGCGAAGATCGAGGAGGAGAAAGAGGTCCCGAGCGGCGTGCGGCAGAAGATCACCTTCGACGCGGCCTACGGCGGCGAGCGGATGATGGCCTACCTGTTCCTGCCGCCGCCCGGCGCGGCGAAGCCGCCCTACCAGGCCGTGATCTACTTCCCCGGGTCGGGCGCGATCAGCACCCGCTCCAGCGAGTCGCTCGACCTCGGGCGCGTCGACTTCCTGGCGAAGAGCGGGCGCGCCGTGCTGTTGCCGATCCTGAAGGGGACCTACGAGCGCGGCGGCGATCTCAAGTCGGACTACCCCGAGGAGACGGCCGCCTACAAGGACTACGTCATCGCCTGGGCCCGCGACCTGGGCCGCTCGATCGACTACCTCGAGTCGCGGCCCGACATCGACGCGCAGCGGATCGCGTACTTCGGACTGAGCTGGGGCGGCGCGCTGGGGGCGATCATGCCGGCGGTGGAGCCGCGCCTGAAGACCAACGTGCTCTACGTCGCCGGGCTCTGCTTCCAGCGCGCACTGCCGGAGGTCGATGCGATCAACTACCTGGGCCGGGTCAGGCAGCCGACCCTGATCCTCAACGGCGAGCTGGACTTCTTCTTCCCGACCGAGACCTCGCAGCGCCCGATGTTCGAGCTGCTCGGCACCCCGCCCGAGCACAAGAAGCGGCTGGTCTTCCCGGGCGGCCACTCGGTGCCGCGGACCGAGATGATCCGCGAGTCGCTGGCCTGGCTGGACCGCTACCTGGGGCCGGTCGGTGCGACGGGGGCCGAGAGCAGGGCCCCGTCGCCGGCGCGAACGGGATCGGACACGAACTGAGGCCCTGGCGCACCTCCGACTGGCGCTAAGATCCGGGGATCCAGGAGGCCTCGGACATGGGGCGCACGCGGGTGCTGCGGCTGGTCGGTCTGCTGTTCCTCGCTCTTCTCTTCGCGGTTCCCGCCGGCGCATTCGCCCCGAAGGAGCCACGCCACGCGCTGGACACGCTGGTCTTCGTCCGGCCCGAGCTGCGCACGCCGCAGGTTCCCGTCGAGCTCGACGACCTGCGTCCGGGGCAGGCGGGCAGCCAGGGCCTGCTCGCCTTCCGCGCCGAGCACGGCGCGCTCTGGGGTGCGCGGCTCGACGCGCGGCGCAACGTGCTCACGCTGCTCTCGGGGGGCGCGATCCCCTTGCTGCCCGGCAGTGCGAACGCGCTGCGCTGGGACGACTTCGGCGCCCCGTGCCGGAACGCGTCGTGCATCCCGCCCGCGACCGTCGAGTCGCTGACCCGCGGCTTCCTCGAGCGCCATCGCGCGCTGATCGGGATCGATCCCGCCCAGCTCCGGATCGAGCCCTCGAGCATTTCCGCCGTGGAGCACATGCTGTTCGCGACCTGGCGCCAGGAAGTGGACGGCGTCCCGGTCGAGGGGGCCGCGCTGCGCTTCGTCGTCAACCGCGGCAACCTGCTGCAGGTGTCGACCTCGCGGATCGCCCCGGTGCGGATCCGGACCGCGCCGGACCTCGACGCGGCGGCGGCGACGGCCCGGCTGGCCGCCTACCTCGGCGGCTTCCCCGACCCGAAGGACCGGATCCTCGACGCGGGGTCGCTGCGGCTGATCCCGATCGCCCCGGCCGGCGCGCATCCCGACCGCTTCGACGGCCCCGCGGGCTCGGGCGTCACCCACGCACTGGCCTGGCGCATCGCCTTCGAGCGGCCCGGCGTGACCGGCACCTGGGAGGCGCTGGTCGACGCCCACAGCGGCGCGATCCTCCGCTTCGTCGACACCAACCGCTACGGCCGCGTGCACGGCGGCGTCTACCCCGGCGACGGCCACGCCGGCGCGGTCGACCGGCCCTTCCCCTTCGTCCAGACCAACCTGCCGGCGCCGAACGACTACGCCGACGCCGGAGGGCGCTTCCCGGGCGACGCCGCGACCGTCAGCCTGCGCTACGGAAAGTACACCTGGGTGAACGACTCCTGCGGCTCGACCGCGCTCACGACCAGCGACGGCAACGCCGACTACGCCGGATATCCCGATCCCGTCGGGACCGACTGCGCCGTCCCCGGCCCGAACCCCGGCGATCTCGGCAACACGATGTCGGCGCGCACGCAGTACTACCACCTGACCGCCGCGAACATCAAGGCGCGCACCTACTACCCGGGCAATTCCTGGCTCAACACGAACCACATGAACGTCAACGTCAACCAGTCGCCGTGGTGCAACGCGACCTCGGGGGGCGGGACGCTCAACTTCTACCAGTCGGCCTGGAACCTGGGCGAGATCCCCGGCGTCTCGGTCCACGAGTGGGGCCACAGCTGGGACGACTACGACGAGTCGGGCGGCAGCAGCCCGCCGGTCGAGACCCGCGCCGACTGGACCGCCTCGGTGCTGATCCACGACTCGTGCGTGGGGCGCGGCTTCTACTACCCCTCCGGCAACTGCAGCGGCTACGGCGACGCCTGCCTCGACTGCTCGGGAATCCGCGACGCCGACTACTGGAAGCACTCCAACAGGACGCCGTGGACCGCCGCCAACCACGGGACCTTCTGGAGCTGCTCGGGCGGCAGCTACTTCGGGCCCTGCGGCCTGGAGGACCACTGCGAGTCCGGGATCGCGACCCAGGCGCTGTGGGAGATGGTCAAGGGCCCGCGCACGCCGCCCGAGCCGCACGGCGACTTCTACACGCAGTGCGGGCTGGACGTGCCGTCCGGCTGGCAGCTCATGGACCGGCTCTACTGGACCAGCCACGCCGCGCTGGACGACATGTACACCTGCACGCTGCCCAGCTCGTCGGGCTGCACCGGCAACACGCTCTACAACCTGCTCCTGGCGATCGACGACGACGGCGACGGCGTGGGCAACGGCACGCCGCACGCGGCCGGGATCTTCGCCGCGCTGGCCCGTCACAACATCGCCTGCGGCGCCGCCACCGACCCGCAGAACAAGAACCAGGTCTCCCCCGCCTGCCTGCCGCTGACCCGGCCGGGGAACCTGGCCGCGCTGGGCCAGAACAACCAGATCGTGCTGAGCTGGGACCCCGTGCCCAACGCGACGCGCTACGAGGTCCTGCGCAACGAGACCGACTGCGCCGCCGGCTTCACCCGCGTGGCGACCGTCGACGCGCCGCTCACCAGCTTCACCGACGACGGCGTCGTCAACGGCATCGCGTACTACTACCGGATCCAGCCCTACTTCGAGAGCCCGCCGGCCTGCACCGGCTCGTGGGGCCCGATCAGCGACTGCATCACCGCCACCCCGGTTCCCTGCCAGATGCCGGGGGCGCCCGGCGGGCTGACCGCAACCCCTGCGGGCGACAACCGGGTCGCGCTCTCCTGGGTCGACGGCAGCCCGGGGTCCACCGGCTTCGCGGTCTACCGCGCGCTGGGCGCCTGCCCGGCCGCGGGCTTCGTGCGGATCGCCTCGGGGCTCGCGGGCACCAGCTTCGTCGACGAGCCCGTCTCGGGCCAGGTCCCCTACTCCTACGCCGTGACCGGCTTCGACGAGACCGGGCTCTGCGAGACGGTCTACAGCAACTGCGACGACGCGCTGACCACCGGCGCCTGCACCCAGCCCCCGGTCTTCGGGGGCCTCGCGGGCGTGAGCGACACCGGCAGCGCAACCTGCGCCCTGACGCTGAACTGGTCGGCCGGTGCCGCCTACTGCGGCGGCCCGCTGCAGTACCGCGTCCATCGCAGCACGACGCCCGGCTTCACGCCGTCGCCCGAGACGCTGATCGCCACCGTCGGCTCGACCACCTTCACCGACCTCAACGCGCTGACGACCGGCACCCGGTACTACTACGTCGTCCGCGCGGTCGACGCCGGCAACGGCGTCGAAGAGGCAAACCGGGTCGAGCGCTCGGCCCGGCCGACGGGCCCGCCCGTCGTCGGGACCTGGACCGACGACGGCGGCGACAGCGGCGACGCCAAGCTGGTCCCGGCCGCGAACTGTGGCGGCTCGATCGCCTGGAGCGTCTCGCAGCTGGAGAACGCGACGCCGGGCGGGTCGCGCGCCTACCGCTCGGTGCTGGCCGCCGACGCCGACAACCCCTCCGGCGCGGTCCCCGACGACAACTGCTCGGCGCTGCTCTCCCCGCCGCTGCAGTCCGCGAGCGGCGTCGCGATCTCGTTCTGGACGCGCTACGACCTGGAACCCAACTGGGACGGCGTCGTGCTCGAAGCCCGCGTCTGCGGCGACCCGGCCTGCACGACCGGCACCTGGCAGCCGATCACCAACGCCGAGCTGGACCCG
>JALOKP010000112.1 GCA_025456425.1 Acidobacteriota bacterium | reverse complement strand
CGCGTACTGGATCGGGTTGGTGTCCTGGTACTCGTCGACCAGCAGCCAGCGGATCCGCTGGGCGTGGCGGTCGGCGACGTCGGGCCGCGTCCGGAACAGCCGGATGAGCTGGACCAGCAGGTCGTCGAAGTCCATCGCGCCGGCGCGTTTCAGGCGCTCGGCGTAGAGGCCGTAGACCCGGGCCAGAGTGGTGTCCTGCGGCATCATCGCGCGGGCCAGCGCGGCGTCGGGCTCGACCAGCGCGTTCTTCTGGCGCGAGATCCAGGAGAGGACCTGCCGGGGGGTCATCGACTTGTCGTCGAGCGACAGCTCCTTGAGCGCGGCCCGTACCGCGGCCAGCTGGTCGGCCGAGTCGTAGACCACGAATGTCGGCGGGTAGCCGGCGTCGAGCGCGTGCATCCGCAGGAGGCGCAGGCCGAAGGCGTGAAAGGTCCCGACGTAGGCCCCGGCCAGGTCGTGGCGCAGCAGCCCCTCGGCCCGCTCGCGCATCTCCTTGGCGGCCTTGTTCGTGAAGGTCATCGCCACGATCTGCCGCGGGTCGGCCCCGGCGACGCCGGCCAGCCAGGCGATGCGGTGCGTGATCACGCGCGTCTTGCCCGAGCCCGCGCCGGCCAGGATCAGCAGCGGCCCCTCGCCGTGCGTGACGGCCTCCCGCTGCGGCGGGTTGAGGCGCTCGAGCAGGCGGTCGGGGTCGATCGGCACGAGGGGATTCTCCGGGCGGGACGCGCGAGGGCGGGGGATTGTGCCACAGCGGCGGCGGCGCGTCCGCGCGCCGGGCCCCTGCGCGCGATCCGCGGTAGCATGCCGCGCGAAACGACGGAAGGACGGGACGAGTGGAGCGGCAGATGCGCAAACGCTTCGGCCGGCCGGCCGCGCTCGCGGCAGCGCTGCTGGCCGCGGCGGCCGGCTGCCGGGACGCGCCGCCCGCGGGGCCGGCGACGATCCTGCTGGTCTCGATCGACACGCTGCGCGCCGACCGCGTCGGGGCCTACGGTCGCGACGGCGCGGGGACGCCGGTGATCGACCGGCTCGCGGCGGAAGGGGTGCGGTTCGACCGCGCCCAGACCACGGCGCCGGTGACGCTGCCGGCCCACGCCTCGATGCTGACCGGGCGCTCGCTGCCGGCGCACGGCGTGTTCGACAACGGCGCCTTCGCGCTGCCGGCCGGCCTGCCGACGCTGGCCGAGGGGCTGGCCGCGGCCGGGTTCCGGACCGGCGCCTTCGTCTCCTCGCCGGTGCTGGCGCGGCGTTTCGGGCTGGCGCGCGGTTTCGACGAGTATGACGACCGGATCGGCCGGTCGTCCTCGGTCGTGCAGTGGGGCGCGCGCCCGGGCCCCGAGACCGCCCGGCAGGCGCTGGCCTGGCTCGCCCTGCAGGGGAGCGAGCCGGCCTTCGCGTGGGTCCACTTCTTCGAGCCGCACCGCCCGTACGAGCCCCCCGAGCCGTACGCCTCGCAGCACGCCGGCGATCCCTACCAGGGCGAGGTCGCGGCCGCCGACGCCGCGCTCGGCGCGCTGCTCGACGGCGCGCGCGCGCTGGGTCGCGGGCGCAACCTGCTGGTGGTCGTCGTCGCCGACCACGGGGAGGGGCTCGGCGACCACGGCGAGCCGACGCACGCGCTGTTCCTCTACGAGACCACGGTGCGGGTGCCGCTGGTGATCTGGGGACCGGACTTCGGCGTGGCGGCGGGGCGGTCGGTCGGCGGCGCGGTGAGCGTCGCCGACCTCGCGCCGACGATCCTGGAGTTCGCGGGGGCAAAGCCGCTCCCGGACGGCGACGCGCTGTCGCTGGCCGCAGTCGCGCGCGGCATCGCCGAGGCGCCGGCGGGCCGCGCGGTCTTCGCCGAGGCGCACACGCCAGCGCTCGCCTACGGCTGGTCCGGTCTGCGCGCGCTGGTCCGCGGCGAGCAGAAGCTGATCGACGCCCCGCGGCCGCAGCTCTACGACCTGGCGGCCGACCCGGGCGAACGCTCCGACCTGGCCGCGGACCGCCCCGAGGCGGTGCGCGACGGCCGCGAGGCGCTGGACGGCCTGCTGCGGCGCGCGCTCGCGATCGCGCCCGCGCCGGGCGCGGCAGAGGGCGCGGTCAGCGCGAGCGACCGCGACGCGCTGCGCGCGCTGGGCTACGCGGGCGGCGGCGCGGGCCCGCCCGCGGCGGGCAGCGGCGGCGCGCTGGTCGACCCGGCGCGCGTCGACCCGCACGACCGGCTCGAGTTCCTGGCCCGCTTCGACCGGGCCGCGACCCTCTCCCAGAAGGGCCAGCCGAAGGACGCGGCCGCGCTGCTGGCGGAGCTGGCGGCGCTCGATCCCGCCAATCGCGAGGTGCAGTTCGAGCTGGGGCAGGCGCTGATCCTGTCCGGCGACGCCGCCGGCGCGCGCCGCGTCTTCGAGCGCTTCGTCCGGGCCTTCCCCGACTCGTCGCTCGGCTGGTACCGCTACGGCCAGCTGCTCGACCACGCCGGCGACCCCGCCGGGGCCGAGCGCGCCTGGCGTCGCGCGGCCGAGGTCGATCCGCAGCAGGTCGACGCGCTCAAGGCGCTGGCCTCGCTGTTCGCCGACGCGGGGCGCCTGGACGACGCGATCGAGGTCGCACAGCAGGCGGCGCGCCGCGCGCCCGACGACCCCGCGATCCGCCGCAGCCTCGAGCGCTGGGAGCAGAAGCGCCCCGACGCGCGCTGACGGCGCGCCGTCGCGGCGCGCCTCACCGCCCGAGTCTTGCAGCCTCCCGGGCCGCGATCCGGCTGATGCGGTGATCCGGTCCGTACTTCGCCGAGAATTCCCGCCGCACCGCCTCGAGCTCCGTACGCCCCGCCCCGGCGCGGCCCGCCGCGGCGAGCGCCAGGCCGTGGTAGATGCGGGCGAGGCCGCGCGACGCCCCGGACAGGGCCGTCTCGGGCGCCGCCAGGACCTGGTCGAGCTCCTGGAGCGCCTCCGCGGGGCGGCCCGCGACGGTGAGCGAGCGGCCGAGCGCCAGGCGCGCATCGAGCGCCTTGCGCGACTCTGCGCCATCCGAGGCGATCGCGCGCTCCAGCACGCTGCGGAGCAGCGCTTCGGACTCGTCCAGCTTGCCGGCCGAGGTCAGGACCTCGCCCAGCTCGATCTCCATGATCGCGGTCTGGATGTGCGCCGGCCCCAGCGCGGCGTTCATGATCGCCGCCGCTTCCCGCTGGTAGGGCTCGGCCTCGCCCGCGCGCCCCGAATCGCGCAGCATCCTCGAGAGCCAGTACTCGGTCACGGCGACGTAGACGCTGTCCTTTCCCAGGACCGCGCGCCGCCGCTCGAGGACCTCGAGGTAGAGCTGCTCCGCCCCGGCGAGATCGCCCCGGCCCTCGCGCGCCCGTGCCAGGTTGTTCATGAAGACCAGCGCCGCGCCGCTGTCGACGCCCGACGCCTCGCGCTGGATCTCGACCGCCTCGCCGAGAAGCTGCTCCGCCTCGGTGAAGTTCGCGGCCTCGAGCTTGCGCATCCCGAGGTTGTTCAGGCTCGACGCGACGTCTGGATGGCGCGGGCCGTAGATCTCGCGCCGGATCTCGAGCGCGCGCAGGTGGGCCGCGTCAGCCTCCGCCCCCTCCCCCTTGGCCGCGAGCAGTACGGCCAGCGCGTCCAGCGAGCGGGCGTAGACCGCCGAGCGCTGGCCGAAGAGCTGCTCGTTGATGGCCACCGCCTCGCGCGCCAGGGCCTCCGCCTCGTCGTACTTCGCCGCGCGCTGGAGCAGCGAGGCGAGCCCGGAGAGCGTAGCCGTCGTGTGGTCGTTTCCCCCGGGGTAGAGCGCGCGGAACCGCGCAAGCGCGTCCCGCAGCGCCGACTCGGCTTCGGTGAGATTGCCGCGCTTGTCGAGCAGCAGGCCGATGTTCAGAAGGTCGGTCGCCACGAACGGGTGGCTGTCGCCGAGCACCTCGCGGTGCATCGCCAGCGCTTCGCGGTAGCAGGCTTCCGCCTGCTCCAGCTTCCCCTGGTAGTGGTAGACGTTCCCCAGCGAGTTCAGCGTGACGGCGAGGTCACTGTTCGCACCCCGGAAGATCTCGCGCTGGCGGGCCAGCGACTCCTCGAGCAGTACCCTCGCGTCGTCGTAGCGCGCCTGGTTCACGATCATGTTCGCAAGCCGCGTCTCGAACTCCGGGATCTTCGGATCGGCCGGGCTCCCGGCGCGCCGCGCGATCTCGACCGCCTGCCGCAGCCGGGCCTCGGCCCCGGGAAAGTCGCTCTTTGCCTCCGCGACGAGGCCCAGGTTCGAGAGCTGCAGCGCAACGTCCATGTGCGAATTGCCGCGCAGGCCGGTGTAGAGCTCGAGCGCGCGCTGGTACTGCGCTTCGGCCGCGGCGAAGTCGGCCACCTCGTAATAGGCGACCCCCATCGTGCTGCGCAGGTTGGCCTCGATCTCCGGATCCCCGCCCAGCTCGGTGCCGATCCGCTCCGTGGTCTTCTGCAGGATCTCGCGGAGCAGCGCGGTGTCGCGCCCCTGGGCGACCTGCGCCCCCACGCCTTCGAGCATCGACGCGAGGAACCGGGAGACCTGCTGAGCGCTCTTCTTCTCGCGTTCGGCCCGGAAGTAGAGGGTCGTCGAGACGAGCAGCCCGGCCAGAACGGCGAGCGAGGTGGCGGCCGCGCCGAGCACGAGGGCGCGATGGCGTTCCGTGAACTTCCGGATCTGGTAGGCGGCGCTGGGCGGGCGGGCGGCGATCGGCTCCGAGTTCAGGTACCGCTCGATATCCTCGGCCAGCGCGGCTGCACTGCCGTAGCGTCGCGACGGGTCCTTCTCCAGCGCCTTGCCGACGATCGTCTCGATGTCGCCGTCGAGCCTCCGCTGGCCGGACCAGGAGACCGACATCGAGCGGGGCGGCTCCTCGCAGATCACCCGAACCGCCTCGAGCAGCGACGCGCGGGCCACGTCGTACGGGCGCTGGCCCGTCAGCATCTCGTAGAGCACGACCCCCAGCGCGTAGACGTCGGTGCGGACGTCGATCGCCGCCGACTCGCCGCGGGCCTGCTCGGGGCTCATGTAGGGGAGGGTTCCCTTGATCGCGCCGGCGATGGTGAGCGTCTCCGCGAGCTGCAGGTCCTCGTCGGTCAGCCGCGCCAGGCCGAAGTCGAGGATCTTCACGTCGGGTCCGCCTCCGCCTGCAGTGGATACCCCACTCCGTTCCTCGGTGACGATGATGTTCGACGGCTTGAGATCGCGGTGGATCACGCCGCGCTGGTGCGCGTAGTGCACGGCCAGCGCGATGCGTGCGGCCAGCCGCAGGCGGTGGCGCAGTTCGTCGGGGGTGACGGATTTCGGCCGGAGCGAGAGGTAGGCCGAGAGGTCCGGCCCCCGCACCAGTTCCATGGCGAACCAGTGCAGGCCGTCGGCGGTGCGCCCCGACTCGTAGATCGCGCCGATGTCCGGGTGCTTGAGCCGCGCCAGCGTCTCGACCTCCCGCTGGAACATCCGCACCTGGAGCTCGTCGACGGCGACCCCGCCGCGGATCACCTTCAGCGCGACGCGCCGCCGCGGCTCCTGCTGCTCGGCCTCGTAGACGACACCCATCCCGCCCTCGCCGAGCTTGCCGAGAATCCGGTAGCCGCCGATCGAGTCCGGCATCGCCCCGGGCGGAGCCGTACCAGGGGCGGGTGCTCCGCTCCGTCCGGCATCGACCGTGTGTTCGCCGCTCTTCTCCGTCATCGAACCCCCGGGCCGATCACCGGCCGCCCAGCCCTAACTGCCCTGTTTAAGGTAGTTAGGCGCGGGAGGATAGCACGGGCGCCCGGCGCCGAGGGTTCGTTCCGCCCCGCCTACGGCAGCTTCACCTCGACCGCCGTCGGCTCGCCCGCCTTCACCTTGAACGACTGCCGGGTCACGACGTCGGTGCCGCGCCGGAAGGTCAGCTCGTACTTGCCGGGCTCGAGTCCGCTGAGCTTCGCGGTGCCGCCGGCGTCGGTGCCGAGGCTGAACCCCTCCTGCGAGAAGATCCGCTGCAGGATCAGCATCGAGCTGAGGTCGAGGCCGGTCGAGTCCTTGACCCCGACCATCAGCCCCGAGACCCCCTTGCCCGAGCTGTCGACGACCTTCACCGTCACGGGCTGGGCGCGCTGCAGCGTGACGGCGACCTCGCGGGGCGAACTCTCGCCGACCGGCACGCCCGGCAGCACCTTGAGC
The DNA here is from genome assembly GCA_025456425.1 of Acidobacteriota bacterium. Taxonomy (GTDB): domain Bacteria; phylum Acidobacteriota; class Polarisedimenticolia; order J045; family J045; genus JALOKP01. Next base: position 4,517 of record JALOKP010000112.1, on the reverse strand, counting down.
GCGAAGCCGGTGGCGACCACGGCCAGGTCGTAGGTCCCGTCGGCGAGGTTCCGGACCTGGGCCCGGCCATCGACGTCGCTGCCGAGGTCCATCCCGATCCCGGCTCCGGCGGTCCCCAGCTCGAGCCGCAGCACCATCGCTCCCTCCACCGGCTGGCCCAGCTCGTCCTTGATCGAGAAGATCATCGGCCGCGCCGGCCGCAGTCCGGCGTTCCGCCCCTCGAGCTTGGCGTCCGGCTTGATCGTCAGCGGCCCGATCGTCTCCGAGCCGTGCCCCTCGTGCAGCACCGAGAGCCGCCACTCGCCGGGCTCGAGCCCCTCCACGACGAACCGCCCGTCCTCGCCGGTCGTTGCGCTGCCGGTCGAGCTCGTGCGCTCGTCGACCTCGCCGTCGGCGTCGAGCTGGACCGCGACGATCCGCGCGCCTTTGAGCGGCTGGCCGCTGTCGAGGTCGGTCACCTGGCCGGAGACCTCGGCCTCCGACAGGACCAGGTCCTGGTCGACCGCCGCCTTGCCGTCCGGGACGGTGAACCGGACGCTGGTCCCGACGTCGCCCGGCTTCGATGCGACCGGCATCACCGCCGCGCGATACTCGCCCGCGCCCGCCAGCCGGACCTCGAAACTCCCGTCCGGGCCGGTCTGCGTCGAGGCCAGGTCCTGCACCGTGTTGGTGGCGTCGGTCTTGACGAAGAAGACACGCGACTCCACCGGAGAGCCCCCGCGCCGCACTACCCCCTTGACCGTGATCGCCGCGCCGCCGCCGGCCGGGAAGTTCAGCACCGAGGTGCGCGCCTCCTCGACCTTGACCGACTGCATCTGCATCTTGCTCATCATCTCCGCCTGGGCCGCGCCGTCCTCGTCGCCGCCGCCGCGCGGGGTCGGCATGCTGACGACCATGTAGTCGCCCGGCGGGATGGTCTCGAGCTTGTAGTGCCCGACCTCGTCGGTGGAGGTGATCATCCGCAGGTTGGCGCCGAAGCCGGTGGTCGCGGTGATCATGTAGTTGGGTTGCGGCAGGCCGCTCTTGTCGCGGACGATCCCCTCGATCGTGCCGCCGGGGCCCAGGTCGACCGTCAGGTCGGCCGGTGGGACGCCGGGCTGGATCTCCAGCGTCGACTTCGCCGGCGCGTAGCGATCGGACTCGACGCGCAGCGCGAGCTGGCCCGGCGCGATCCCGCTCAGCGTGAAGCGGCCGTCCGGCCCGGTCGTCGCCGCGGGGCGCTGGTTGGGGTCCATCTGCTTCAGCATTCCGGCCAGCCCGCCCCCTTCCTCGATCACGATCGCCGCGCCGCCGACCGGGGCCTTGCTCCCCTTGTCCTGCACGAGGCCGCGCACGGTCGCGCCCTTCTCGAGGCGGATCTCGCCCAGGTCGAGCGGCTGGCCCGGGAACAGCTCGGTCTCCTCGAGCCGCGCCGGCACCAGGCCGTCGGCCGTGACCTTGAAGGTGTACTTGCCGGGCACCAGGTCCTCGAGCTGGAAGCGGCCGTCGGCGGCGTGCACCGCGCGCTTCTCCACGCCCATCCCGAGCGCGGTCATCATCCCCATCGGGCTCGAGTCCCCCTTGGGGATCGCTTCGACGAAGAGCCCCGCGACCGGGACCGGGGGGTTCCCCGTGACGACCCGCCCGGTCACGGTTCCCGACCCCTTGGCCCGCAGCGTCAGGGTCAGGGCGTCACCGTCGGGCTTGAGTTCTTTCTGCGAGGCCGACGCGAAGCCGGCGTGGGAGGCCGTGACCTCGTAGGTCCGGTCGGCCGGCAGGCCGGCCAGCGCGAAGGCGCCGTCGGCGCCGGTCGTGCACTCGCGGCGCACGAAGCCGCCGGTCATGCTCAGGCTCTGCGTTGCGACCTCCGCCTCGGCCACCGGCTTGCCGGCCTCGTCGACCACGGTCCCGGAGATCGCCGCGCCGCGCTCCACCGTCAGCGTGCCGACGTCGGCGCCGTGCTCGGCCTGCACGAGGACCTTGTCCTTCTTCACCGGCGCGTAGCCGTTGGGCTCGACCTCGACGGTGGCCGTCCCGGTCGGGAGCCGCTCGATCCGGAAAGCCCCTTCCTTCGCGACCACCTTGGGGCCGCTGCGCCGGACGGTGCGCCGGTTGCCGGCCCAGTCGTCCGGCGTTTCGTACGACAGCTCGACTGAGAGCCGCCCGTCGAACGGCTGATCGCCCGCCAGCAGCTTGCCCGTGAGCGTGACGCCGCGGTCGAGCGTGATCGTCGCCGGTGCGGTCCGCCGTCCATCGGTGGCCCGCACGCCGTCGAGCCAGGCCGGGGCGTAGTCCTCGTGCGTCACCTCGAGCAGGAAGGCCTGCGCGGCCGGGACGCCGGCGAGTTCGAAGGCCCCCTTGTCGTCGGTCCGGGCGTAGAGGTCGCCGCCGCCGCCGGTCCAGTCGGCGAGGTTGCTCGGGAGGCCCCCCGAAGGACGGACGGAGACCGAGGCCTTGGCGATCGGCTTCCCCTCCCGGTCGACGACGCGGCCGGGGATCGTGACACCCGGCTTCAGGTAGAGGAAGACGTCCGCGGGGGCGGCGCCCAGCCCGACCCCCACGCGGTCGCGCGACGCGGCACGGAAGCCCGGGGCCGAGGCCGAGACGCTGTAGAGGTCGGGCGCGAGGCCGGCCAAGCGGAAGCGGCCCTGGGCGTCGGCGGTGGCCTTGGCGCGGAAGCGCTTCGCGTCGTCGGGATCGAAGAAGCCGGAGGCGTCGCTCCCGGCCGCCTCGACCTCGGCCTTCGCCAGCGGCCGCCCGGTCCGGCGGTCGAAGATCTGGCCGGAGAGGGCGAGGCCGGCCTCGAGCGTGACCGTCACTGGCTGGTCGCCGGACAGGTCGCGGCGGGTCGCGGGGGCGAAGCCGGCGGCCTCGACGCGCAGCGCGACCGGCGGCGTGCCGGGGACCTCGAGCGCGAAGCGGCCGTCGGCGCCGGTCTTCGTTTCCGGCAGGCGCGCCGGCTTCGGCGTGGCGTCGCCGGTCGCCTCTCCCTCGGGGGGCTTGGGGAGTTCCGCGGGCCGCGCCACGACGAGCGCGCCGGCGACCGGCGTGCCGTCGGCCTTGAGCACTGCGCCGGAGATCCGGGTCGAAGCCGGACCGGCGGCGGTCGCGAGCGACGGGAGCGCGGCGGCGACGATGGCGAAGCAGGCAAGCGCCGCGAATGGCAGCGAACGACGGGTCATCGGGATCCTCCCCACCGGTGAGTTGGCGGACGGAACGATTGTACGCGAGCGGCGGGAGGGCCCTTTCGCCAGCGGTTGCCGGAAGGGAACGGACGGTTGCACCGGCGCGACGGAAACCCGGAAACCGGGGACAGCTACCGTAAGTCGGTAAGTCGAAGGCTGCGGAAACGGCATAACAACGGGACTCTCGGCTTACCGACTTACGGTAGCTGTCCCCGGATAGCGCGGCTTACCGACTAACGGTAGCTGTCCCCGGTTTCCTATTCGACCGTCACGGACTTGGCGAGGTTCCGGGGCTGGTCGACGTCGCAGCCGCGGAGCAGCGCGATGTGGTAGGCCAGGAGCTGCAGCGGCACGACCAGCAGGGCCGGAGTGATGAACTCCGGCGCTGCCGGCACGGCCAGGACGTGGTCGGCCTTGCCGGCGAGGTGCTTCTCCATCCCCTCGGAGGTGACGACGATCAGCGTCCCGCCGCGGGCCTTTACCTCTTCCATGTTGGAGAGCATCTTCTCGAAGACCGCATCCTGCGGGGCCAGCGCCACGACCGGGAGTTGCTCGTCGATCAGCGCAATCGGCCCGTGCTTCATCTCGCCGGCGGGGTACCCCTCGGCGTGGATGTAGGAGATCTCCTTCAGCTTGAGCGCCCCCTCGAGCGCGATCGGGTAGTTGACCCCGCGGCCGAGGTAGAGGAAATCCTTGGCGTCCTTGTAGGTCCGCGCCAGCGCCTGGATCGCCTCGTCCAGCTCGAGCGTCCGCTCGAAGAACGACGGCAGGTGGACGATGTCGGTCAGCCGGTCGCGTACCGCGTCGCGGTCCAGCACGCCCCTCGCTGCGCCGATCCTGAGCGCCATCATGTAGAGCGCCGTCAGCTGCGCGGTGAAGGCCTTGGTCGAGGCCACGCCGATCTCCGGGCCGCAGTGCGTCAGGATCGTCCCCTCGGCCTCGCGCGTGGCGGTCGAGCCCATCACGTTGCAGATCGCGATCGAACGCGCGCCGCGCGACTTGGCCTCGCGCAGCGCGGCCAGCGTGTCGGCCGTCTCGCCCGACTGGGTGACGATCGTGATCAGCGTGTCGCGGTCGACGAGCGGGTCGCGGTAGCGGAACTCGGACGCGTAGTCGACCTCGGCCGGCACACGCGCCAGCCTCTCTAGGTAGAACTTCCCGACCAGCGAGGCGTGCCAGGAGGTCCCGCACGACGCCAGGTAGACCCGCCCGACCGACTTCAGGTCGGCGTCGGTCAGCGGGAACTCCTCGGGCGCGAAGAAGACCTCGCCCCGGTCGAGCGAGATCCGCCCGGCCAGCGTGTCGTTGATCGCGCGCGGCTGCTCGTGGATCTCCTTGAGCATGAAGTGGCGG
>JALOKP010000111.1 GCA_025456425.1 Acidobacteriota bacterium | reverse complement strand
CCAGGACGTACCAGTAGCCGGCGGGAGTCAGGTTCAGGTGCCCGCCCTCCGGCCTCGCGTACCAGGTGGCCGCCTCGAGGGCCGTCTGGCTGCGCCAGACCCAGAGGCCGAGCGTGTAGACGACGGCCACCAGCGCGAGTTCCAGGACGACGGAATTGCGTGCCCGCAGGACGGAGGCGATGGCTGCGTTGAATCTCGGGACCTCTCCCGGCGGGACGACGCCTCGATTGAGGAACGCCTTCACGGTCGGGCGGATGCGCAGGTGAACGACCAGCTCGGCGGCGATCAGGGCGGGCAGCGCGACCAGGAACTTGACGTGCATCTCGACGTCGTGCAGGAACGGGACCTTGATCCCGCCACCCAAGGCGCTCCCGCCGAGCACTGACAGGAGCAGCAGCGGCAGCCACGCCATGAGCGTGATGACCAGGATCCGCCGCTTGAGCAGCTCCATCGCATCGCCGACGAGGTGCGACCGCCGGAACAGTTGATACAGCGGACCGCCCAGCACGAGCGAGAAGTCGTCTGATCGGTCGATGGGCACGGGCTCGGTCATGGCGCCGCCCCTCCCGCCCGGCGCTTCGCTGGACCTCTTCGAAGACCGCCTTCACCTTCCCGCTGCGCACCGCGCGGTCGAGGGCGGCGTGGTCCTTCTCGTTCTGGTCGGCGTAGGCCGCGGAGAAGGACGCGATCGCCTTGTCGAAGGCGTCGCTCTTCCCCATGTAGCCGCTCAGCGTGACGGCGCAGCCGGAACGGGCGTGGGAGAGCGCGAGCGCCCGGCCGCACCAGGTGGGGAATGAGTCCATCTCCGAGGCACCGAAGCTCGCCGCGAGACTCGTGACGTCCCATTCCCACGGGGCTGGAAGGTCCTCTTCGAGATCGTTGATCGAGAAGGTGACCCGGCGTTCCGGCGTCGCGAATCCGCCGAAGTTGCAGAGGTGGGCGTCCACGCCGGCCTGGACGTGGACGCCGGTGGCGGGCGTCGGCGAGAAGTCTTGCGCCCTTGTGAGCGCCGCGCGGGCCGGACTCCCGCAGGGCTTTCCCCGCGGCGTACCGTTCTTCGATGGCCGCTGCGGAGCGCATGAATAGGACTGCCGGTTCCTTTCCTGCCGCGCGCGGCCTGGCTTTCTTCGTGGTCGCCACGGGAGATCCTCCCGGCCGCCCTCGGTGCGAGCAGACAGCTCGATGGAGGATACTCCTGTCGACGAGGACGTCGGGCGGCCTCGGATCGATTGCGGCGAAGCGCGCGAGGTTCGAAGACGTCCAGCCCTTCCGAGAGACGGTCAGGGTGTGGCGGCGCTCCGGGGTCCCGGGGTATCACCCCGGGACCCGGTCTCCTGACCCGTTGCCGGCACGAGCCGGCCGTTCTACTTCTTCAGCCCGGTCTGCTTTAGCGCGTCCTTGCAGGCCTGGCTCACGGTCTTCTCGTTCTTCTCGAGACAGGCCAGACCGCGTCCCTCGCCGACCTGGACATCGCCGCAGTACTTCAGGAGATCGTCCTTGCACTGCGAGGCCGCGAACTTAAGGGCGTTGATGGCCTGCTCGAGCTCGGCGGCCGCGTTGTAGACCGCGAACGTGCACTTGTCGGAGACCCGGTCTTCGAAGGCGTAGAGGCAGGCGAGGACACGACCGTCTCCCGGCTTCACACCCTTGCAGAACGTGGTGAGCTCCGTGTTGCAGGCCTTCTTCACCGCGTCGACCGGGTTCTCTGCGGCCAGCGTTACCCCGCCGGCGAACAGCAGCAACCCCAGGACCGACAGGACCGTGATCGTGTTCCGCATCGCCTTTCTCCTCGTTTCCCTTGGCCGGTCCCTCGCGAAGGCGAGGTCCGGGTATCCGCTGACCGATCTAGCGGGAGGGCGACAGGATAGTCCCGTGACCGCCGGAGCTCAACGTCGCAATCCAGGCCCGAACCAGCCGCGCCGCGTCCGCGTCGACGAGCACGGTGCCGAGCGGTGGCATTTGGGACGACGGGTGCCGCGACTCCATCCGGTAGAGCAGCGCGCTGTGGGCGGGATCGCCGGGCGCGACGAGCCACGAGCCGTCGCGCCCCGCGCCGGGAACGAGGTAGCGGCCGCGCGCGCCCACGGCGGTCGCGACCGCGCGCTCGGGCGCGTCGGGCGCGCCGGAGTCGTCGTGGCGCAGCGCCAGACCGAGGCGCGCAAGCGGCCCGCGGTCGTTGTGGCAGTGCCCGCAGTTGGCCGAGAGATAGCCCAGCGCCGCGCGCGCGACGGGATCGCCGGCGCGGATCCGCGGCGGATCGTCGGCCCACTCGCGCCGCGGCGGGTCGAGCCGCTGGAAGTCGACGAGCGCGCGCAGCGTCACCATCCCGGGCCGCAGCGGCTCGGCGTGCGGGGCCAGCGGGTCGCGGTCGTCGGAGAGTTGGATCGCGCTGAAGCCCAACACCGGCGACGGCGACGAACCGTGGCAGGCCAGGCAATCGGCGACCCCGGGGATCGAGTGCCGCCGGCCGGGCGCGATCTCGACGAGATCGGGGAGCCCGTCGGCGGGTGCGAGGATCGCGTCGCTCTGCTCCTGGTTCCAGACGTAGGTCGCAAACTCCCAGGTCCCCGCCTCGGTCCGCCAGATCATCCGCGTCTCGACCTTCCGCCCGCCAAACGCGAACTCCTTCCAGAGGATCGTGCCGATCGGGAAGCTCCAGGCGTCGGCGTCGGAAACGTCGATCGCCGTCCCCTCCGGCAGGCGGATCCAGCGCGCCTTCGCGGCGCCGTCGGTCCAGAGCGGGTACTGCGGCGCATACGGCAGGTTGCGGGGATCGATCGAGCCGTCCGGCGCGTAGAGGCCAGTCTCGGACAGGCGTTGTGGCGCACTGACGGGAATCCCGGTCGGGAGCGGGGAGACGGCGCCTGCTCCGCCCGCAAGCGCGCCCAGCCCCAGGCCGAGCAGCGCGATCAAGCCGCGGATGCGCACGTCGTCGTCCCCCCGCTCTCGCCGGTCGCCGCTCAGTGCGCCGCTGCCGGCTCGATCGGCTGCGGCACGCGGTTGCGGATCGGCGGCAGCGATTGCAGGTAGGCGAAGATCGCGCGCAGGTCCTCATCGGTCGCCTGCCGGTACTGCAAGTAGGGCATCGGCGGGAGGATCGGCCGCCCCTGCCCTTCGTGGCGCCCGCTGCGCAGGGCGGTGAGGAACGTCTCGGCCGTCCAGGCCCCCAATCCGGTTTCGCGATCCGGCGTCAGGTTGGCCGCGAAGCTGACGCCCCACGGCCCCGCGTAGGCGGTGTTGCTTCCCGCGCCGGCCCAGACCCAGGGGCCGTTCCCGAGCGCGGGCGCCGGCGGCAAGGTCATGTCCTGCGGGTGCCCCGAGAGGGCGCGCGTCATGTCCGGCTCGGGCCCGCGAGGACCGACCTTCCACGGCGTGTGGCAGTCGTTGCAGGCCATGATCTTCACGAGGTACGCGCCGCGCGCGATCTGCGCGCCGGAGGCGGACGCGGTGCCGCCCGGATCGGCGGCAATGGCCGGAAGCAGGGTCAGTGCGAGCGTGGCCGCGACGGCGCATCCGCGACGGGCCGAGATCGAATGCTGGGGCATGGAGCGTTCCTCCCTCGAACTGTTGCCGGCCGGATCGTCCGGCCGTTTCGGAGACGGTAGCGAACGCGGCTGGCCCCTGTTCCTCAAGGTGTCTTACACTTTTCCTAAACTTCTCCTAACCCGGATCGCAGATGAAGGGATCAGCACCGATCTCCGCCGAGCTTGCGGCGTTCCTCGAGTCCGGCCTGTCGATCACGGCCGGCACGCGGGACCGCGAGTTGAACCCCGACGGAGCCCGGGCCTGGGCCGCCCGGGTCGACGAGGACCGCACCCACCTGACCGTGTTCATCCACGCCAAGGCCGCGCCCGCCCTGCTTCGGAACCTCGAGTCCTGCCCGGAGGTCGCGCTGGCCTTCGACCGGCCGGTCGACAACCGGGCCTGCCAGGTGAAGGGTCGGTTCGAGTCGTCGCGGCGAGCCCGGCCCGACGAGCGCGCCGAGGTCGAGCGTCAAGCCGGCGGCTTCCTCTCGCAGCTCGACGAGATCGGCATCCCGCGGGCGTTGACCGCCGGCTGGAAGGTCTGGCCCGCGGTCGCGATCCGGTTGCGGGTGACCGAGCTGTTCGAGCAGACCCCGGGACCGGGAGCGGGGGAACCGCTCCGATGATCCCGCTCGAGTCGCTCACGCCGTGCTTCCAAGGGCTGCTGCCGGCCTGGCTGCTGACCTGCTCCAAGGACGGGATTCCCAACGTCGCGATGCTGAGCCACGTCGACTACGTCGACTCCTCGCACATCGCGCTGTCGTTCCAGTTCTTCAACAAGAGCAAGCGCAACGTCACGGAGAACCCCCGCGCGCTGGTCCGGCTCTACGATCCGGACACGCTGCAGATGTACGCCCTGCGGCTGCGGTTCGTACGCACCGAGACCGCCGGGGCGACGTTCGAGCGGATGCGGCTGCGGATCGAGGCGATCGCCTCCTACAGCGGGCTGAAGGGGGTCTTCAAGCTGCTCGGCGCCGACATCTACGAGGTCCTGGAGGTCGCGCCGGTCGAGCACGAGGTGGGGCGGCCGACCGCGGCCTCGACGCCGCGCCCCGCGGCCGGGGTCCCCTTCACCATGAAGGCGCTGCAGGAGTTCTCGGCTCGGATCCACGGGGCCGCGACGCTCGACGCGCTGCTGGACGCGGTGCTCGAGACGCTGGAGCAGAACTTCGGCTTCCGGCACTCGATGATCCTGCTCGCGTCCGAGCGGCCGGAGCGGCTGGAGCTGATCGCCAGCCGCGGCTACCCGCCGGGCGGCGTCGGCTCGGAGGTCGGTTTCGGCGAGGGGATCATAGGCATGGTGGCCGAGGCACGGAAGCCGGTCCGGATCTCCGGGATGCTGCGGCAGATGCTCTACGCCTACGCGGTGGCGCAGCGTGCGCAAGAGCGCGGGCTCCGCCCCGACGACTGCCGCATCCCGCTGCCCGGCCTGCCTCACCCCGAAAGCCAGTTGGGGATCCCGTTGATCGCGCACGACGATCTGGTCGGCGTGCTCTGCATCGAGAGCCAGCAGCCCTACCGCTTCCACGAGGAGGACCGGGCCTATCTCGAGGTCCTGGGCGGATTCCTCGCGATCGCGATCCAGAACACGCTGCTGCGCGAGCGCGCCGAGGAGAGCGAGGACGCCCCAACGGCGCCCTCGCGGACCGAGGACGGCAAGCGGCTTCCGGCGCCGTCCGGATCGGGGCCGAACCTCGAGATCACCTGGTACGAGGCCGACGAGTGCGTCCTGGCGGACGGCGAGTACCTGGTCCGCGGCCTGCCGGCGAAGATCCTGCGCAAGGTCCTGCGCGAGCACCGCGACGAGGGGCGCGAGGAGTTCACCAACCGCCTGTTGCGGCTCGACAAGTCGCTCCAGCTCCCGGTGGTGAAGGACAACCTCGAGAGCCGCCTGATCCTGCTGCGCCGCCGGCTCGAGGAGCGCTGCCCCGCGATCCGGATCGCGTCCTGCGGGCGGGGCCGCTTCCGCCTCGAGTTGGAGGCGAACGTCACGCTGGTCGAGCGGCCCTGAGCGCACCCGGAACGGAGGGAGATCGCGCGGGCAGGCCCGCGTCTGCCGTCGACCGTGACGAGGCCCTCGAGATCGGACCGCTCGGCTGGATCGACGGGATCGAGCCGGAAGCGGTGCCGGATTTGGAATCGAACGGGCCGCGCAGGTTCCGAACGGGTCGGCATTCGGAACTCATCCCAAACTGTCCGCCCGGGCTCTCGCCGAGCCTTCTGTAGAGCCCTGCCGCCCGACCGGCGTGCCACTCTCCTCCTTCGCCTCGCCGCAACGCCGCGTCGAACCGCAGCCTTCTCGCCGGAAGCGTCATCTCCGGGCGTCGGAACGTCCGAGTTCCCGTTGAACGAGCCGTACAACGGTCACTCGGCCCGCTTCGAGATCGGTAGCGTGCGACACCGCGGCACCAGCTCATGTCAGGGCAGCGCTACCGTCGCAGCGGCAGGCTTTCCGTCTTCTACCTTCACCTTGACGCTCGACCGCTTCTCCCCCGCGGCCACCTCGACGCGATAGCGGCCTGCAGCCAGCCCCCCGATGAGAATGCGCCCATCGGGACCGGAGGTTCTCGGCTTGTTGAGCAGTCCCGCATCGATCCCCAACACCATCGCGAGGTCGGGGCCATCCTGCAGCGCAACCCGCGCGATCGTCGCGCCCTGGACCGGTTTCCCGCCGGCATCCTGCACCGTCACGGCGAGCACGTTCTCGGGCTCCAACACCGCTTTCTGCTCGCCTTCGGTTTCGGCGCCCACCTGGATGTTCCGCAGCACGACGACACCGTATCCGGAGGCGCTCACCGCGAGGTCGACTCCGCCGTCGGGGAGTGACCGTAGCGTGGCCACGCCGTCCTCCCGCGTGGACTGACCACACAGCATCATCTCCTGCGACCCGAGCAGCGGCAGCACCAGCGCACCCTCGATCGGTGTCCCTTGCGGACTAACGACGCGCACCGTGACCGGATGCGCGCGAAGCAGGAGGAACTGCTGCTCCGGCGGATCCTTGTCGCCGACAGTGACCTCCTGCACGATCGCGATGCCGTAGCCGGGTTGGACCGCGCCCAGGCGGTGGCGGCCCGCTGCGACGCCACTGAATTCGAACCGGCCCTCCGCATCCGACTCGCGTCGGAGGGCATCGATACTGCTGTCGGCGTCGTACTCACCGTTCTCCTCGAGGCGGGCAAGGAAGAGCTGCGCACCGCTCATGGGCCCGCCGGTGTCGCCGTCCAGAACCCGCCCACGCAGGGTTGCGTCGGGAATCACGAGGTCGAGTGTGGCCTCGCGCACGTTCGGGGGGACCTCCACGACTGCCCTGACATCCTCGCTTCCAGATCCCGCCCGCTCGTCCGCAAAATCTATCAACGCCAGGTAGCGCCCCGGGGCGCGGACAGTCATGGAGTAGGCGCCGCTGGAATCGGTCTGCAGATCGATCACGTCTGCTGCCGAACCTTCGAACTTCATCAGCTGGACACTGGCGACGACCGGCCTGTCGCCGCGCCGCACGACCCCGCGCACGCGGATCCCATCGATGCCGGGGGGGAGACTCACGTTCGTGGTCTCGCCGCTCTCGACCTTGACTGCGACCGCTTCGAGTTCTGGCATGGAACTCTCGGGACTGCCGTCCGCCTGCTCCTCGGGACTCGCGAACATCAACGTCCATTCGCCGGGTGCCAGGTTGTCGAGCCTGTAGCGGCCGCTGGCGTCGGTCGTCGTCATGTTCCCCATGTCGGAGAACCCCCCCTGTGCCGCCATGATCGTCGCCCCGGCCACGGGGTTCCCCTCCTTGTTTCGGAAAGTCCCCTGCACGACTCCGCCTTCCAGCAACTCGATTGTGACCGGATCGGGGTCGATGCCTTGTTCCACCAACACGCTCGCCTCGCCGGGCGACAACCGCTCGGAGTCGGCTTGCACCAGGTACGGGCCGGGCGGCACGCCGCTCATCCGAAACGTCCCATCGGCTCCGGCGAGCACGGTCGGAATCCCGTCGCCGGACCCCGTGGCCTGGAGTCTCTGCATGAACCCCGTGAGCCCAGGCTTGGCGAGCCGCACCGTGGCCCCCGGCACGGGGGCCTTCGACCGTTTCTCGACCGCGCGGCCGGTGAGCGTCGCTCCGCGGTCCAGGGCGACGTTCCCAACGTCCCGGGACTCGCCTTGGGCGAGCTTCACATCGACGAGTGCCGGCACGAAGCCGTCGGCCTCGACCGTCAGGTTGTAGTCGCCCGCTCCAAGCTCGCTGAGGGTGAACTTCCCGGTCTCGTCAGCGAACGAACCGCGGGGACCCTCTGCCGGCGCGCGGAACATCCCGCTCTGCGCGCCGGCAGCGCCGTCCTTGGGAAGGGCTCGCACGCTGAAGGTGGGGACCGGCCGCGGCGGCACCCCGGCTACGACAGTTCCTGTGACGCTGGCCGCCGGCTCGAGTGCGATCGTGACCCGTTCCCCATGGACTATGACCTCCTGCGGCTTCGGCGCGAGCCAGCCGACGCTCTTCGCCGTGACGTGGACTGTCCCAGCCGGGACAAGGCCGCTGATCCGGAAACGGCCATCGCCGTCGGTCCGTTCTTCCTTGCTCGTGTTGAGACCAGCCGTCTTCATCGATGCGGTGACGCTCACGCCGGCCAGACCCTTGCCTGCACCGTCCACGACGATGCCTTCCAGCGTGGCGCCGCTCACCGTGCGAATCGCGCCAAGACCCCTTGTCTCTCCATCCACGAGTTCGACAGCTTCGACCACCACGTCCTGGTATCCCTGCACGCGCAGGGCGAGGTCGAAACGACCGGGCTCCAGTCCTGCGACGCGCAAGGCCCCGTGGTCGACATCGATACTCGGTCCCGCATTCAGCCAAGAGCCCCGACCACCCTCCGATCCTCCGAGGTGCTTGCGTGTCATCAGCGTGATCCTTGCCGACAGCGGGTCGTCCTCCGCACCAAGGAGGGTGGCCGTGAGCGTGGCTCCGGCCTTGAGCTGCAGGGCCAGACCCTCCAGAGACCCGCCTGCGGCAACCGTCACCTTCGGCAGCTGTGTGACGGGCCCGGTTTCGTGCCGCGCATAGACGGTGAACTCACTCGCCTCCGGCACCCCGCGCAGCACAAATCGGCCGCGGTCATCGGTCACGGCGGCAGGGAACGGTATCGAAGGCCTGAGGCGCGCCGCCTTCGACATCCTGGGCGTGCTGCCGCTGGGGTAGATCCAGACTTTGACCCCCGCTGCGGGCTTCCCGCCCGGTCCACTGACGACGCCGCTGATCGAAGAGCCGATATCGAGAAAGAAGAGCGTCGGCGGGAGCGGTGGTGCAGGCGGACCGGCAACGGCCACGAGGCGCTCGTCCCGCGCGTGGCCCTCCGCGACGGCCTGGACCAGCCAGCGCCCGATGGCGATGCGATCGACTCGGAATCGCCCGTCCTTTGCGGTTTTCGCGCTGCGAGCGAACAAGTCGGGGCGATCCGGGTCGGAGAACGAACCGCCTTCAGCCTGGAGAACCAGGATCTCGGCTCCCGCGAGCGGGCGGCTCGTGCGTGCGTCGAAAACCTGTCCCTCGATGGCCAGCCCCGCCGACATCCGGAGCGTCAGAGTCTTGCCCGGAACGACCTTCGCAACGAGACGCGTTGCGAATCGGGGGTGATCTGCCCGAACCGCGAACGGGCCGCTCCCTGGAACCTCCAAGCGGAACGCGCCGCCCGTGTCGGAAGTCGTCTCGACGAAATTTGGCGAGCCGGCGGACCGTTGGTCCTGCGGCTTGAGAGCACGGACCGCCGCCCCAGCCAGTGGCTTTCCTGACGGATCAACCACCATACCCTCAAGCTGAGCACAAGAGGCTGCCAGACTGGCAGAGACGCCCATGGCGGCAACGATTGTGATTCGCACGGGTGTCCTCCCTTGAGACTCCTGGACGCAGCATCGTGAACGTAGCGACCCCGTGACGTGCCCTTCCGGAAACCGAGTCGCTACCAACGAGAGCGCAGCGCGGCGGCCTCGATCGTTCCCGCGCGGCCTGTGAGTGGCCACCACCAGGCCGGACTACCCGGACCGGCCTACTTCTTCGGCAGCACCAGCGGGGTCAGGCCCGAGATCTCCGAGGCCACCGTCGTGTCGATCGTGTTCTCGATCTGGAAGAAGCGCAGGACCTTGGCCGGCGGGATCGCCGATTCGAAGCGGCCGCGCCAGAGCGACTTCAGCTCCCACTCCTGCTGCTTGAGGAAGACGTACTCCTTGAGGATCCCCTGCGCGGTCTTGTCGTCCATCGCGCCGGCGTTCTTCGTCATCGTCTCGAGCAGCTCGACGGCGCGGTCGCCGATCCGCATCATCTCGCCGCGATACTGCAGGTAAAGCGGCCAGAACTTCTTCGCCTGCTCCGCGGTCAGGTCGAGGTTCTTGCCGACCAGCGTCTGCCGCTCCGCGGCGAGCAGGCCGCGCGCGGTCTTGATGTCGCCCGTGGGGGCGTCCTGCGCCAGCGTGGCCGTGGCGGCAACCGCGGCCGCGAGCGAGAGCAGCAGGAATAGCAGCACGATCGTCCTCGACGTCATGGATCCGTCCTCCGCTCAGGGGCCGCGAGCGCCAGCCCCGCGGCTTCCTCGCCAATCACCTGCGCCGCACGCTCGATCGCCGGCCCATCGACGTCGAGATGCGTCACCAGCCGCACGCGCCGCCGATCGAGGTCCAGGAACCTCACCCCGCGGCGCTCGCAGCGCGTCACGAGCTCCTCGGCCTCCCCGCCGGGGAGCCGCGCCACCACGATGTTCGTCTGCACCGCAGCCGGGTCGACCCGCAGGTGCGGCGAAGGGGCCAGCGCGTGGGCCAGGCGCCGGGCGCGGGCGTGGTCCTCCGCCAGCCGCTCGACGTTGTGCCGCAGCGCGTAGATCCCGGCGGCCGCGACGATCCCGGCCTGCCGCATCCCGCCCCCCAGCATCTTCCGCAGCCGGTGGGCCGCGACGCGGAAGGCCTTCGTCCCGCACAGCACCGAGCCCACGGGCGCGCCCAGCCCCTTCGACAGGCAGAACGACAGCGAGTCGAACGGGGCCGCGATCTCCGCCGCGCTCTTCCCGCTGGCGACCGCGACGTTGAACATCCGCGCGCCGTCGAGGTGCAGCGGCAGCCCGTGCCGGCGGCAGACCGCCGCGATCTTCTCGACCTCGGGCTGCGGGAAG
>JALOKP010000219.1 GCA_025456425.1 Acidobacteriota bacterium | reverse complement strand
GGACGAGCTGGTCTACGGCGCGGGGATCGACGACGACGGCAACCCGCGGACGGTCAACGCCGGGAAGACGGTCCACCAGGGGATCGAGCTGCAGGGGCAGGTCCAGTTGCCGGGCCGGATCGACCTGAACGGCTGGGGGTCCTACAGCCGCGACCAGATCGTCGACCTGGTCGTGCGCGGCGACGGGGTGAAGGTCGACCAGTCCGGCAACCGGATCGCGCTCTTCCCGGCCTGGCAGGCGCGGCTGGTCGCGGGGCGGAGCTTCGGGCCGCTGCTGGTCCAGCTCGGCGGGCGCTGGGTCGGGACGATCTACACCGACAACAGCGAGAACGAGCGCAAGAACCCCGCGCTGCGCGACGCCCCGGGCTACGTCGACAAACTGGTCGAGCCGTGGGCCGTGGCCGACCTGCGGCTGGCCTGGGACCTGACGAAGGTCGCGCCGCGCGGCGTGCGCGCGCTGGCGGTCGAGGCGCGCGTCGACAACCTCTTCGGCCGCCTCTACGAGACGATGGGCTACTCCTACCCCGATCCGACCTTCACCGCGTTCTACACGGAGTTCTACCCGGCCGCGACGCGCGGCTGGTGGCTCGGGCTCTCCGCCGGCTTCTGATGCACGCGGCCGACCTGCTCGTCGTCGGGGCCTACCTGGCCGCGACCCTCTGGCTGGGGGCCCGCGGCGGGCGGCGGCAGGCGGGGCAGGGGGCGGACGAGTACCTCGTCGCGGGGCGCACGCTTTCGCTGGGCGCCTTCGTCGTGACGCTGGTCGCCACCTGGTACGGAGGTGTGCTGGGGGTCGGCGAGTACTCCTATACCTACGGGATCTCCAACTGGCTGGTGCTGGGCGCGCCGTACTACGTCGCCGCGCTGCTGTTCGCGCTGTTCCTGGCCAGGCGGGCGCGCGCCAGCGAGGACTACACGATCCCCGACCTGCTGTTCGCGAGCTACGGCCACGCCGCCGGCGTGATCGGGACCGCGACCGTCTTCGCGCTGACCTCGCCCGCGGCCTACCTGCTGATGCTGGGGGTGCTGCTGCGGCGCATGACCGGGATCGGGCAGGGAGCGGCGATCGTGCTGGCGACGCTCTTCACGCTGGCCTACATCGTGGCCCGCGGCTTCCGCTCGGTGGTCGAGACCAAGGGGCTGCAGTTCGTGCTGATGTACGGCGGCTTCGCGCTGCTCCTGCCGATCGCGTTCGGGCGCGCCGGCGGCTGGACGGGGCTGAGCGCGAGCCTCCCGGCCGAGATGCTGGCGTGGGACGGCGGGCGCGGCGCGGGCTGGGTCCTGGCCTGGTACCTGATCGCGGGCTGACGACCTTCACCGGGATGTGCGCCCGGGCGCTGCTCCCGGCGCTGCCGAGCGGCGTCGACGCCTTCCCCGCGCTGGGCGAGGCGCTGCTGCCGGCCGGGCTGCTCGGGCTGTTCTACGCCGGGATGCTGGCCACGGTGATGTCCACGGTCGACTCGTTCCTGCTGGTCGGCGGCGTGACGATCGGGCGCGACCTGGTCTGGCGGCTCTCCGGCGGTCGGGCCGACCAGCTGCGCTGGTCGCGGATCGGGGTCGTGCTGTCGGCGGCGGTCGCGGCGGGGATCGCGCTGGCCTCCGAGTCGGTCGTCGCGCTGTGGTACGGCTTCGGCAGCGTCGGGACCGCGGTGCTGCTGTTTCCGCTGCTCGGCGCGCTGCACCCGCGCTGGCGCTCGCACCCGCGGCTGGTGGCGCCGGCGATGCTCGCGTCGGGCGGGGTGACGCTGGGGTGGCTGCTGGCCGCGGGGCCGGAGGGGCCGGCGCTGGGGGTCGAGCCGATCGTGCCGGGGTTGGGGGTGGCGGCGGTGGCCGCGGGGCTGGGGTGGGGGGCGCGGCGGGTGGGCTCTTGAGGGACGTCGTTTGCTCCGGAGGGCGCGTCGCTGCCTGCGCTCGTGGATGGGACTGGGGCGCGGCACGGTCAACGCGGTAGTGGCGTTCGGCGGAAGACGCGGGGAAACGCCGGCGCCTTGCCGTGTAAGCGTTGACGCCACGGGGGATTGCGGCGTAGAAAAAGGCGGGGTGCGCCGGCCTTGCCGACAATCCTGCTGCGCGAAATCCGCGCCCAGACCGCAGATGGCGCCTAGCTAGGCGCATTGACCACCAGGGAGGCTTATGAAGTTCCCGGAGATTCCGAGTTCCGAAGTCAGATGGCGGAAGAGGCGGGTGAACGAGTATGCGATCCTTCATCTGCGCATGCTGACCGGGCTGCCCGTTCGCGCCGCTGGCAACCTCCTGGGTTCCATCGCCAGCATCTACGCGGAATTCGCCTGGATTGACTCGGCAATGGAGGAGGCCGTCTTCGTCTCCGATGTCAAGCGCGATCGGCGCGACATGTTTCCCGAGTGCCTCGAGGCCGCCGGCCATTGCCTGATCACGGAGACCAAGAGCCCGAGGTTTGTCGCCGAGCCGAGGATTGCCAACACCGCGAGCGAGCCGCTACTTCTCTCTGCGAGAAGCGGGTCCTGGGTTGTCGACCTTCTCGGCAAGCTCAACCCGTTGAGCGCCCTCGAGTCCTTCATCACGCTCGGCCGTGACTGGTCGACGGAGCGCGAGAACAGGCGTCTCCAAAATAGCAAGCTTGCTGAAGAGGTCATAGCACAGCGGCTGACCAACAAGGCGGCGGAGTTCGCCCTCTTCCGACAGGTGGCCGGCTTCCTCCGCGAATCCGGTGTGTCGGAGAAGGAAGTGTCCGCGTTCATCAAAGGTCGAGTGCGCGCTCTTGCCGGTCATGCAGCGATCGCCCTTCCGTCGGTGATAGATGCGGAAATGGGAACGCTGTACCGCGTCGACGAAGACGGTAGGCTCTCCACGGGGGTACCATTGGCACCGGGACGGATGAACCCTGAGGCTGCAACTCCCGAAGACGCGGAAGCGGCTGTCAGAAGACTGGCGGCCGCACGCCGGGTCTGGGAGAAAGAGGGAATTCGTTAGCGAAAGGGCCCCCAACAACGGCTTGCAGCCGACGGTGTCCCGAGTGATCCTGCGGCACCGCGGCTGAAGCCAAGCGATGAGTGGACCGAAGGGAGCAAGAGCGGGAGCCATGCATGGCGATACCTGACTATCAGACGGTGATGTTGCCTTTGCTTCGATTCCTCAAGGATGGCAGGGAGCACAACATCGGCCAAGTCGTAGACGCGCTGTCGGACGAATTCAATTTGTCACCCGAAGAGCGCCAGCAGCTGCTGGCCAGCGGCCAGCAGACCGTGATTCTGAACCGGGCGGGTTGGGCGCGGACCTACCTCAAGAAGGCTGGCCTGATTGAGTCAGTTCGCCGCGGCTACTTCCGCATCACCGAGCGCGGGAAATCAGTGCTCGCCTCGAAGCCCGAGCGCATCGATGTCAAGTATCTCGAGAGGTTTCCCGAGTTCAAGGCATTCAGAGAGCTTCGACATGACCGACCGGGTGACGCCCCCTTACCGGGCACCATTGGCAGCGATGCAACACCGGAGGAGGCCTTGGACGCGGCCTATGGCCGCCTCCGCCTCACTCTCGAAGCGGACCTCCTTGACCAAGTGAAGACCGCATCCCCGACGTTTTTTGAGCGACTTGTTGTGGAACTTCTTGTTCGTATGGGCTACGGCGGAACACTTCGCGATGCTGGCCAGGCCGTCGGAAAGAGCGGGGACGGTGGGATCGACGGGATCATCAAGGAGGATCGTCTTGGGCTCGACGCGATCTACATCCAGGCGAAGCGTTGGGACTCCACGGTCGGGCGCCCCGAGATCCAGAAGTTCGCCGGGGCGCTTCAGGGGCATCGCGCCCGCAAGGGGGTTTTCATTACGACGTCGTCCTTCTCTGCGGACGCCCTTGACTTCGCGTCACGAATCGACAGCAAGATCGTGCTGATCGATGGTGCTGCGCTCGCGAAGCACATGATTGACCACAATGTTGGCGTTTCGGTTGCTCGCTCCTATGAGGTCAAGCGGATTGACTCTGACTACTTCAGCGAGGACTAGCAGTTGGCCGTCCAACAATACGTTCAGCGGGCGGCGCTGCGCGCCGCCGCCGATGCTGGACGGAGTATGCACTGAACCACCATGATGGAGGAGTCGTGAGTTCATCTGAAGCAGCTGCGTGGTCGGGGGCTATCGCAACGCTGCTTGCTGTGCTGATGGCCCTTTTCAAGGAAGACATCACCTCGTGGTGGCGTCGCCCCAAGCTTGAGGTCCTAGTTCGCCTCGCTCCTCCAGACTGCCACAAGACCGAATTGAACATCGTGAACCAGGCAACCAGGCAGTTGCTGGGTAGTTGGCCCTGTTACTACCTCCGCATTTGGGTCGAGAACCGCGGCATTCGTCGCGCCGATCAAGTGCAGGTATTCGTGTCACAGCTACTGCGCCGGCGCGCGGACGGGACGTTCGCGCCAGACGACCAGTTCCTGCCGATGAACCTGAAATGGGCACACTCTCAGCAGCGGCCAGAGGGCCCCGAGATCTTCGCGGAAGGTATCTCACGCGACATGGGAAAACACTGCGATCTCGGCCACATTCCCCACCCCAACATGCGCAAGAGGACCGGCGAGGTGCTAGCTGGGGTTCCTGACGACCAGGTGATTGTGCGCCTCGATCTAGAGGTCGAACCGAATACGAAGAGTCACCTTCTACCTCCAGGCGTCTATCGGCTGGTGCTGAAGGTTGCTGCTGCAAATGATCGCCCCGTCACCAAGATTCTCGAATTGAGCATCGCAGGCAAATGGTTTGACGATGAGCGGAAGATGTTCACCGAAGGGGTCGGGCTTCGAGACGTATCTTGACACGGCGAATAGCTGGTGCGCGAACCTGTCGGTGCGCCCCGTCGCGGCGC
>JALOKP010000110.1 GCA_025456425.1 Acidobacteriota bacterium | reverse complement strand
CGCTCAGCACGATCTCCGACAGCTCGCCGATCCCGGTGTTGGTGCCGTACATGACCTCGCGCGCGTCGAGCTTGCGCTGCAGCATCGCGCGGCAGGCCTGGATCCGCTCCAGGGCCGCGGCGTCGAGTTCGACGCGCTCGCCGTGGCGTGCGACGCGGACGACGTCCTCGATCGACAGGGTCTTGCCGGTGACGCGGACGGGCATGGGAGGGCTCTCGTGGCGAAGGTGGCGGGGGGCGGGGATTGTATCCGAGGTGCGCCGGGGAGGGGGCCGCGGGGCCGGCGGGGCGGCTCCCCGTCCCGCGGCCGCGAGGGCCGCGGCGGGCGGCGGGCGCCCGGCCGGATCCGCTCGGCTAGACTCGCGGCGCGATGACCGCGCCCACCCCCCCCTCCCCGCTCGACGCCGCCCTCGCGGCCGCCTTCGGCCACGGCGGCTTCCGCCCCGGCCAGCGCGAGGCGGCCGAGGCGCTCTACACCGGGCGCGACGTCGTCGCGGTCATGCCGACCGGCGCCGGCAAGTCGCTCTGCTACCAGCTTCCGGCGCTGCTGCTCGACGGCGTGACGCTGGTCGTCTCGCCGCTGATCGCGCTGATGAAGGACCAGGTCGACGCGCTGGCCGCGAAGGGGTTGGCAGCGGCCGCGCTGCACTCCGGCCAGGGACCGGCCGAGCGCGCGGCCGCCGAGCGCGCGCTGGAGGGCGGCGCGCTGCGACTGCTCTACGTCGCGCCCGAGCGGCTGGCAGCGCCCGGCTTCCAGGCCCGGCTGGCGGCCCTGCGCGTGGTCCGGCTGGTCGTCGACGAGGCCCACTGCATCAGCTCCTGGGGGCACGACTTCCGCCCCGACTACCTGCGGCTGGGGCCGCTGCGCGCGCAGCTCGGCGTGCCGGCCGGGGCCTTCACCGCGACGGCCACTCCGGACGTGCGGACCGACATCGCACGCCAGCTGGCGCTCGACGACCCACTCGAGGTGGTCACCGGCTTCGAGCGCCCCAATCTCTCGCTGGCGGTCGTGCCGGCACGGTCGCGCGCAGACAAGCGCCGCGAGCTGGCGCGTGTCGTGCAGACGGCGGGGACACCGGGGATCGTCTACGCCGCGACGCGCAAGGCGGTCGAGGAGTGGGCCGCGGAGCTGAGCGCGCTGGGGTTGAGGGCCGGGGCCTACCACGGCGGGATCGCCGACACCGAGCGTGAGCGGGTGCAGGACGACTTTCTCTCGGGGCGGCTGGACGCGATCGCCGCCACCAACGCCTTCGGGATGGGGATCGACAAGGCCGACATCCGCTTCGTCGTGCACGCCGACATCCCCGGCAGCGTCGAGGCCTACTACCAGGAGGCCGGCCGCGCCGGACGCGACGGGAGGCCGTCGCGCTGCGAGCTGCTCTTCTCGCCGGCCGACATCCGGACGCAGGAGTTCTTCCTCGAGGGGTCGAATCCCGACGAGGCGACGCTGCGCCGCACCTGGGAACTGCTCGCCGGCTGCGAGAGCGAGGACGACTTCGAGTCGCTCGGGACGCGCGCCGGGCGGACCGCCGCGGAGTCGATGGCCGCCGCGACCGCGGTCCGGCTGCTGCGCCAGGCGGCCGAGGCGTGCGGCGTCGCCCCGGGCACGGGGCCGCTGCCGCTCGACTTCGCGGCGCGCGAGGAGAAAGCGCGGCGCGACCGCCAGAGGCTCGACGCGATCGTCCGCTACGCCTTCCACCGCGCCTGCCGCACGCGCTACATCTACGACTACTTCGCCGGCGCGGCACGGGGCGGGGTGGCGCCGCGCTGCGGGGCCTGCGACGTCTGCTCGGGTGAACGCGCGGCCCCGGCGCGGCCGGTCACCGACGCCGAGTACGAGCGGGTGCGGATCGCGCTCTCCGCGGTGGCGCGGCTCGACGGGCGCTTCGGTGGTGAGGTGATCGCGCTGGTGCTGGCCGGGAGCCGCGACCGGCGCGTGGTCGACCGCGGGCTGGAGGCGCTGCCGACGCACGGCCGGCTCGCAGCGCTGCCGATCGAGGCGATCCGAGAGCTGCTCGACGTGCTGATCGCGGCCGGCCTGGTCGAGCGGCGCGCGATCGCGGGGGCGCGGGCCGGGGCGGCGGTCCTGGGGCTGTCGCCGGAGGGGGTCCGCGCGATGAAGGGCGAAGCGCGGCCGGAGCTGCCGTTCCCTGCGCCGCGGCTGCCGCCCGAGCCCGTACCGCCGCGGGCCCGCTGCCGCGGGGGCGCGACGCGCGAGGGACCGCCCTCCCTGCCGCGACCGCCCGCCGAACCGCCCGACCCGGAACTGCTCGATCGCCTCAAGGAGTGGCGCCGCGGTCGCGCGGCCGCGACCCGCTCCCCGGCCTACACCGTCTTCCACGACAGCGTGCTGGAGGAGCTGGCGCGCCGCCGCCCGGCGTCGCTCGAGGAACTCGCCCGCGTCAAGGGGATCGGCCCCGCCAAGCTCGAGCGTTACGGCCCCGACCTGCTCCACCTGCTCGCAATCCGGGGACAGCTACCGTAAGTCGGTAAGTCGGCCTATCCGGGGACAGCTACCGTAAGTCGGTAAGTCGTGAATTACAGGGACAGCATGGAGCAGGAAACGCGGCCGGACAGGATCCCTATCCGCCACCTTAGACGATTCTCCGCGCCGGCCGTCCAACGCCAGGCTGCCGTTCTTTGTCCATCCTGTCCCCGGATAGGCCGACTTACCGACTTACGGTAGCTGTCCCCGTTTTTCCTCGGTAAGCTCTTCGGCCCGGAGGTGACCGATGCCGACCAGCCCCAGCGAAAACGAGGACAAGTACTTCGCCGAGCAGGAGGCCAAGCGCCGCCGCGAGGTCCGCGACGAGATGGAGCGTCGCGCCGCCGAATTAGCCGAGAAAGAGCGGCTGGCCCGCGCCGCGGGGCTGACCGACGTCACGCTGGCAGACCGCCTCCGGGCGCTGGGGATCACCTCCGAGACCGCCCCGCTGCTCGACCTGCTGCCGGTCGCGATGGTCGCGTGGGCCGACGGCTCGGTATCGCGCGCCGAGCGGGCCGAGGTCATGAAGCTGGTCGAGGCCCGCGGCTACAGCGCGGGAAGCGCCCCCTGGCTCTTCATGGCGTCGCTGCTCGACACGCGCCCCTCCGGCACACTGCTCGAGGAACTGCGGCTGGTGCTGCGCGACTTCCTCAAGGGGGACGTCGCGAAGGGCGAGGAGATCGTCGCGCTCTCGCGGCGGGTCGCCGAGGCCTCGGGTGCCTTTTTCGGCCTCGGCCCGCGGGTCGACTCGAAGGAGCAGGAACTCCTCGACCGTCTCGCGGCCTTCTTCGCGGAAGACGCGCAGCGGCAGGTCGCGGACGACCTGAAGTAGCGCGGGATCGCGTCCGTGCGGCGCGGCCTCCGTCACCTGGCGCTGTTCCTGCTCTACGGGGCGGTCGGAGCGATCGTCGCGTTGCTCGCGACCTACCTGATCCACCTCCACCGGCTCCCCGAGACCCGAGCCTGGCACCGGGTCCACCTCGACACGGAGTTCGAGGCGAAGGACGCCGACGAGGTCCGCACTCTCGCCGACTACCGTCGCGTCGAGGACGAGGTCTTCGCGCAGCTCGAGCGCGAGATCGGCGCCACGGTCGACGAGCCCGGCGCACAGAGCATCCACCGCTTTGCGCCCGGCAGCCGGAGCAACCCGCTCGCGCACCGCCCCAACTGGAACCGGACCTTCGTGCTCCCGGCCGATCCCCCGCGCGGCGGCGTGCTGCTGCTGCACGGCCTGACCGACTCGCCCTACTCGCTGCGCGCGGTCGCCGAGTGGTTCCACGCCCGCGGCTTCACGGCGGTCGGTCTGCGGCTCCCGGGTCACGGGGCGGCGCCGGCGGGGCTGCACGACGTCCGCCAGGAGGATCTCGACGCCGCGGTCCGCCTGGGCGCGCGCGCCGTGCGCGAGGCGATCGGCCCGGACAGGCCGCTCGTGATCGCCGGCTACTCGATGGGCGCCGCGCTGGCCGTCGACTACGAGCTGGCCCGGCTGCAGGGCGAGGACCTGCCGCGGCCGGCCGCGCTGGTCCTGCTCTCCCCCGCGATCGGCGTCTCGAGCGCCGCGGCCTTCGCGCGCTTGCAGGGCCGCCTGGAGCCGATCCCCGGGCTCTCGAGCGCCGCCTGGACCGCGATCCTGCCCGAGTACGACCCGTACAAGTTCAACTCCTTCGCCGTCAACGGCGCGCACCAGATGTACCGGATCACGCGCTCGATCCGCGCGCGGCTCGACGCGCTGGCCGGCCCGCAGGGGGTCGCCGGGGTCGCGCCGATCCTGGCTTTCCAGTCGGTCGCCGACGGTACCATCTCGGCTCCGGCGGTGGTCGACACGCTGCTCCGCCGGCTCGCCCCCGCCGGCCACGCGCTGGTGGTGTTCGACATCAACCGCCACGCCGCCGCGCTCTCGCTGATGCGCCCCGAGGCGCGCGCCCCGCGCGAGAAACTGCTGCAGGGCGCTCCGCTGCCGTTCGACGTCACGGTGCTGACCAACGAGGATGCGGAGAGCGGGGCAGTGGTCGCGCTCCACCGACCGGCGCAGTCCAGCGCGGTCGTCCGCGAGCCGACCGGCCTGAGCTGGCCGCAGGGGGTCTTCTCGCTCTCGCACGTCGCCCTGCCCTTCCCGCCCGACGACCCGATCTACGGCGCTCGCCGCCCGCCGGGTGACGACGGGATCTTCCTGGGCTGGCCCGAGGTCCGCGGCGAGCGCGGCGTGCTGCTGCTCGATCCCGGCACCTTCCTGCGGCTGCGGCACAACCCGTTCTTCCCGATCGTCGAGGCCCGGCTGCAGGCGCTGGTCGACCGCCTCCTGCCGCCCGAGCCGTCCCCCGCGGGGGCGGTCACCGCGGCGGCTGCGCCCGCGACGGCCCCCTCCGCTGCGGACGCCCGGCGCTGACCCGGCGGCGGCGCGCGCTGCCGACTCCGCCGAACTCGGGTACATTTCCGTCACCCCCCGGGAGCCTCATGCCCACGCCACGTCTGCCCGGCCTCGGCCGGATTCGGTCGCTGTTCGTCGCCCTGCTCGCGGCGCTTCCCGCCCTCGCCCTGGCCGCCGGCCCGGCCCCGCGGCCGATCGGCCCCTCCGGCCGCGCCGAGTACCGGATCGTGCGGATCGCGAACGCCGGCCCCGTCGACTTCGCCACGCTGCTGAACGCCGGCTTCGACGTCGAGCGCGACGAGCGGCGCGAAGTGATCGCCTACGTCACGGCCGAGGAGATGGACAAGCTCGAGGCGCTGGGCTTCGCGTGGACCGAGTTGCCGGACCCGGGGCTGGCGGAGTTCCTGGCGCGCCAGGGGCGGGCGGACGGCCCGCTCGCCCCCGACGCGGCCTACCACGACTACGCCGCCTGGACCGCGCAGCTGCAGCAGGTGGCGACCGACCACCCCGCGATCGCGCGCCGGATCTCCGCCGGCAAGAGCGTCCAGGGACGCGAGCTGTGGTGGATGAAGCTCAGCGACAACCCGGACGCCGAGGAGGATGAGCCGGCGTTCAAGTTCGTCGCCAACATCCACGGCGACGAGAAGGTTGGGACCGAGAACGTCCTGCGGCTGATCGACTGGCTGACCGACCGCTACGCGACCGACTCGCGGGTCCGGCGGCTGGTCGACAACCTGGAGATCTGGCTGATGCCGTCGATGAACCCCGACGGCAGCGTGCTGGCCCAGCGCTACAACGCCGCCGGCGTCGACCTCAACCGCGACTTTCCGGACCTTTGGAACGACCCCGTGAACACGCCGGCCGGCCGCGCCAAGGAGACCGGCTTGATGATGGCCTGGCAGGCCGCCCACCAGACCACGCTGTCGGCCAACTTCCACGGCGGCGCCGTCGTGACCAACTACCCCTACGACGGGAACACGGACGGGATGCCGATCTACTCGACCGCCCCCGACGACGACATCCTGCTCGACGTCTCGCTCGATTACGCCGAGGACAACGCGCCGATGTCGGCCAGCTCGTCCTTCCCGCAGGGTGTCACCAACGGCGCGGACTGGTACACGCTGTACGGCGGGATGCAGGACTGGAACATGGTCTGGCACGGCAACCTCGACCTGACGGTCGAGTTGAGCGCCGCCAAGACTCCCGCGGCCAGCACCCTCGACGCGTACTGGAACGACAACCGCGAGTCGATGCTGTCGTACATGGAGCGGGCCCTGACCGGCGTGCGCGGGCGCGTCACCGACGCGCTGACCGGTGCGCCGCTGGCCGCCACCCTGCGCGTCGCCGGCCGCGCGCACCCGTTCTACACCGACCTGCCGGTGGGCGACTTCCAGCGCGTGTTGAAAGCCGGCTCCTACCTGCTCGAGGTGTCCGCCGACGGGTACCAGCCGCGGACCGTCCCGTTCACCGTGGCGGGCACGCGGGCCGACGCGGCGCGGGTCGACGTGCCGCTCTGGCCGCTGCCGACCGGCTTCTCCGCGACCGCCAGCCGCGTGGCGCAGGAGACCGACGGCGACGGGTGGCTCGAGCCGGGGGAGGCGGGCCAACTCGCGGTCACACTGCGCAACGGCGGCGCCGCGGCGAGCGGAATCGCCGGCACGCTGCGGCCGCTGACGCCGTACGGCCTGGCCCTGAGCGGTGCGGCGTGGCCCGACCTGGGGCCCGGCGCCGCGGCCGAGTCGCTTCCACCGCACCTGGGCCTGTCGGTCGCACCCGACGCCCCGGCCGGGCACAAGCTCGCCTTCGCGATCGACTGGACCGCCGCTGGCGGTGCCCGCGGCACGACCGACGCTTTCCTCGTGCCGCTCGGCGCGCCGACGCTGACGACGCGCGACGCCACCGACACGCCCAAGACGATCCCCAACCCGGGCGCAACGACCTCCGCCGTCACGCTCGCCGACGACGCGGAGTTGCTCGAGGCCGACGTGCGGGTCACGATCAACCACCCGTTCATTGCCGACCTGCGCGTGACGCTGGTCGCGCCCGACGGGACGCGGGTCCGGCTTCACGCCCGGCAGGGGGGCTCGGCCGACAACATCGCCACGACCTACGACACGCTGACCGCGCCGGCCGACAGCCTGGACGTGCTGCGCGGCCGCTCGACCGCCGGGACCTGGACGCTCGAGGTCAAGGACGACGCCTCCGGCAACGCCGGCTCGCTGCAGTCGTGGCGCCTCGAGTTGAAGTCGCGCCCGTGGGAGATCCCGCTGCCCGAGGTCCTGCTGCGCGACCTGGCGCGCGCGACCGGCGGCGCGACGGCGCTCGGCTGGTGGCCGGTCGGGTCCGCGCGCAGCTACCGCGTCTACCGCGGCACCGATCCGAAGTCCTTCGGCGGGTTCATCGACGCCACCGGCGAGGACGCGGACCCGTCCGACACGGCCTTCACCGACCGCTCGGCCTCTGCGCCGGGCACGCTCACCTGCTGGCTGGTATCGGCGGTCGGGGTGAAGGGCGAGGGGCTGCTCGGGCACTACGGCCGGTAGGGGCCGCCCTCAGCGGCGGCCCCGCCCCCGGCGCCGCCGCAGCTCCCGCGGCAGGCCGTCGCCGTGCACGCCGTACCCGGCCTCGTGCAGTTGGATCGACAGCGCGCGTTCCAGCTCCTCGGCCTCGGCCCGCGTCGCGACCGCTTCGATCGTCCCGTACAGGTCGGGGAGCAGCGGGCCGCAGCGCCCGTCGGTCCACTTCGTCGACTTGCCGCGGACCCCTTCGGCGTGCTCGCGCCAGCGCTCCCTCAGCCGCTTCGCGGTGTGTCCGACGTAGACCCACGGGATCGACGGGTCGCCCTGCCAGCCATCCTCGTTGCGCAGCTCGATGACGTAGACGCGGTAGCGGCGCCGGGTGGCCATGGCGGGGGCTCAGCGCTTCTCTTCAACCGGTGGCGCGAAACGCGCGCTGGACAGGTTGACATCCAGCTCGACTTTCTCGAACACGAAGACCTGCCGGTCGCGACCGTCCTTCAGCCCGGTCTCGATCCGGAACGGCACCGCGATCTGTGCCGACTTCCCGGCCTCGGAGACCTTTCGCCAATCACTGGTACGGAGGACGTAGGCGACCTCGGTCGGGCCGGCGCGCCGCGTCCCCTCCTCCTGCACGTTGAGCAGCGTCTCGGCGTCGAGCCAGATCGTGCGCGGCGCGCGCCCCTTGGGCGTGACCTTGAGCGCGTAGGTCCGCCGCCCGTCGAGCTGCTCCTCGCCGATCCACTCGACCTTGTTCCCCTTGGTCTTCGGCACGATCAGCGGCCCCGCAAGGTCCGCCTGCTCGGCCGCCGCGCGCTCCTCGTCGGCGGTCATCGGCCGCGGTTCGAGCGGCGCCCCCTCGCGCACGACCATCGAGAACCCGCGCTTGCCGTCGAAGGCGCGAACGACGGTCGCGCCGCCCGTGCGGTACTCGAGCCGGATCCGGTCGGGTCGCCGCACCTCGAGCGTGAACGGCAGGGGCGCGCCGCCGCCGAGGGTCAGCGTGCCGCTCGCGCGCATCGAGTGCGTCGCGTTCAGCGCGCCGAGACCGCCGCGCGCCTTGACGTAGCCGGAGAGGATCTCGTCGAGGGGGGGCGGTGCCGCGGCGCGCGGGGCCCCCGCAAGCAGCAGGACAAGCGCGGCGAGCGTCGTCGCCCGTCGGACGGTCGGAAGCATGGGCCTCTCCGGGCGCGGACGCCCCGTGTCCCGCAGCGGCAACGGCCCGGCCACGAAAATGCGCCGGCCCGTTCCCTCGGCCGCGGGTTCGTCGTATTCTGTCCCAGGGTTTCTTTCCCCCCAAGTTCGAGAGGCCCCCCCGTGGACAGTTGGCGCGACCGCGACCGGGAACGGGACCGCGGTGGCTCGCAGCGCGACCGCCGCCCCGAGCCCCCCCCCCAGCGGCCCGACCTCGGCAACGAGGAACAGGTCAAGCGGCTCAAGCGCGGCATGGAGCGCTCCGCGGCGGAAGTCATCCGCTGCCAGAAGTGCGGCCACCAGCAGCCGGCCGAGGCCGCCTTCATCGGCCCGATGACGACCTGCGACAAGTGCGGGACTGCGCTGCACTCGTGCCGGCACTGCGCCTTCTTCGACAGCGGCGCGCGCTTCCAGTGCAAGAAGCCGCTCCAGGCCGCAATCGGCGACAAGTGGGCTCCCAACGCCTGCGAGCACTACGAGGCGCGGCTGGTGCTCGACGCAACGGGGCGGCGGCTGGCGGGGACGCCGGCGCAGAACAACAAGTCGCTGTTCGACTCCTTGTTCAAGAAATAGCTGCTGGGCGATGGGAGGAGGCGGCCCGCGCTGCAGCGGGCGGCGGCTGCGCCGCCGCCGCTGAGCGGGGGCCGGGCGCGGCGGCGCGGAGTTGCGCCCGGCGGGCCGGCACAGAGCCCGGCCCCTACGAGTCGGCCATCGCGTAGCGGAAGTAGCGGGACGGGATCGACAGGCCCAGCTCGTCGCAGAGCCAGCGCGAGGCGGCGACGACGCCCGGCAGCGCGACGCCGCTCGCGATCCCGAGCCGCTCCAGCAGGTAGAGCAGGTCCTCGGTCGCCAGGTTCCCGGCCGCGCCCGGGGCGTACGGGCAGCCGCCGATCCCGCCGGTCGACGAGTCGAGCGTCGTGACCCCCTCCTCCAGCGCGGCCATCGCGTGGACCAGTCCCGTGCCGCGCGTGTCGTGCAGGTGGAAGGCCACCCGCTCCGCCCCGAAGGCGTCGAGCGCCCGCCGCGCCGCGTGACGCACCTGGACCGGGCCGGCCATCCCGGTGGTGTCCCCCAGCGCGACCTGCGCGACCCCCAGCTCGAGGTACTCCTCGGCCAGGCGCAGCACGCGGTCGAGCGGAACGTCGCCCTCGTAGGGGCAGCCGAACGCGACCGAGACGTAGCCGCGGAGCGTCACCCCCGCCGCCCGGGCCCGGGCCGCGACGCGCCGGTTCTCGGCCCGCACGACATCGACCGAGCGGTTGATGTTCTTGAGGCTGTGAGTCTCGCTGGCCGAGGCCAGCAGGCCCAGGTGGGTCGCCCCCGCCGCCAGCGCGCGGTCGAGGCCGCGCTCGTTCGGGACCAGCGACCAGTAGCGCACGCCGTCGCGCGCCGGAAGCCGGCGCACCAGCTCGTCGGTGTCGGCCATCTGCGGCACCCACCGCGGGTGCACGAAGGCGCCGACCTCGATATCCGTCAGCCCCGCCGCGGCCAGCTTCGCGATGATCTGCAGCTTCTGCTCGAGCGGGACCAGCAGCGCCTCGTTCTGCAGGCCGTCGCGCGGCCCGACCTCGAAGACGCGCACGGCGTGCGGCCGCGGCGGGGCGCTCACGGCGCCTCCGGCGGCGGCAGCCCGCGCTGAAAAGCGCGGATGCTCTCCAGCAGCAGCTGGTCCTGCTCGTAGATGTCGTAGACGCCCGGCTCGAGCGTCCGGGCGGCGGCCTGTCCCGCCGCGGTCGGGACCTGCGCGGCGGCCCACAGCTCGCCCCCCGCGGTCCCGCTGACGAAGACGGGCGCCGCGCGGTAGACGTAGACCCCCAGCGAGTTGCGGGCGATCAGCGTGACCGGTCCCGTGGCCAGCACATTGACGCGGCCGCGCCCTTCGAGCTTGCCGTCGGCCGGGTTCCCGGCCAGCAGGCGCGGGTTCCGCTCCTGTGTCATCAACCAGACCAGGTGTGCTCCCTCGACCGCGAAACGGAAGGCGACCTCGCCGCCGCGCGGCAGCATGACCGGCTGCAGGTCCCACTCGGTGATCCGCAGCGTCCCGGTCTCGTCGGTCAGCGTGCGCAGCACGACCTCGCGCCGGTCGTCGGCGGCGACCTTGTCCCAGGCGGCGAAGCCGGGAACGCCGCGCGCCAGCTCGGCCTCGAGGATCGCCCCCTCCAGGGCCGGGTCCCGGGGATCGATCCAGACCTCGCAGAGCGCGATGCGCGCGGCCGGCAGCCCGGTGTCGCCGGTGCAGGACCCGACGACCTGACCGCCGCGGTGCAGCCGGACCTCGAGCCGGAAGGGCGAGGGCAGGTCGTGCGCCGACTGATTCTCGACCAGCGCCCGCACCAGGATCCGCCGCTCGTCC
>JALOKP010000109.1 GCA_025456425.1 Acidobacteriota bacterium | reverse complement strand
AGGCGGCCTGCAGGACCCGGGCGTGGTGCGCGCGGAACACGGTCTCCAGGTCGGGCGGGGCGAGCGGCAGCGGGCGGGCGGCGGTCACGGGCTTCTCCTCGTGTGGGCCTCCGCTCATGGAAACGCTCCCTCGGGGGGGATCATTACACCGGGTCGGGAACGGTGGCGCGGGGGGCGCCGAGCGGCACTCCCGGGGCGGTGAGCGGTCGTCAGGCCCGGGAGCGCGGGGGCGGGCCGCCGGCGACCTCGTGGAAGGCGCGCTGGAAGGCCTCGCTGACGGCGCGGAAATAGGCCCGCTCGTCGGGGTAGTCCCCCGCCTCCAGCGGCGGCTCCACCCGGTACGGGACGGTCACCCCGGTGCGGCCGATCCGCCGCCTCTCGTCGATCACCTGCTCGGTCTGCCCGGTCATGACGACCTGGATCGGCAGCCCGCGCCGGAAGGCGTAGCGGATCATCCCCGCCTTGAGCGGCAGGGGCCGTTCGAGCTGGCTGCGGTGCCCCTCCGCGTAGACGATCAGCCCCTCGAGCGGGCAGCGCTCGAACTCGCGGTCGAGCCAGCGGTAGAAGGCGTCGCGCGTGTGGGACTTGTCCCGGCGGAAGAACCAGACCGAGCGGTCGAGCCGCGAGGTCAGCCAGATCAGCGGGAAGACCCCCGCGACCAGGAAGCGCGAGAGGGTCGCGCCCCGCCCCTCGACCAGGTCCTTGTGGATGAAGAAGTCCGCCACACTGCGGTGCGGGCAGATCCAGAGGCAGCGCCGGCCGGCGATCAGCGGCACGGAGGCCGGATCGCGCTCGAACCGCACGTCGTAGCGGCGGATCAAGAGGCGGCACCACTCGCGCGTGCTGCGCTCGTGCGGCGGCCGGCCGCGAAACGCGGACCGCAGCACCGCCCAGGCCGGGTAGAGCCAGCCCAGCCGGAACCCCTCCGTGACCAGTGCGGTCGTGCCGCGGCACAGTACATGCGCCGAAGAAAGCACGTTCGCTGGCTCGACCGCCTCGCTCACCGACGCCTCTCACCTCGAATTGTACCGTGGTCAGAGACCACGCCGCGCCCGAGGGTCGGCTGTTTTGACAAGCCTGCGATGCTCCCCTATGCTGATAGTGCTGTTTCATCCGTGCGGAAGCCGGGCGCCACCAAGTGCGCGTCCAGCGTGTCGCCTCCGCGGGTCCGGTCGCTCGGTGCGCCCGGAGGTCGAACGGAGGGGGTCGGGCCGCCCTCTCCCCAGCGCGCGGCCCCACCACCGTTGCGGTTCTTTACGCCGAGCCCGTCGGTGCAGGCCGTGTCCGCGGTCGCGGGTGGTCTCGCGGCGAGTCGAGCGTGCGAAGCGCCGATTCTCCGCCGGCTCTCTCCGGCCGCAGCCGGAGGGCAGCATGTCGTCAGTTCAGCACGCCAAGCCAGGCGAACCACTCATCGTCGTGTCGAATCGCCTCCCCTACAACCTCCCGTCCGCGTCCGGAAGCGGAACGCCCCGTCGGAACGTCGGCGGACTCGTCAACGCGGTCGAGCCGGCGCTCGCGGCGCGGGGCGGACTCTGGGTGGGATGGGACGGCTCTGTCCTGCCGAACCTCGCTGCAGTCGACGCATCGCTTGCCGGGCCGCGCCGCTGGGTGTCGCCAGAAGGAGTCGAATTCCTCGGCGCGCCGCTCACCGAGCGCGAGCTGGCTCGCTACTACCACGGCTTCTGCAATGCAGCGCTCTGGCCGCTGTTCCACGACTTCATCGGGAAAGTCCGCTACCTGCCGGAGGAGTACGCGCTCTACGAGCGGGTCAACCGCCGAATGGCCGAGGTCGTCCTCGCACAGGCCGGACCCGCCTCGCGAATCTGGGTCCATGACTTCCACCTGATGCGCGTCCCCGCGATCCTGCGCGAACTCGGCTTCCGCGGCCTGATCAACTTCTTCCTGCACATCCCTTTTCCGCCCGGTGAGATCTTCAGGACCCTTCCTTGGCGCGACCAGCTGCTGTCCGGCCTGCTGGCCGCCGACGGCGTCGCTTTCCATCATGAGCGCTATCGAGAGAACTTCGTGCGAACCGCGCAGGGCCTGGTGCCGCTCGACGTCGTCCCGCTGGGCAAGCAGATCGGACTGGTCGGCTCCACCGGCACGAGCTGGGCGTCGGTCTCGCCGATCGGGATCGATGTCGAGGACTTTGAGCGCCTGGCAGGTGATCCCGCCGTGATCGCGCGGTCGCGTCGAATCCGCAGCGCCCACGGCGAACGTCGGCTGCTCTTCGCAGCCGACCGCCTGGACTACACGAAGGGGATCCGCAAGCGCTTTCATGCGCTCGAGCGCCTGTTCGACCTGCGCCCGGACCTGGTTGGCCGGGCAGATTTCGTCACCGTCGTCGTCCCGAGCCGCCACCAGGTCGAGGAGTATCGGTCGCTCAAGCGAGATGTCGATCGCGAGGTCGGCCGGATCAACGGCGAGCGCGGTGAGGACGGCTGGCTGCCGATCCACTACCGCTACCGGGCGCTGGACCGACGGGAGCTCGTCGCACACTACCTCGCTGCCGACGTCGCTCTCGTCACGCCCCTGCGCGACGGCATGAACCTGGTCGCGTCCGAGTTCGTGGCCTCAAGAGTCGACGGAGACGGCGCGCTCGTACTGAGCGAGTTCGCCGGCGTCTCGGATCGTCTGCCGGGAGCGATGCTCGTCAACCCTTACGATGTCGATGGCGTCGCGGCGGCGATCGCGCATGCGCTCGACATGAGCGAATCCGAGCGGCGCGGGAGAATGGCACAGATGCGCCGCCGGGTTCGAGCGCTGACCGCGGTCTCCTGGGCGGACGATTGCCTGTCGAGTCCGGGGGCGTGCGCCGAGGGTGCCGCATGAGGACCGACCGGAGAGAGCCTGCGATACGACTCGCCGGGCGGGCTCACTCGGCAGCGGAACGGCCGGACGCCGCGCGAACGCTCCTCCTCGACCTCGACGGGACGCTCGCCCCGATCGCGGTGCACCCCGCGCTCGCCCGCATTGCCGAGCCTCACCGCAGGGCGATCCGCGCGCTCCGCAGCGCCGGCTGGAGAGTGGCCGTCGTCTCCGGGCGGCCGCGTCACGAGGCCGTCGCGTTGGTCGGTATTCCCGACCTGCCGGTCTTCGGCAGCCACGGGCTCGAAGGCCCGTCCGAACGCGATCTCGCACAGGTCGATCCCCCCGTTCTGCGGCGGCTGGGCGACGTCGAGCGCCTGGCCCGCCAGCTCTCACGCGAATTCCCAGCCGTCCTGATCGAGCGCAAGGCGGGTTCGGTGGCGTGCGGTGACCGCGCGCTCGCCCCTGCGGCTCGGACCCGCTGGCGACAGCGCCTCGCGTCGTCGCTCGCGACCCTCGATCTCGCGGGGCTCGAGGTACTGCGCGGCCGGTGCGTGGTCGAGGTCCGATCACCCAGAGCCACCAAGGCCCGTGTCCTGGCGACGCTGGGGGTCCTGCCACTGCGGACGAAGCCCGACGAGAGCCTCGTCGCGCTTGGCGACGACCGGACCGACGAGGACCTGTTCCTCGCGATCGCCGGCGTGGGACTCGGAGTCCTCGTTGGTCCGCCCCGCCGGACACACGCGCGAGCACGGCTCGCTTCGCCCGCGGCGGTGGGTCGCTTTCTCGAGGCGCTGGCGGACTTCTGTTCGACGCAGGAGGAAGCACGATGATGCCGCTTCGCGAGCGACGGGCTGAGGCTCCGTTCCGATTCTGCGACTACGAGGGACTGGCCATGCCCACCGGCCAGCGCGCGTCGAACCTGCGCGAGCTGCTCGAGATCGTGCGCAATGCGCCGCTTGAGGCACTGCACCACCACCTTTACCGGTCTCAGCTTCGCCAACGGTTCGAGGCGTGGGACTTCCCCAACGATTTCGCCTCGTGGGCGGCCATCGCCCTCGAAGATCGGGTGCTTGCCGAAAAGCTGTCGGCGCTCGACCCCTTCGCCGCCACGAACCTCGAAGCAGCTCGCCGCGCGCTGGAGGACGTGATGGAGGAGCACCTCGATGGGCTGACTTTCGTGCCGTGGGGCCGCCCCGGTGCGGAATTCCACCTCTCGAGCGGGCTCTACTTCGCACTGCCCGGCGACCGAGAAGCGTGGACCCCGTTGGAACTGCGCCACCACCTGGCAGAGGTGCCGCTCAACTCGCTCTACTATCACTTCCACGAGGCCCGGTTGCGCGGGCCGGGTGACGACAGCGACGACTTCTCGCGCTGGATCGAGGGGCAGTTCGGTCAACTGCCGCTGGTCGACGCGTTCCGCCGGATCGACTTCTTCTTCTACGGCCTCGCGGAACTGCGGGCCCGGCTGATCGGGCTGCTCGATCAGGCGCTCGTGGAGGACGACGGATGAAGGCACCGCGGCTAGCCGATTACGCCGAGATCGTGGGGGCTGAGCGGATCGCCGTGCTTCACCGGATGGCGCGCCGGCTCGAGGGACTCTCGGTCGTCATGATCAACTCCACGCGCGTGGGGGGCGGCGTGGCCGAGATTCTCGCGCGCCAGCTCCCGCTGCTGAACGAGCTCGGGATCCGGGCCCGCTGGGAAGTGATGGAGGGCACGCCGGAGTTTTTCGACGTCACCAAGGCGATGCACAATGCGCTGCAGGGCTCTGCAGTCGAGCTTACCCCGGCGCGCCGGGACGCCTACATCGACGCGAACCGGCGCAACGCCGGGCGACTCGACCTGGCCGCCGATGTCGTGATCGTCCACGACCCGCAGCCGGCGGCGCTGGTCGAGTTCGCGCGGACCCCAGTTCCATGGGTCTGGCGCTGCCACATCGACGCCGCCCGACCCAACCGCGCATGGTGGTCATTCCTGCGCCCTTTCGTCGCACTCTATGACGCCAGCATCTTCTCGATGGCCTCGTTCGCCCGCAACCTGCCTCACCCCCAGTACCTGATCCAGCCCGCGATCGATCCGCTTGCTCCCAAGAACGCACCGATGGAACCGCACGAGGTCGACGCGGTGCTGGCGCGTTTCGGACTCGACCGCTCCCGGCCACTGATCGTTCAGGTCTCGCGATTCGACCGCTTCAAGGATCCACTGGGCGTCATCGACGCGTTCCGCCTGGTGCGCCGGCGCGACGACGCTCGGCTGGTGCTGGTCGGCGGTTCCGCAGACGATGACCCGGAGGGGGCAGAGGTCCTGCGCCAGGTCCGCCGGGCGGCAGAGGGCAATCCCGACATCCTGGTGCTCGACCTTCCGCCGGACAGCCATCGCGAGATCAACGCGCTGCAGCGCGCGGCGACGGTCGTGGTGCAGAAGTCGCTTCGCGAGGGGTTCGGGTTGACGGTCACGGAAGGGCTGTGGAAAGGGCGACCGGTGATCGGTGGCGCAGCGGGCGGCATCGTGGTCCAGGTGATCGATCACCAGACCGGGTTCCTCGTCCACTCGGTCGAGGGGCTGGCCTACCGCCTGCGGTACCTGCTCAACCGGCCCCAACTGGCAGAGGAGATCGGGACGCGGGGGCGCGAGTTCGTGCGCCATCACTTCCTGTTGACTCGCCACCTGCGAGATTGGCTGACGTTGCTCCTGGCGGTGACCAGGCGTGGTGCCTAGCCAGTTTTCAGCCAAGCTTCGACCGCTCCCTCCCCCGCTTCGCGGAAGGCCCGCGCCACCCCGCCGACCCCCAGCTTCACGCCGCCGAAGATCCGCGAGACCACGATCCCGCCGGCCAGGTCGTGCCGGCGCAGGACCTCGAGCAGGACGCGCCCCGGGTGGCCGACCTCGCCGTCGTCCTTGGAGCGCTCGAGCAGGGCGCCGTCGGGGCCGGGGGCGCGCCAGGCCCAGCAGTGGTGGACCGCCTTGTGGTGCTCCCGGCGCTGCCGCTTCAGGACCGCCTCGAGCGCCGCCTCGTCGGCCGCCGGGAAGAGCAGCGCGTAGAAGCGCGAGCGCTCCACCGTCGTCCGGAGCGCGACCTCGCGCGCGACCTCCGTCACGGCGTGGCCCGCAGGATCGCGGCCAGCCCCTCCGTGACGTAGCGCACGCCCCAGGCCAGCGTGATCAGCCCGAGCGTCGTCGAGAGGACCTGGATCAGCGTCCGGTTGACGACCCGCCGCACCAGCGGCGCGGCGAGGAAGAGCACGGCGGTGCCCGCCAGCACGATGGCGACCGCCAGCCCCGTCACCGGTCGCCCGTAGTCCTGGACCGAGACGATGATCGCGGTGATTGCGGCCGGCCCCGTCAGCAGCGGCGTCGCGATCACCGCGGCCACCGCCTGGGCCGAGCGCTCGGCGGCCGGCGCGGTCGGCTCGAGCGCGCCCCCGAGCGACATCCGGAGCCCCAGGAGCCCGAGCACGATCCCGCCCGCGACGCGGAACTGGTCGATGGTGGTGTCGAAGAGCGCCAGCAGCGCCGTCCCGAGAGCCAGCACCAGCAGCGAGAGGACGGTCGCCACCAGCAGCCCGAGCAGGGCCGCACGCCGGCGCTGTACGGGCACCATCTCCTCGGTCAGCGCGAAGAAGACCGCGAAGCTCGCCAGCGGGTCGAAGATCACGAAGAACAGCACGACCAGTTGCGGCAGGTGGGTCAGGTCGACCATCGAGGGACGCTCCCTACCTCTTCGGGCGGCCCATTATCCACGGCCCGGGGAGCGGCCCGGCGGGGCCGCCGGCCCGGTTCCGGGCGACAATGGCGGCGGTCGCGCCCGTAGCTCAACGGATAGAGCATCGGCCTTCGGAGCCGGCGGTTGGGGGTTCGAATCCCTCCGGGCGCGCCAGCGGAGCGCGAGGGGCCGGCCCGGGGAGCGCGGAATGGGGTCCGGCCGGGGCGGGTGCCGCCCCGGCCGGACCGATCGCTGCGCTACCTGGTGATCGCGAAACCGGTGACGTAGGTCTTCCGCTCCGCGATCCGGATCGTCATCTGGTAGGTCCCCGGCTCGAGCCGGTCGGTGTTCATGTTGAAGTGCCACTGGCCGCTGACCGGGTCGTTGCGGAAGAAGGGATCGCTCGACCGCGTGTCGTTGTTGAGACGAAGCGGGCCGAGATCGAGCGGACCGGTCCCGACGCGGACCAGGCCGACGATCTCGGGCGGGGCCATGTCGCCGTTCCTGCGGACGATGCTGTTGCAGGTGAGGAACAGCTTGAGCGGCCGCACCAAGCCGCGCTTGAAGGGACGCGGCGGGTAGACCACGGGGTCCCCCTCCGGAACCAACCGGGACAGCGGCGGCAGGAGCCCGGCGATCCCGTCGTAGCCCCCATCCTCGACCAGCGGGTTGCAGCGGCCCGTGACGCCCACGTTGAGCAGCACGTCCTGCTGCCACGGCCCGCCGTCGACGGTCCCGCTGACGCGCACGACGAACGGCCGGGCCACGTCGCCCGGGTGATCCTGCGGCAGCGCCACCTCGAACGGGTCGAGGCTGGACTGCGGCAGCAGGGTAACCGGCGAGCAGTCCGGGTTCGGGGTGCGGTTGAGCGCCGGGAAGGTCGGGTAGCCGGCGCGGTCGTCGATCAGCAGCGCACCGGAGGCCGGGCCGTCGGGCGTCCCGTCGGCGTCGGTGTCGACCAACTGGACCGGGTCGCTGAGCAGCCGGGCGCTCGGGTTGCCGATCGGGCCGGAGCCGACGTTCAGCAGCGAGATCCACAGCTTCCCCGACTCGCCGGGGCTGAGCAGGCCGTCCCCGGTCCCGTCCTCGACGCGGACCGCGTAGGGGGTCAGGAAGGCCGGGCCGACGTCCCCCTCCACCGGCTCCAGCCGGTTGAAGCTGCCGGCCGAGGCCAGGTCGCCGTTGCCGCAGAACTCCTGCTCGCCGTCCGGGACCGTGTCGCCGCAGGCCCGCAGCAGGCCGAAGACCTCGCGCGCGATCACGGCGGTGCTGGCGCGGCAGATCGTCACCGTCTCGCCGGGGAGGACCTCCTCTGTCACGGTCACCTGGCCGCAGACCGGGGCCTCGGCAAAGCAGCGGCCCGCCGAGCAGACTTCTGCCTCGGCGCAGGTGACCCCGCACTCGCCGCAATTCAGCGGGTCGCGCGCCGGGTCGATGCAGTTCTCGCCGCAGCGGATCGTGCCGTACGGGCAGCCCTGCTTCTCCATGCTGCCCGGGTCCTTGGAGGGATCGGACGGCGTGGACGCGGCGGAGACCCCGAACGGATCCTCGCAGGTCCCCGAGGCGCAGGACTGGCCTTCCTCGCACGCGCTGCCGCAGCCGCCGCAGTTGTACGGGTCGGAGAAGATGTCGGCCCCCTTGCCGGCGCAGCAGCTCAGGTCCTTCCCGGCGGGCTGGAAGCAGGCCCCGCAGTGCCGCTGGTCGTATCCGGTGTCGACGCACTCGCCGTTGCAGCAGGTCTTGGACCCCTCGCAGACGATCCCGCACGCGCCGCAGTTGAACTCGTCGTCGAGATAGGAGACGCACTCGCCGTCGCAGAAGGTCTGGTGCGAGTCCTCGCAGCAGGGTCCGCCGCCGGTCAGCTCGATCACGAGCGGGCTGCCGGTGTTGTTGGTGATCTTCTCGAGCACCCCCTGGCCGGGGACGAACTCGCTGGTCGCGGTCGCCAGGACCTGCGGCGGGCTGAAGAACGAGATGATGCTCGAGGTCAGCGACGCCGCCGAGAGCGTGATGTCGCTCGGCGTCAGCGAGCGGCCCGGGACGCTGAACGGCCCGCGCGGCCCGACCGAGGAATTGGTCGGGGTCAGGCAGACGTCCTTGTCGCAGACCGAACCGGTGTAGGAGTAGATCGTCTGGCCGGTCTGCCAGTCCCAGATCGTGCCGACGCCGCCGCTCGTCCCCGCGCTGAGGCTGCTGGTGAAGCCGCCCGGCCCGGCCGAGGGCCAGCGGAACGTGTACGTCTTCCCGACCGCCTTGTTGGTGATCTTGTTACGGACCTTGGCCGGGTAGCTTGAGATCACCGTCAGGTCGACGATCGACTCGTTGGAACCGTTCTTGTCGAGGTCGACGTTCTTGCTCGCCGCGTTCGTCGAAGGGACCGCGCCGAGGGCAAGCAGACCTGCCGCCGCAACCATCCCCAGGATCCGCCGACACCACGTTCCTGCCGTGAAGTGACTCATCTCGCTCGCTCTCCTAGTCGGGAAGCCGCCCGGGGCCCGTCCCGTCGCCGGGGCCCCCCCTTGGGGCCTTACTGAAACCGGTCAGCGTGTTGAGTTTACGGCGATTGGGGGGATCCCGCCGGGAGAAAGTTACGGGGCTACCGAAGCCTGTTTGCGCTCGCCCGCCGCGGGCCGGCCCCGTCCCGCGGCTATCTTGAACTCCGCGTACGGTTTGCCGCGATCGAACGACCCCCGGCTTACCGAAATAGCCCGTTGACCTTTCCAATCGGTAAGCGTAGTAAGTCACTGGCTCGGTCTGCACGGGCGGCGTCCACCGCCCGCCGGATTCCGGCGGGTTCCAAGGTCGTCCAGCGCGGGGAGCCTCCATTCGTGGGGAGGTCGAGATGCTCTGTGTCGTGGCGTCACGCACCGCGGTCCGTTCCGCTTTCACGCTCGTCCTGGCGCTGCTCCTGGCGCTGCCCGCCCTGGCCCTCCGGGAGCGGCCGACCGCCGAGCGCTTCGACCATCTCGCCGTGCCCCACCCCGGCGCCACGATCGGCCGCTCGGGCCTCGCCGTCGCCGCGCTGCCGGCGGGCGACCCGCTGCGGGCGGGCTGGGAGTCCTTCGTCGCCCAGCAGGGGGGAGGCTGGGAGAGCTGGATCGACGTCCGCTCCGGCCTGCCGACCCTCGCCATCGGACGCGGGATCGCCTGGACGCCAGCCGGCGAGGAGACCTCGCTGGACGCGCTCGCGGCCCAGGCGCTCGCCTTCCTCGAGCAGAACCGCCTGCTGCTCGGCGACTGGACCGGCCAGATCGAGCTCGACCGCGCCGCCTCGGCGCTGCTCGACGGGCGCATCTGGCAGGTTTCGTTCCGCCAGGTCGTCGACGGCGTGCCGGTCGAGGGGGCGCGCTACGACTTCCACGTCGCGGAGGGGAAGCTGGTCGCCTTCGGCGCCACCACCTGGGGCAAGGTGCGGACCTCCCCCGTGCCGAGCCTGACCGCCGACGCGGCGCACACCGCGCTGATGCAGTATCTCGGCGCCGCGGCCCCCGCGGACCTCGCGCCGCGGGGCCTGCCGGAACTGCGGCTGGTCCCGGTCGATCCGGCCGGGACGACCGCGACCGCCTGGACCGGCCCGCGCGGAGAGGGCTACGACCACCGCCTGGTCTGGCGCTTCACGCTGACGGTGCCCGGCGAGTCGCCGACCTGGGTGGCCGAGATCGACGCCGCGACGGGCGCGGTCGCCGCGCTGTTCGACGACACCCGCTACGAGCGGATCAAGGGCGGCGTCTACCCGATCTCGGACGACCAGATCTGTCCCTCGGGCTGCGAGCAGCCCGACTACCCGATGCCCTTCGCCGACTACACCGTCGACGGGGTGGCGCAGCCGGCGACGCTCGACCACGGCCTCTACGAGTGCTCTCCTCCCGGAGCGACCGTCACGACCCGGCTGGCCGGCCCCTACGTCAAGGTCCAGGACAACTGCGGTCCGATCCAGGAGAGCACCACCTGTGACGAGCCGCTCGACCTGCGGCTCGGTCCCGGCACCGACTGCGAGATTCCCGAGGGCTCGTCGGCAGGCAACACCCACGCCTCGCGTTCCGGCTTCTACCACCTGAACCGCTCGATGGAGAAGGGCCGGGCTTGGCTCCCCGCCAACAACTGGCTCAAGCAGCAGCTGATCGACAACGTCAACATCAACTCGACCTGCAACGCCTACTGGAACGGCTCGGTCAACTTCTACAAGTCGGGCGGCGGCTGCCGGAACACCGGCGAGATCATGGGCGTGTTCGTCCACGAGTGGGGCCACGGGATCGACTCCAACGACGGCGGCGGCTACGACAACCCGTCCGAAGCCTACGCCGACATCGTGGCCTTCTTCGAGACGCGCGAGAGCTGCATCGGGCGCGGCTTCTTCGTCTCGCAGAACTGCGACGGCTACGGCAACGCCTGCCTGAACTGCACCGGCATCCGCGACCAGGACTGGGACAAGCACGCCAACCAC
>JALOKP010000108.1 GCA_025456425.1 Acidobacteriota bacterium | reverse complement strand
GCGCACCGTCCTGCTGCCGACCCCCAAGGGGGGCTGCTCGCTGGCCGAGAGCATCACCGGGGCCGACGTCCGCGCGCTCAAGGCGAAGTACCCCGGCGTTCCGGTCGTCTGCTACATCAACACCTCGGCCGAGGTGAAGGCCGAGTGCGACGTCTGCTGCACTTCCGGCAACGCGGCGACGATCGTCCGCGCGCTCGGCCCCGGCCCCGTGATCTTCGTGCCGGACGAGTTCCTGGCCGGCAACGTGGCGCGCGAGACCGGCCGCCCCGTGATCTTCCCGACGGCGATGCCGCGGCCCGCCGCTGCGCAGGACCCGGCGCTGACCTACGAGATCGTCGGCTGGCAGGGACGCTGCGAAGTCCACGAGAAGTTCACCGTCGACGACATTCGCCGCGTGCGCGAGCAATTCCCCGACACGGTCGTGATCGCCCACCCCGAGTGCCACCCCGACGTCACCGCCGCCGCCGACTTCACCGGCAGCACCTCGGCCGCGATCCGCTTCGTGCGCGAGAGCGGTGCGACGCGCTACCTGCTGCTGACCGAGTGCTCGATGGGCGATAACATCGCGGCCGACAATCCCGGCAAGGAGATGCTCCGGCTCTGCAGCGTGCGCTGCCCGCACATGGGCGAGATCACGCTGGAACAGACGCGTGACGCGCTGCTCCACCTGCGCTACGCGATCGAGGTCCCGGAGGAGACCCGCGTGCGGGCCCGCCGCTGCCTGGACCGGATGCTCGAGATGTCCGCGTCGCTGCTCGCCAACGCCGGTTAGATGGACCGCTGGTTCGACCTGCCGCGCTGTGGCGCGATCGTGCTCGCGGGGCCCGACGCCGCGAAGTTCCTGCAGGGCCTGTCGACCTGCGACGTGCGGCTCGTGACGCCGAGCCGCTCGACGCTGGGTGCCCTGTGCCAGGTCAACGGCCGGGTCTCCGTGCTCTTCCGCGTCGCGGAGCACGGCGGCGCGCTGGCGCTGCGCCTGCCGGCGGCGCTGGTTCCCGCCACGCTCGAACGGCTGCGCCGCGTCGTCTTCCGCGCGAAGGTGAAGGTCCTGGAGGGGGGTGCCGAGCTGGCCTGGGCCGGGCTCGCCGGGCCGGGGGCGGCGGACGCCCTGGCGCGGCACGCGGGCGCGGCGCCGCCGGCCACG
This sequence comes from Acidobacteriota bacterium, assembly GCA_025456425.1. Taxonomy (GTDB): domain Bacteria; phylum Acidobacteriota; class Polarisedimenticolia; order J045; family J045; genus JALOKP01. The sequence goes on along the minus strand of JALOKP010000108.1, from coordinate 9,815 downwards.
GACGAGGCGGCGGCGGCCGGCCCGTTCACGATCGTGCGTGCGCCCGGGGAGGTGCCGCGCTTCGAACTCCTGGCCGCGCCGGCCGAGTTGTTGCGGCTGCGGGACGCGCTGTTCGCGGAGGGGTTCGTGCGGGGCGACGACCCGCTCTGGACGCTGCTCGAGATCCGCGCCGGCCTGCCTGAGGTCGAGCCGGAGACGGTCGACGCCTTCCTGCCGCAGAACCTGGACCTCGAGCGGCTCTCCGGCCTGTCCTTCGCGAAGGGGTGCTACCCGGGCCAGGAGGTCGTGGCCCGGACCCAGCACCTGGGCGAGATCAAGCGCCGGCTCTGCCGAGCGCGTGCCGCCGCGAGCGAAGCCCCCGCGCCCGGCACCGCGCTGCGCGCGCTCGCCGCAGTTGGGAGCGAGCGCGACGGCGGCAAGGTCGTCCGGGCGGCCCTCGCCCCGGACGGAACGGTCGAGCTGCTGGCCGTGATCCCGGTCGCGGAACTCGCCTCCGGGGCGCGTCTCGTGCTGGGCGACGCGAAGGGCCCGGAGATCAATCCGGCCTGACCGGCGCCATCCGTTCGGGCCAGCGTTGCAGCTCGCGCGCAGCCTGCACAACCCGCAGCACGTCGTCTTCGGTACGGGCGAAGAGCCAGAGGACCGGCGCACCGCTCTGCCGCTGCAGGGGCACCAGCCCGCCGACCGCTCCGGTCGTCAGCGGAGGCGGGGAGGAGGTCGCGAGCTCGAGCCCGGGGAGCGGCGGCTCGCCGGCGATCGAGAGAATCGCCAGCGGCAGGCAGTCGTACTTCGCGAGGAACTCGCGCCCTTCCGCCGCGTCGGCGGCGACGCGCCACTGCCGGCGGCCGCCGACTGCGGCGAGCAGCGGATCGAGCAGCGGCAGCCGGTCCTTCGTCGCCGTGAATGCGGCCTCTCCCAGGAAGAGCAGCGCCGGCGCCTCGGACAATGTCGCATCGTCCAGCGCGCCGATCACCGGCGCCGGTGGAACCTCCGCGAAGCGTTGCCCGGCGTCAAAGGCGCGCGAGACCACCGGCAGCAGCGCGTGCGCGTAGCGGTCGATCGACTCCATGTGGTACCAGGGCTGCGACGGATCGTAGGAGTCGGGGGCCAGGCGAAGCTGCGCCAGCCCCTGGCCCAGTGCGGTCGGCAGGGCCTCGCGCAGCAGCGCGAAGGCCATCGCGCCGCGGTACCCTTCTCGCACGTACTTCGCCGCCGACTCGGCGCGCTCGCCCGGGGGAGCCCGCCGCTGGAAGTCGTGCACCAGCTCGTGGAAGATCACCGGCACCTGCGCTGCGACCGTGTCGCCGGGCCGCACTTCGAGCAGCAGCGCCCGCTCGCTCGCCTCGGCGTGCGTGCCGTACTCTTCGCTGGGGACGGCGACGAAGCTGAAGAGGGTCGGTGCGGTCGAGTACTCCTCGGCGCCCGTGAAGCGCGCCATCGCCGCGATCCACTGGCGCGTCACCGGCTGGGCCAGGAAGCGGTCGAAGTCCCGCTGGAAGGCGAGCAGCCAGTCGAATTCGGCCCACAGGAAGTCGAAGCGCCCGGAGAAGCGGTCCAGCGCCTCGGAGACGGCGTCGACCTCCTCCGGCAGCAGGAACAGGCGCGCGCGCTGCTCGAGGTCGGGAACGCTCGAGGCCAGCATCGCGGCGGCGTTCAGCAGTTGCCGGCGCGAGGGTGAGTCGGGCTCGGACGGCAGGCAGCCGCCGCCCGCGGTATCGGCCGTCGCGGGGCGCGGCTTGAACTCCCGCATCCGGACCTTCCGGAAGGCGGCCAGCAGCTCGCGGTCCTCGGGATCGAGCGGCCCGAAGCGGCCGAACCAGGCCCGGTAGTAGGCGGGCTGGGTCCGGCCGTTGGCCGTCTCGGCGAGGTTGTCGACCCAGTGGAACAGGTTCGCGACGTACGAGACCCGGGTGGCGATCGGCGAGGCGCCCCGCTCGCCGTGCGACGCCGCGACCGGCGGGGGCGCGGGGGGCGGTGGTGGCGGCTCCGGCTTCGAAGCGCAGGCGGCGGCGAGCGCGCAGGCCAGCGCCAGCGCGCCGGCGCGCCGGCGAGCGGAGGGAAAACGGCACGCAGTCCTGGGCATCGGCCTCGTCGGCGAAGCGGGGCGGCGGTTGGCCGCGCTCTACGCGACCTGTAGCATAACCGGCGCGCCGCAGGACGCCCGCCCCAGGGGCCGGGCCGACGGCCGCGGAGGACCGATGGGCCGCTCCATCGCCACCACCGACGGGATCAAGGTCGAAGTGACGAGCCGGTACGTGCCCGAGCGCTCGGCGCCGCCCGAGGACCTCTACTTCTTCGCCTACAAGGTCAAGGTCAGCAACGACGGCCGGGAGGCGGCGCGCCTCGTCAACCGGCACTGGATCATCACCGACGCGCAGGGCGAGGTCGAGCAGGTCCACGGCCCCGGCGTGGTCGGCGAGCAGCCGCGTCTCGAGCCGGGCGAGTCGTTCGAGTACACCAGCGCCTGTCCGCTGTCGACCCCGCGCGGCTCGATGCGGGGCACCTACGAGATGTGGCGCGACGACGGGCGGCGATTCCAGGCCGAGATCGCACCGTTCGCGCTCGAGATGCCGCACACGATCAACTGAACGCACGGGAAGGGGAATTTGCATGGACCCCAGGCAGAGAAAAGACGTGCTCCGCAACATCACCTACGGGCTCTACGTCACGACCACCGCGCAGGGCGAGGCCGTCGCCGCCGCGGGCGTGTCGTGGCTCTCGCAGTGTTCGTTCGAGCCGCCGCTGGTGATGATGGCGCTGCGCAAGGACGGCGCGCTCTGTGCGCTCCTGCGCCGCAGCGGCCGGGGGGTCGTGCACATCCTGGGCGAGGGGCAGGCGGCGGTTGCCAAGTCCTTCTTCGGCCCGACGAAGCACGAGGCCGGCACGATCAACGGGCAGCCCTACAAGCTGGAGGAGGGGCAGCCGGTCCTGGGCGCGTTCCCGTGGTACTTCCACTTCGAAGTGCGCGAGTGGGTCGACCGCGGCGACCACTCGATCGCGGTGGCGGCGGTGACGGGCGCGCACGCGACGGGCGAAGCGACGAACCCGCTGGCGCTGCGCGACACGAGCTGGTCCTACGGCGGGTAGGCTGTCCCCGATTCCCGGCTTACCGACTTACGGTAGCTGTCCCCGGTTTTCCGTGCGGAAGGTCGGGACCGGGATCGGGTCCTCGTCCGGTTCCGGGGCGGGCGCCTCCGGAACCGGCGCGTCCGGCTCGCGCTTCAGCACTTCGCGCAGCGCGAACTTCAGCTCCGTCGACAGCGAGGTCAGGGTCATCTCGTCCTTCACGACGAGGCAGCAGCCGCGCCCCTTGCGGTCGGCCGTGTCGCCGGGCAGGCGGTAGTAGACGCGGCAGTTGCCGCACTCGTTGTTCCAGCAGAAGCGGCCCCGCGAGATCCCGTCGGGGGCGACCGACTGCAGGCCCCGCAGCAGCGTGTTGTTGTCCGGCACCTCGACCGTGCGGCCGACGACCGCGAGCTTCAGGAAGCGGGTCCAGGGTCGCAGAAGATCCGCATTGACGGGCTTCACGGGCGCTCCGCGGGGCTTCCGGGGCCCCCGGGAGCGGAATATAGACTCTCGTCGGCTCAGGGGCAGGTGGCCGGGGAGAGCAGCCGCTGCGGGCCGCCGGTCGCGGTCAGTTCGTTCGCGCCGTTGCGGCCGATCACCAGGTAGAACAGGGCGGACCCGGCCGCGGGCTTGGCGGGATCCCCGCCGGCCCAGCGAGGACTCGTGGACTTGAAGATGCAGGTGTACTGCCCGGTGGCCTGGCCGTTGCGGTAGACCCGGTACTCGGCGACCGGGACCTGGGCGCTGGTGAAGAGGTTCTCCCAGGTCCACTCGGTCGGCTTCAGATGGAACATCTCGGCCGCCCCTTTGCCGGAGATCTCCATCGCGGTGAAGGGCGGCACGATCACGCGGGCGCCGTCCCCCTGGTCGATGATGTAGACCTCGCCCTGGGCGTCCCGGCCGAAGCTGGACAGGCTGCTGACGAGCAGACCCTGGGGGTCGAGCTGCGCGGTCCGGTCCTGCTGGTCGGTCACCGAGCCGCCGCTGATCCGGAACGAGCGGACGAATCCCGCGCAGTAGTCGCCGTAGAAGTAGGTCCCCCGCAGGTTTGGTATTCGGCAGCCGCGGTAGACGAAGCCTCCCGTCACCGAGCAGGCCCCCGCGCTGTGCGCGTACTCGACCACCGGCCGGGTCAGCGACGCGTCGTTGCACTTGGGCGAGCAGGTCGTGTTGTCGACCGGCGGGTTACAGCTTGGGTTGGAGGGGTTGTAGCACTTCGTCGCCTCCATCTGGCGCCACCCGTAGTTGCGCCCGCCGGCCGACGCGGCCGGTACCCAGTTGACCTCTTCCCAGCAGTTCTGCCCGACGTCCGCGATGTACCAGTCGCCGTTCGCGGTGTCGATGCTGCCGCGCCACGGGTTGCGCAGGCCCCAGGCCCAAATCTCCTCGCAGACCGTCGACTGGCCGACCAGGGGGTTCGTCGACGGAATCCGGTAGTTGGCCCCCGTCGCCGCGCAGTCCGGCGCACGCGAGGCGGGGTCGACGTTCCGGACGTCGAGCCGCAGGACCTTGCCCAGCAGCACGTTCTTGTTCTGGCCGTTGCCGCAGGTTCCGCCGGTGCTGTCGCCCCCGCCCCCACCGTCGCCGGTGAAAACGTAGAGGAAGCCGTCGTTGCCGAAGGTGAGGTAGCCGCCGTTGTGGTTGTCCGCCGGTTGCGAGAATCGCATGATCCGCAGCTCGCTCGCGGAGTCGGCGACGTCGGGATTGGCGCTGACGCGGTAGCGTGCCACGACGGTCCACGCGTTGTTGCTGCCGTCGACCTCGGTGTAGTTGACGTAAAAATGGCCGGTCGTGGCGTAATCCGGGGCGAACGCCAGGCCCAGCAGGCCCATCTCGTTGCCCCGCGTGCTGACCTTGAGGTGCAGATCGAGGAAGGTCGTCCAGCTCGAGGCGGCCGTCCCGCGCTTGTGCAGCCGGATGTAGCCGTCCTGCTCGACGATGAACTGGCGGGTGTTGTCGGCCGGCGGCGTGATCAGCAGCAGCGGACGGTTGACCATCCCCGTCACGACCGCGACCGAGCGAAGCGTCGCGGTGTCGACCGGGGCGACCCCGGTGCAGGGGACGGACTGGGCGAGCGCGTTCAGCGACCAGGCGCAGAGCGCGAGGGCCGTAAGGCCGGAGCGGGCCGTCATGGAGAGTCCTCGTCGTCTGGTGCGGGGGGCCCGCCACACCCGCGGGCACCGGCTGTCGGGCACTTCGGTATTAGGGGTGTACAGCGCGAGACGGGGGGGGCGCAAGAAACAGGGGCGTAAACGCTGCGCGCCATCCGGCCGGCACCGGCTTGACAGGCCCGCGCCGGGCGGGTAAAGTTTGATTAGTAAATGCGAATGATTCGCAACTAGAAAGCGAAGGGCAGAGCAGTCGATCGGGTGCGGCCGCCCCGCCGCGCCCTTCCCGGCAGATCTCCCGAGGCTGGAATGGCCCGACCCGACCAGGTCGGACCCCACGAGCCGCGCGATTCTCATGCGACTGATTCGCATCTAGAGAAATGGGACGAAGGAGCGGAAGACGATGGGCGCGGCCCCCTGGAGCGGTCCGATCGCGCGGCTGGCGCTGCTCAGCGCCCTCGTGGCGACGCCGTCCCCGGCGACCCTGGAGGCCGGCACCGGCGCGGCCGCCGTCCCCCCGCCGGGCGCCGTGTCCGAGGCGCCTTCGCCGGGCGACCTCACCCCCGTGGCGCGCGCCCGCTGGCTCATGGGGGCTCCCTGCGAGATCCGGGCCTTCGGTCCCGAGGACCGGGTCGGGCCGGCGCTCGACCGGGCGCTGGACCGGATTGCCGAGCTCGAGCAGGTCATGACGACCTGGCGTCCCGACGGGGAGCTGGCCGGGCTCAACGCGGGTTGCGAGGCCGCCGGGCCCGGCACCGCCGCGCTCCCCGTCTCCCCGGAGCTGGCCCGGGTGCTGGTCGTCGCCCGGCGCTTCGCGGCGCAGACCGGCGGGGCGTTCGATCCGACGGTGGAGCCGCTGCTCGCCGCATGGGGCGTCAAGACCGGCGGGCGCGAGCCCAGCCCGGACGACCTCCGCGCGGCGCTCGCCCGCACCGGCTGGGAGCGCTTCGAGGTCACGCTCGACCCGCCCGCCGTGTCGTGCGGCCGCACCCGTGCGGCCTTCGACCTGGGCGCGATCGGCAAGGGGATTGCGCTCGACGAGGCGGAGGCGGTGTTGCGCTCGGCCGGCGTCGCGAGCGCGCTGCTCAACTTCGGCGGACAGGTGCTGGCGCTGGCTCCACCGCCGGGCCGCGACGGATGGCTGGTCGACGTGGCCAGCCCAGCCGACCGCGCGCGCGGCGTCCGCACGCTGACCCTCGCGAACGCCAGCCTCTCGGTGACGGGCAACTCGGAGCGCGGGATCCGGGCCGGCGGCCGGCACCGCGGCCACGTCCTCGACCCGCGCACGGGCCAGCCAGTCGAGCGCGACGCGGCGCTCGTCGTGATCGCGTCCACCGCGGCCGCCGCCGACGCGCTGTCGACCGCGCTCTTCGTGCTGGGCCCGGGGCCCCAGGCCGAGGCCGTGGCCCGCACCGCCGCCGCGACATTCGAATTCCTGAACGAGGAGACACCCCATGTTCCGTGATCGATTCCACCGCGTTCTGATCCCCCCCATGCTCGCGCTCGCCGCCGCCGCGCTGCCGCAGTTCGCGCAGCAGACGCCCGCTCCCTCGCCCGAGGAACTGGCCAACCAGAAGAGGATCGAGGAGCTCGAGCGCAAGCTCGCGATCCTGGCCGAAGAGCTGCAGGCGCTGCGCGCCGGCGAGCAGGCCGAACAGACCCCCACCCCGGCCCCCGACCAGCCGGCTCCGGAAGGGGCGACCGGCCTGGCCCCGGCCGCGTCGAAGGTCTACGCCAAGCAGCGTGGCGTCTCGATCGGCGGCTACGGCGAGATGATGTACGAGAACTACGACGGAACGCGCGACGACGGCACGCCGTCCGGCACGCGCGACCAGATCGACCTGCTGCGCGCCGTGCTCTACTTCGGCTACAAGTTCAACGATCACATCGTCTTCAACTCCGAGATCGAGTACGAGCACGCGACGACCAAGGACGGCAAGGGCGAGGTCTCGGCCGAGTTCGCGTACCTCGACTTCCTGTTCAAGGACTACTTCAACGTGCGGGCCGGGCTGGTGCTCGTGCCCGTCGGTCTGGCGAACGAAATCCACGAGCCGCCGACCTACCTGGGCGTCAAGCGGCCCGGTGCCGACACCGTGATCATGCCCACGACCTGGCGCGAGCCGGGCGTCGGGGTCCACGGCGAGTTCGGGCTGTTCAGCTACCAGGCCTACCTGCTCGACGGACTCGACAGCAAGGGGTTCTCCGCCTCGTCCGGCCTGCGCAACGGCCGGCAGTCGGGTGCCAAGGCCTCGGCCGAGGACCTGGCCGTGGCGCTGCGGCTCGACCTGACCGGCATCCCCGGCCTGGTCGCCGGCGTGTCGTTCTACCAGGGCGATTCGGCGCAGGACCGCACGGTCGACGGGGTGCCGTTCGATGGCACGGTCACGCTCTACGACGTCCACGCCGACTGGAAGTGGCGCGGCCTCTGGATGCGCGGCGTCTGGTCGTCGGTCGACGTCGACGATGCCGAACAGATCAGCATCCTGAACAACCAGGCGATCGGCTCCGAGCTGCAGGGCTGGTACGCGGAGGCCGGGTACGACGTGCTGTCGCTGTTCGACGCCGGGAAGCACGTGCTCTACCCTTACGCCCGCTACGAGCGCTACGACACGCAGAAAAAGGTCGCCCCCGGGTTCCAGTCGCAGGTCACCGGCGCCAACGACCGCACCGCGACCAGCTACGGGCTGATGTACCTGCCGATCCCGCAGGTCGCGATCAAGGTCGAGTACCAGGACCTGAAGAACGAGGCCGGCTCCGGAGTGGACCAGTTCAATGCTTCGATCAGCTACCTGTTCTGAGCGGTTTCGGCGCGCGGTCGCGGCGCTCCTCGGGCTGGCCGGGCTGCTCGCGGTCGGGGCGGGGAGCGCGGCGGCCGGCGTGCTGCAGGACGCCGAGGCCGCGCTGAAGCGCGTCTTCCCCGCGCCGCTGGCCGTCGCGAAGAAAACCGCCTTCCTCGACGCGGCGCAGGTGACGCGGGCCGAGCAACTCGCGGGCCAGAAGCTCCCGAGCAAGGTCGTCGCCTACTACGCGGCAACCGATCCGGCGACCGGAAAGCCGGCGGGCTGGGCGTACCTGGACACCCACCTCGTGCGCACCCTGCCCGAAACGGTGCTGATCGTGCTCGACACGACCGGTGCGGTGAAGCAGGTCGAGATCCTCTCGTTCAACGAGCCGCCGGAGTACATGCTGTCCGCACCGTGGCTGGCGCAGCTCCACGGGCGCAAGCTCGACGCCGAGCTGCGGCTGCAGCGGGGGATCCGGACACTGGCCGGGGCGACGCTCTCGTCGGTTGCGATGACCGACGCGGTGCGCCGCGCGCTCGCCCTGCACCAGGTGCTGGAGGCCGCGCGGTGACGACGACGCAGCGCGCCGCGCTCTGGACTGCCGCGCTCGTGGCCGGCGTCTCCGGTCTGGCCTACGCAGGGATGAAGTACCTGCTGCCGCGGAGCGACCCGTTCTCGGCCTACAGCCACCCGCTGCAACCGCACGCGCTCAAGCTCCACGTGCTGGCGGTGCCGGTGCTGATCTTCGTCGTGGGCTGGGTCTACGGCGCGCACGCCCAGTACCAGCTGCGGCAGGGGGAGCCGCGCGGCCGGGCCAGCGGCCGGGGGATTCTCGGCCTGACGCTGGTCCTCGCGCTGTCCGGCTATCTCGTCCAGGCTTTCGCCGACGCCGCATGGCGCCCCGCTGCGGCGTGGGTCCACGGCCTCTCGGGGGTGGTCTTCGTGGCGGCGATGGCGGGGCACGCGCTGGCGGGCCGCCGGGGCCGGGCCGCCGACCGGTCCGGCAAACGGGCCGCCGACCGTGCCCCCGACTGGTCCGGCGACCGGGCCGCCCCCGCGGCCGGCGGGCCGCGCCGGCCCGGCTACCTGCGGCCGATCGCCTTCCCCAGGCCGGGCGGCGCCGCCCGGGTCCCGCCGCCGGAATCCCCGCCGGGCGGGCCGGCCGGCGCCTGCGGAGGCTGCACGGGCTGCGGAACCGCCCTGGGAGCGCGCGCTTCCGCGGCCCGGGAGGCGACTGGGAGCCAGGTCCTGCCGCGAGCTAATCGCGACTAGCTTCTCGGTTCGCCTCCGGCCGGGCCGGACGCTAAGATCAACCTCCCCCGGCCCCGGCCTCCCACCCGGGGCGCACTCCGGAGGCGCAGGTCCCCATGAGCGTGACGAACTTCCCGGACGGCGGGCAGCACCGGACCCCGGCCTCCGTCAAGCCCTTCTGGCTCCGCCTGATCGATGGCATCGGCAGCGTCCCTTTCGGCGTCTCCACCATGATCGCGCTGCTCGTCTACTCGTGGCTCGGCTCGGCCGGACTGCAGCCGTTCTACGACTGGTTCCCGCGCCAGAACTTCGAACTGACCGAGATGGAGTGGTTCAACTGGTGGCCATTTCACCTGATCTGCATCCTGCTCGCGTTGTCGTTGGTCATCGTGACGATCCGCCGCATCCCGCTCAACCTGCCGAACCTGGGGGTCTGGACCGTCCACGTCGGCGTGATCGTGCTGATGCTCGGCTGCGTGATCTACTTCGGGCTGAAGCGGGAGGGGGACATGGCGGTCTACCGCCGGCAGGCGATCGTGCAGCTGCCGGGCGGCAAGCCGGTCGCCCTGACGCTGCAGCCCGACGCCCAGGCGATCGTCGGCGGCGG
>JALOKP010000107.1 GCA_025456425.1 Acidobacteriota bacterium | reverse complement strand
CCACAACGTCTGCGCGGGCTACTCGTACAAGTCGGGGACCTCGATGGCGACGCCGCACGTCGCGGGGGCGGTGGCGCTGATCGTCGCCGCCAACCCGGGGCTCGAGCACGACGACATCAAGGCCCTGCTGGAGGAGACCGCGGTCGACCTGGGCGAGCCGGGAAAGGACAACACCTACGGCGCCGGGCGCGTCGATGCCTACGCCGCGGTTTCGAACGCCGCAAGCTCCGACGGGCGCGTCGCGATCAAGGAAGCCGCCGTCGGCTGCGCGTCGCTGCTCAACCTGACTCTGACCGACAGCGACCTCGCGAGCCAGGGAGCCGCGACCGTCACTGTCGCTTCCGGGCGCGAGCCGGCGGGCGAGACCGTGGCGCTGGCGGAGACGCGTCCCGGCTCCGGGGTCTTCAAGGGGACGGTCGAGGTCGCCTCCGGCGAGCCGGCCGCAGACGGGCGGATCCAGGTCTTCGCGGCCGACACGGTCACCGCGTCGTACATCGACGCGGACGACGGCTCGGGCGGCACCAACCTGCTCAAGACCGACACCGCCACGGTCGATTGCGTGGCCCCGGCGATCGGCTCGATCCACACCACCGACATCAGCGACACCTCCGCCGTCGTGCGCTGGACCACGGACGAGCCTTCCGACAGCCGGGTCCGCTACGGCGCGGCGCCCCCGCCGGGTCTCGACGCCTCGGGTGCGTCCGGCGTCACGGAGCACGCGGTGACCCTTTCGGGACTCGCCGCCTGCACCGTCTACTTCTTCGAGGTCGCCAGCGCCGACGCGCTGGGGAATGGCGCTTCCGACGACAACGCGCACAACTGGTACCGCTTCGAGACCTACGGCAACTTCCCCGACATCGGCGTCGCACCGTGCCATGCCGGGCAGATTCGAATCGAGCGGCCGATCTACGCCTGCAGCGGGTCGATGCTGGTCTCGGTGACCGACCTCGACCTCAACGCGGACCGGGACCTGGTGGAGACGGTCGCGGTACGGGTCTCGTCGACGACCGAGCCCGGCGGGGAGTGGGTCACGCTGACCGAGGCCTCGGCCAACAGCGCGCGCTTCGAGGGACCGGCGACACTCTCCGGCGCAGCGCCGGTTGCGGGCGACGGGACGCTCCAGCTCCGTCACGGCGACCTGATTACCGCCACCTACGCGGACGCTGACGACGGGCTGGGCCAAGTTGCGTTCCCCAGCCACACCAGCCGCGCCGACTGCGCCGCGACCCCCGGGGTGCAGGTAAGGGTGACCTGGACCTCCAACACCCGCGCCATGATCGAGTGGGACACCGCCGAGCCGACCAGTTCGCGCGTCGAGTTCGGCCCGACGCCTGCGCTGGGTCGTCTCGAGCAGGAGACCGTGCTCGTGACGCAGCACGCGATTCCGATTTCCGGGTTCGCCGAGTGCTCGCGGATCCACTTCCGCGTCGGCGGGGCCGACGCCTACGGCAACCCCTACACCGTCGACGCCGGAGGTACCCCCTTCGCCCTCCACACCAACCGGATCCCGGGCGTGCTGTTCTACGAAGGCTTCGAGACCGACACCGGCTGGATCCTCAACGGCGAGTGGGAGCGCGGCGCGCCGCAGGCCAAGGGGGGCGGACCGGGCGGATATCCCGACCCGGCGCGCACCTTCAGCGGAAACGCCGTACTGGGGAGCGATCTGTCCGGCGGCGGCGCGAACCCCGGCAACTACGAGCCGGGCGGCACCTCCGCGGCGGTCTCGCCCTACATCACCTGCAACCCGTGCCAGTACTCGACGCTGATCATCCGGCGCTGGCTGAACGTAGAGGGGACCAACGACAGCGCCCGGATCTCGCTGCTGACGCCGGGGAACAACGACACGGTCTGGCAGAACGGCTCGGTCTTCGTGCGCGACTCGGGGTGGGTCGAGCAGCGTTACGACATCTCGTCCTACCTCGACGGCAAGCCGGCGGCGCAGCTGCGGTTCTCGATCACGGCGAACTCCAGCAACCAGCAGAGTGGCTGGAATGTGGACGAGGTGATCATCAAGGACGGCACGCTGCCGGACTACGCCACCTGCGGCGGCTGCAGCGGAGCGCCGTCGTTCGCGGGGCTGCAGGCGGTCACCGATCTCGCACCGTGCGGCGGCGGCGGGCTGACGCTGTTCTGGGACCCGGCGGCGGCATGGGGGTCTGGCGCGGCCGGGCGCTACAACGTCTACCGCGGCGCGTCGGCCGACTTCATCCCCGGCCCGGGGAATCGGATCGCGAGCGGCGTCACCGGGACCAGCTACCCCGACGTTTCGGCGCCGGTCGGTCAGGCCGTCTGGTACGTCGTCCGCGCCGAGAACGCCGAGACCTGCGGCGGCGGTCCGTCGGGCGGGGTGGAGGACCAGAACCTGGTGCGCATCTCCGGCACGGAGACGGTCGACCGGCCGGACCCGGGGCTCGTCGGCGGCAGCCTCCGCGCCGATCCGGTCAATCACGCCCACGTGCGCCTGGGCTGGGCCGCCGTTCCCGATGCCGTCCGCTACCGCGTGCAGCGCGGCCAGCGCGCGGACATGACGGACGCGGTCCTGCTGGGCGAGACGGCCGGGACGACCTTCGAGGACGCCGGCGCCCTGACCGACCTCAAGACTTACTTCTACCGCGTGACCGCGCTGGGAGCCTGCGACTAGAAAACGGGGACAGCTACCTTCTTCGCTCTTCAGCGAACGTCGCCGTGGCCGAGGCCCCAGAAGTTGACGGCCTCCTCGTCGATATGCTCGCCGTACGACTTCACCTCCTCGTCGGTGATGAAGTAGGTCGCGTGCTGGCCGTAGACCCGGGAGAAGACGACGATCCCTTCGTGACCGGGACCGGTAGCGAAGTGGATCTCCGCCATCGTGCGGTCGCGGCGCGAGGTCAGGTCCTTGCCGCAGAGCGGGCAGTGGAAGCGGACCATCGACTTCTTCTTCAGCTTGAACCCGTCCGGGATGATGCAGTCGTAGTTGCCGGGCTGCGGGCTGAAGAGCATCAGGCCGCGGTGAGACTCGTGATCGGCGCGCAGGATGATCTTGACGTTCGGGTTCAGGACGCCGTGGCAGTGCGGGCAGCTGTAGTTCCGTCGCATGACGCCTCCGAGACCGCGCCCCGGCCCGCAGGCTGCGGGTGATGGCTGCCCGGTCGCGCCGAGGTTAGCGCAGGCCCCGGGTCCCGGAAAGGAGGACGCCGGGCGCCGCGGCGGGCCGCCCCCTGGTCCGCTCCCGTCCGAGTCGTTCCGGCGCGCTCCGGCCGCGGGACAGCGCCCTCCCGGGACTTACATTCGATCGCGAGACCGTTCCGACGCGCCGGGGAGCGCGGGGGTGACGCGATGTTCCGCCGGATCCCGACCACCTGTTCCCTGGCCTTCTGGACCTGCGCCCTGGTGGCTGCCGTCGCGCTGGCCGCGATCGACCGGCCGCTGGCGGCCCTCTCGACCTACCTCCCGCCCGAGCGCCTCGCCGAGTCCGCCCCGCTGATCGTCGAGGGGACCGTGACGCGCACGGCGTCGGGGTTCGACCCCGCGAAAGAGTCGCTCAACACCTACGTGACGGTCGCCGTCAGCTTCGTGCACCGCGGCCCGGCCGGCCTGTCGACGGTCGTGGTCCGCGAGCTGGGCGGACACTTCGACGACCTCTACCACGACGTGGACGCCGTCCCGGTCTACCGGGTTGGCGAGCGGGTCCTGCTGTTCCTCGAGCCCGGGCGCGATGGCGCGCTGCGTACCGCCGGGATGTTCTTCGGCAAGTTCGTCCTGATCGACGACGACGCCGGCCTGCGGGTCGCACGGCGCGAGCTCTCGGGCCTGGGCCGGATCCCGACAACGACGCCGCCCCAGTACGAGGACTTCCCCGCCGGGCAGATCGCCGCGCTGGCCAGCTCGGTGGCGCTCGCGCCGGGCCGCCGGCCGCAGTCGGAGCCCGGCTTCCTGGCCCAGCCGCCCGAGTACGCTCGTCTGCTCTGGGACGACGTCGAGGAGCCGCGCGCGGGTGGCGGCCGCGAGCCGGACTTCGAGCCGCTCTCGGCCTCCGACCCGGTCCGCTGGCACGAGGCGGACAGCGGCACTGCGGTCAGCGTGAACATCGAGCGCGCGCGCGACCCGCTCGGCAACCCGCAGGGTGCAGTCGACGAGATCAAGCGCGCGATGGCGGCCTGGACCGGCGTGCCCGAGGGGCGCCTCGTGCTGCAGGCCGGCAACGACAACTACGACTTCACCGGTTCCAATGGCAGCGGGCCCGCCGACGCCTACCCACCGGTCAGCATCATTCTGTTCGGCGATCCCTACAACGACATCACCGACCCCTCGGGCTGCAGCGGCACGCTGGCGATCGGCGGCTACTGGCGCTCGGGCAGCAACCAGAAGACGGTGAACAACCGGACCTTCTACCCCGCGCTGCGGCTCTACGTGATCTTCAACAACAACTTCGAGTGCTTCCTGGGGAACGCCTCCAACCTGGCGGAGGTGGCGACCCACGAGCTGGGCCACGGCATCGGCTTCGGCCACTCGACCGTGACTGACGCCGCGATGCGCGCCTCGGCCTACGGCAGCCGCGGCGCCCGCCTGGGGAACGACGACAAGGACGGAGCGCACTGCCACTACCCGCACACGCTGACGCTGAGCCAACCGAACGGCGGGAATACCTGGGCCGCGGGAAGCCAGCAGAGCATCCTCTGGACCGTCACGAACGAGAACGGGACCGACAAGGGGACCGTCAGCCTCGAGTACTCGGTGAACGGCGGTTCGAGCTGGAAGCCGATCGCCAGCAACGAGGCCAACGACGGCAGCTACACCTGGACCGTTCCCGACGATCCCTCCTCGAGCGCCACGGTCCGCGTGACCCGTCCCAACCGCGTCAGCCCGACGCCGGGCCCCTACCCTTCCGTCTGCAGCCTGGACGCCTCGAACAGCTCCTTCACGATCACCGCCGCCGCCGCGGGCACTGCGCCGGACGGCAAGAGCGGCTCGACGCCGCTGCGCGTCGCCCGCGCGGCGGGAACGCAGCTCACGCTGACCTGGGGCCCGTCCTGCTCCGCCAGCGTTTCCGACTACGCGATCTACGAGGGGACGCTCGACGCGCTGCGCTCCGGCTCGTGGAACCACGCCTCGAAGACCTGCACCGCGGGCCTCGATCGCAGCGAGACGATCACGCCGGGGACGGGCGCGCGGTACTACCTGGTCGCGCCGCTCACGGCCTCGAACGAAGGACGGCTGGGAAAGACCTCGGCCGGGGCCGACCGGCCCGCGGCGGCCACGCCGTGCAAGCCGCGCGAGGCTTCGAGCTGCCCGTAGCGAGGGGCACGCAGCGCGCCGCGCGGGGCCGCTCGCGGCCCTGACATACCGTCTAGTGGTGGCTGCTCGTTGCCGCACACGAGCGCTTGCCGACCACTCGCGCGGCGCGTGCCCCCGCTGCGAAAAAGCTCCGGCTCGTGCGTGGCGCTGCGGCGCTATCCTCCCGCCATCCGGCGCCCTGCCCGGGGATCCGTCGCGGCCGCGACGAAGTCCGCCCCAGGTAGTCCGTCGCCGAGCAGAGGGAGGACCGATGTTCCGTCCATTCGCCGTCGTGGCGCTGGCCACGCTCGCAGTGATCGTCACCCCCGCCTTTTCCCAGCAAGGTGCCCCGGAGATGACGCCGGAGCAGAAGGCCGAGATGGAGGCCTACATGAAGGCGGGCACGCCGGGCGAGCCGCACAAGCTCCTCGCGGCCTCCGCCGGCACCTACGACGTCAAAGTGAAGAGCTGGCAGGATCCGGCCGCACCGCCGATGGAAGAGACCGGGAAGGCGGTCCGGACCGTCGACCTCGACGGGCGGATCGTGATCGAGCGCTTCACCGGGTCGATGATGGGAATGCCGTTCACGGGCATGAGCCTTACCGGCTTCGACAACGTCTCGGGCAAGTACTGGGCGACCTGGACCGACAGCATGTCGACTGGGATCATGGTGAGTGAAGGAACCTGCGACGCCAAGCACACCTGCACCTTCTACGGGACCTGGAACGACGCGATCAAGAAGGGCCCGGTGAAGTCCCGCATGGTGACCCGCCAGACCGGTCCCGGTTCGGAGGTTTTCGAGATGTACGCCCCGGGCCGCGACGGGAAGGAAACGAAGATGATGGAGATGACCTACACGAAGCAGTAGCCAATCCGCAAACCGGGGACAGCTACCGTAAGTCAGTAAGCCGCCCTATCCGGGGACAGCTACCGTAAGTCAGTAAGCCGCTGAACTCGGAAAGGAACGGATGTGGAAGCCGCGGCTCAACGACTTACGTTAGCTGTCCCTACTTTCCCCCGCTTACCGACTTACGGTAGCTGTCCCCGCTTTTCACCCGCTTTCCGCGGCTTACCGACTTACGGTAGCTGTCCCCGCTTTTCTAGAGCTTGTCGCGGAGCGCCTTCAGGTCGTCGTCCACCTTCGCCTGCGCCGCCAGCTTGGGGTTGAGCGCGATCGCCCGTTTCGCCGCCGCCAGCGCCGCGGTCTCGTTCCCGTTGGCCAGTTCGATCACCGCCAGGTCGTAGAGCACCTCGGGGAGCATCTCCGGGTGCGCGTCGGCGCGCGCGGTCGCCTTCTTCTGCCAGGTCAGCGCCTCCGGGAACCGCTTCTCCATGAAGGCCGTCCAGCCGCGGTTCCAGTCGTCGTTGACCAGCGCCAGCCCGGTCAGGCGGGCCAGTTCCCCGAACGGGTCCTTCGAGTCGTCGACGCGCACGTCGATCGCGCGATCGGTGAAGCCGCCGTACCCGCCGCGGGCGCGGGACACCATCAGCGCCGCCGACTGCCGGCCGCGCGCGTCGCCACCCGCGGCGTCGCCGGCACGGAGCGCGGCCAGCATGCGCTCGGCCAGCGGCCTGCCCGCACTCTCCAGGAACGCCTTCTCCATCGCGGTCACGACCGCTTCGCCGGCGCGGATGTTGCCCTGCACCGCGTATCCGGGGCCGCTCCGGCCGCCGGCCCAGGCGTTGCAGCCCGGGCCGGTCCAGGTCGCGGAGGCCCCGGACGGCGAGACGATCCCGACCTGGCGCCGGTCGCGCCCATCGTCGCCGCGCAACAGGACCTCCAGCGCTTCCTTGGGCGCGACGCCCAGCCCCAGCAGATCGAGGCCTCGCGGGCCGAAGTCCGTGTTGGCATAGGCCTGCGTGGCGACCGCCCCCGCGCCGGCGCGGGCCCACGGCACGACGCTGCCGACGGCGAAGAAGCGGCTCGCGACCGCGACGCCAACCTCGCCCGTGGCCGGGTCGGCGGCCGCGATCGAGAAGGTCGCGGGGGGCGGCGGGCCGGCAGCGAGGGGATCGGTGGTCGAGAGGGCCGCGAGGAGAACGACCAAGGTCAGGAGGTTTCGCATGGGCCCTCTTTGTGCGGGCCGGCACGGAGGCCGGCCCCTACAGTCGCGCAAACCGATCAGCGGTGCGCCGGCAACTGCATGAAGAAGTCGTTCCCCTTGTCGTCGACCAGGATGAAGGCCGGGAAATCCTCGACCTCGATCCGGTAGATCGCCTCCATCCCCAGCTCCGGGTACTCCAGCAGCTCGACCTTGCGGATGTTGTCCTGCGCCAGGATCGCGGCCGGACCCCCGATCGAGCCGAGGTAGAACCCGCCGTGTTTCTGGCAGGCGTCGGTCACGGCCTTGTTGCGGTTCCCCTTGGCGATCATCACCAACGATCCGCCCAGCGACTGGAAGAGGTCGACGTAGCTGTCCATCCGTCCCGCGGTCGTTGGCCCGAACGAGCCCGAAGCCATCCCCGGCGGCGTCTTGGCCGGTCCGGCGTAATAGACCGGGTGGTCCTTCAGGTACTGCGGCATCCCCTCGCCGCGATCGATCCGCTCCTTGATCTTGGCGTGCGCGATGTCGCGCGCTACGACGATCGTGCCGGTCAGGAGCAGCGGCGTCGAGACCGGGTGCTTCGACAGCTCGGCGCGGATCTCCGCCATCGGGCGGTTGAGGTCGACCGGCACGCCGTGCTTGTGTTTGACCGCGCCGCGGTACTTCTCCGGCAGGAAGCGCGCCGGGTCGCGCTCCAGCTCCTCCAGCCACAGGCCGTTGCGGTCGATGTACGCCTTCACATTGCGGTCCGCGGAGCACGAGACGCCGATCCCGACCGGGCACGACGCCCCGTGGCGCGGCAGCCGTACGACGCGCGCGTCGAGCGCGAACCACTTGCCGCCAAACTGCGCGCCGATTCCGGTCTTCGCGGCCAGCTCGACGACCTTCGCCTCCAGCTCGGGGTCGCGGAAAGCGCGGCCGTTCGCGTCGCCGGTCGTCGGCAGGTGGTCGAGGTAGCCGGCGCTCGCCAGCTTGACCGTCTTGAGCGTCGCCTCGGCCGAGGTCCCGCCGATCACGATCGCCAAGTGGTAGGGCGGGCAGGCCGCGGTCCCCAGCGAGCGCAGCTTCTCAACCAGGAACTTCTCGAGGCTCGCCGGGTTCAGCAGCGCCTTGGTCTCCTGGAACAGCATCGACTTGTTGGCCGAGCCACCCCCCTTGGCGATGAAGAGGAACTCGTAGCGCTCGCCGTCGGTGGCGTAGAGGTCGATCTGCGCCGGGAGATTGGAGCCCGAGTTCTTCTCCTCGTACATCGACAGCGGGACCGTCTGCGAGTAGCGCAGGTTCTCCCGGGTATAGGTCTCGAACACGCCGCGCGAGAGCCACTCCTCGTCCTTGACGCCGGTGAAGACCCGCTGCCCCTTCTTGGCGAAGATCGTCGCGGTCCCGGTGTCCTGGCACATCGGGAGCTGCATCCGCGCCGCCACCTCGGCGTTCTTCAGGAGCGTCAGGGCGACGCCGCGGTCGTTGGGCGACGCCTCGGGGTCGGCCAGGATCGCGGCGACCTTCT
This sequence comes from Acidobacteriota bacterium, assembly GCA_025456425.1. GTDB lineage: Bacteria > Acidobacteriota > Polarisedimenticolia > J045 > J045 > JALOKP01. Next base: position 6,920 of record JALOKP010000107.1, on the reverse strand, counting down.
CGAGGTGTGCCGCGCGGTAGAGGAACGACACGTCCCGGAAGGCCTCGCGTGCCAGCAGCGCGAGCGCCTCCGGCACGACCTTGAGGATCTCCGTCCCTTCGAACGGGACGACGGAGACATGCTCGGCGGTGAGGTGGCGGTACTTCGTGTCGTCCGGACCGAGCGGAATGGGATTGGTGTATGCGAACTCGGGCATGGTGCCGCTCCTGGGAAGATTGGAGACGGAATTGTAAACCAGGCTACGGGAAGGAAGTCTGGGCCTCCAGCGGACGGAGCGCTCTGGCCACCGCGGCGGTGTGGCGCTCTCTCCGCTCGTGGGTATCCCTCACATTCATGCCGAGGTCGTTCAGGATCCCGTCCTCGAGCCGGTAGATCCACCCGTGAAGCGAGAGCGCCTGCCCCCGGGCCCACGCGTCCAGCACGACCATGGAGCGAGCGACGCGCGCCACCTGCTCGATCACGTTCAGCTCGCAGAGCCGGTCGATCTGGGTGGCCTCGTCGTCGAGACGGCGGAGCTCTGCCTTGTACCGTCGTCGCACATCGTTCACGGCGCCCAACCAGTGGTCGATCAGGCCAAGCCGGGCGCCGCCCCACGCCGCTACCACGGCACTGCAGCGATAGTGGCCGCAGACGATGATGTGTTCGACCTTCAGCACTTCGACCGCGAACTGTATCACCGCGAGGCAGTTCATGTCGTTGTCGACGACCAGGTTCCCGACGTTGCGGTGGACGAACAGCTCGCCGGGGAGGAGCCCCACGATCTGGTTGGCCGGCACTCGGCTGTCCGAGCAGCCGATCCAGAGGAACTGCGGGGTCTGGGCATGCACCAGGCTGCTGAAGAAGGCAGGGTCGCGAGCCGTCATGCTCGCCGCCCAGGCACGGTTGCTGGCAAGAAGGTCCTCAGGCTCGCTCATGAGCGATCCCCGTTCCGGCGTGCCCGTGGGGCAGTCCCGTGGCGCGCATTCTAGGGCCGATCCCGTATCATGGGCGGCCTCCCGGAGCATGAAGGAGAGACGAGTGACCGAAGCCTCTTTCCCCTGCCCTGCCGCGGGCCTGCCGCCCCGCCCCGACCGCCGCCTCGCGCTGCGGCTGCTCGCCGCGGGCGCGGCGGGGGCCCTGGTGCTCGAGGTTTCCCTGCTCGCAGGGTGCAGCGGATCGGCGCCCCCCGGCCCGGCCGTGGTCACCGTGCCGCTCGCGGACCTGCCGGAAGGAAAGCGCGTCGTGGTGCAACTCGGCTCCACCCCGGTCGAGCTGCGTCGCACCGGCGAGACAATCGTCGCGCGCTCGCTGCTCTGTACGCACCAGGGGTGCGTCGTGGCCTGGCAGGAGGAGATCCAGCAGTACAAGTGCCCCTGCCAGGGGGCGTGGTTCGACATCAACGGCCAGGTCGTCGCCGGTCCCACGACCAAGCCCCTGCTCGAGTTCCCGGTGACGCTGGTCGAGAACGCCGTCCGCGTCACGGAACAGGGACAGCTACCGTAATTCGGTAAGTCGGCAGAGCGAGACGCGTTCCATCTGGTCTGCCCCCGACTTACCGACTTACGGTAGCTGTCCCCGCTTGGGCTGGCGCCCGGGCCTCCCGCGCGTCATCATCTCCGGTCGTTTCCCCCTCTCCTTTCCCCTCCTCTCCGAGACCGCCATGGGACGCATCTTCGAAACCCGCAAGCACGTCATGTTCGCCCGCTGGGACCGAATGGCGAAGCAGTTCACGCGGATCGCCAAGGACATCACGCTCGCCGTCAAGGCGGCCGGCCCGGACCCGAACTCCAACCCCCAGCTGCGCCGCATCATCCAGAACGCCCGCGCCGTCAACATGCCCAAGGACAAGGTCGAGTCGGCGATCAAGCGGGCCCAGGGGCGCGACGCGACCGACTACCAGGAGGTGCTGTACGAGGGGTTCGGCCCGCACGGCGTGGCGGTCATCGTCGAGGCCGCGACCGACAACCCCAACCGGACCGTCGCCAACCTGCGCGTGATCTTCGACAAGGGGGGCGGCACGCTCGGCAACACCGGCAGCGTCGCGTTCCTGTTCCGGCGGATGGGCGTCTTCCGGCTCGACCCGGCCGGGATCGCGCAGGACGAGCTGGAGCTCGACCTGATCGACCACGGCCTCGAGGAGATGGGCGAGAGCACCGGCGAGAAGGGCGAGCCGCAGCTGGTCATCGGTCATCCGCTGCGCGCTGGGCGACCTGGGCACGCTGCAGCGGGCGCTCGAGGAGCGCGGGATCGCGGTCAAGTCGGCGGAGTCGGCGTACATCGCGCTCAACCCCGTCGAGCTGCCCGAGGCGGCGGCCCACGAGGTGCTGGAGCTGATCGACAAGCTGGAGCAGGACGACGACGTCCAGCGCGTCTTCCACGCCCTGGCCTAGGCGCCGCCGGCGGGCCGGCACGGAGGCCGGCCCCTACCGGGTTGCGGGCCTGCGGCGGCGCGTCACGAAGTACGCGACCAGGGGCGCCAGCACGATCGGCACCAGGATCCAGTCGCCCAGCCGCGCGTAGAGGGTGGGCCCGGCCGTGGACGGGTGGAGCGGAACCCGCAGCACCAGCCGCTCGTACATCGCGCTGCGCTCGACCTGCCGCCCGCTCCGGTCGGTCAGCGACGACACGCCGCTGTTCGCGGCGCGCACCACCGGCAGGTCGAGTTCCAGGGCCCGCGTGGCGACCATCCGGGCGTGCCACGGCGCGAACGCGCTGCGCCCCCACCACATGTCGTTGGTCAGCACGAACAGCGTGTTCGCCCCGGCCCGCGAGGCCCGGCGCGCGAGCGAGGGGAAGAGCCCCTCGAAGCAGATCAGCACCCCGATCCGCGCCGGCCCGACGGTGAAGACCGTCGACTCCGGGCCGCTCGAGAAGTTCCCCAGCAGGCTGAGCAGCTCGTGGCGCGGCCCGCCGCCCGCCCGCCGGCGCGGGTCGAGCCCGATCCAGCGCGCGAACGGCACCCCCTCGGCGAAGGGGATCAGCCGCTGCTTGCCGTACCAGCCGCCGATCGCCCCGTCGGGGCGCGCCAGTGCCGCGCCGTTGAAGAGGGCCTGCACGCGCTGCCCCTCCCCGACCTCGGCCAGGATCGCACCGTAGAGGATCGGCACTCCGGTCTCGCGGGCCAGGTCCGAGACCTCCGGGTCGTCGACCCGGCCGTCCGCGCCGATCCGGACCATCGCCGGGCGCGCCGTCTCGGGCCAGACGACCAGGTCGGCCTCCGCCGCAGCCTCGCGCGTCATCGCCCGCAGCTCGTCCAGGATCGCCGCGCGCCGCCGCGGGTCGACCTTGTCCTGGAGCGTCGTGTTGGGCTGGACGATCGCCACGCGCAGTACCGCCGCGCCTTCGTCCCGGGACACCGCCGCCGGCGCCGTCAGCAGCCCGGTCAGCGGCGGGGCGGCCCACAACGCCAGCGCCGCGGCGGCCCAGCCAGCGGCCGCGCGCCGCCGCGGCCAGACCTCGATCGCCTGGTCCAGCAGCGCTGCCACCAGCATGATCGTCAGCGTCACGCCGTACGGGCCGATCACCGGCACCCAGGCGAGGAAAGCGGGGTTGGTGCCGTAGGCGTGCGAGAGCAGGTCGGCCGGGAAGGCGATGTCGCCCATCGTACGAACCTTCTCCAAGAGGACGTAGAGGAGCCCGAAGCCGAGCGTGCGGGGCAGCCCGGTCCGGCGCTCCAGCGCCAGCGCGCCCCGGGTCTCGAGCACCGCCAGCGGCAGGATGAAGCCGATCGCCAGGAAGTAGAACACGATCGCAAGCGGCGAGTAGCGGTAGAGCGCCAGCAGGAAGTGGGCCGCCACCGCGTAGCGCACGGCGCCGAACGCGAGACCCAGCCGGATGGCGTCCCCGCCCGTTCCGACCAGCCGCATCGCGCGCAGCATCAGGACGAAGACCAGCGGCAGGAGCGGTGCCAAGCCATACGGGAGCCAGCAGAGCCCGCCCGTCACGCCGGCGATCGCTCCATAGAGCGTCATCCGGCCGCGTGGCGTCACGACCGGACCAGCGCCAGGACGGCGTTGTGGCCGCCGAAGGCGAAGGAGTTCGAGAGGGCCGCGAGGCGCCCGAGCGGCGCGTTCTCGCGTGGCAGGGGCACATCGCACTCGGGGTCGGGCCGGTCGAGATTGACGCAGCGGTGGACCAGCCCGTGGGCCAGGCTGAGCGCGGTCGCGATCGCCTCGATCCCGCCCGCGGCGCCGATCGCGTGGCCCGTCATCGCCTTGGTCGAGTTGACCAGCACCTGGCCGATCGCGCGGCCGAAGACCTGCCGCAGGGCGCGCGACTCGGCCGGGTCGTTGAGCCGCGTCGCGGTCCCGTGGGCGTTGACGTAGCCGACCTCCTCCGGCGACAGCCCCGCCCCCTCCAGCGCGCGGCGCATCGCCCGCGCCACCTGCTCGACGCCGGGGTCGATCTGCAGCATCGAGTGCGCGTCGCACGTCACGCCGTAGCCGGCGACCTCGCAATAAGGGCGGGCCCCGCGCGCGCGGGCGTGGGCCTCGCTCTCGAGCACGACGATCCCGGCCCCCTCGCTCATCACGAAGCCGTCGCGGTCGCAGTCGAAGGGGCGCGAGGCCCCCTCCGGATCGTCGTTGCGGTGCGTCACCGTGTTGAGCAGGTCGAACCCCAGCAGCGAGAAGCCGTCGTAGTCGGCCATCGTCTTGTCGACGCCACCGGCGATCGCCAGGTCCAGCTCGCCGTCGCGGACCAGCCGGAAGGCGTCGCCGATCGCCATCGTCCCCGCGGCACAGGCGGTGGAGACCGTCTTGCACTCGCCGCGCAGCCCGAAGCGCACCGCGGTCTGGGCGGGGATCGCGTTCGGGATCAGCATCGGCACCGAGTAGCGCAGCGCGCCGGTGAGCGGTTCGCCCAGCAGCCAGGCCCGGTGGGCGCGCTCGATCGTGCAGAGCCCGCCGATGCCGCTCCCCAGGATCACGCCGGCGCGCTCGGGATCGACCCCCTCGACCGTGAAGCGCTGGCCCGAGTCGCCGGCCGGCACGAGCCGGAAGCCGGCGTCCTCGAGCGCGAGCGCGGTGGCGGCCAGCGCCAACTGCGTCGCGGGGTCGAGCAGCCGGGCCTCCTGCTCGTCGACGCCCAGGTGCGCGAGGTCGGGGATCTCGACCGGCGCACCGACCCGACAGCGGAACCGCTTGGCCAGCCACGGCAGGTCGATCGGGCGGGTGCCGCGGCGACCCGAGACGAGGCCGTCCCAGAAAGCATCCTTGCCGGTCCCGATCGACGTGATCGGGCCGACACCGGTCACGACGACGCGCCGGGCTGCGCGCTCCCCGCCCATTTCGGAGCATCCTCCCCGCCGCCCCGGGATCCTCCAAGACCAGCCGGCGCGGCCGAACGCTGTCCGTTGGACCTACCGTCTACGCGAAAAGGGCGAAAGGAGCAAGGGGTAATTGACGGCGCGTCAACCGCGCGCAGGTGGCCGGGACGGGGCGGACGGGAACGGACGGGGCCGGGATTCGGGCCGGCACAGAGGCCGGCCCCTACTGGGCGGTCGGCTCGTCGACGAAGTCGTCCGGGCTGGGCTCCTCGCCCGGCGGGAGCTTCGCCAGCTCCGCCTTCACCAGTTCGATGTGATGGATCTCGTCGCCGCGCAGTTCCTCGAACAGGGCCCGCACGTCGGCGTTGGTGATGCTGGGCAGCGCGCGGTCGAAGTAGGCGTACGCCTTCTCCTCCGAGCGGAGAGCGGTCGTCAGGGCCGCGCGCGGGCTCATGAAGGCCCGCGCCTGGTCGTACTCCGGCGCCTCGACGTCGAGGATCATCGTCGGCGAGACGGTACTCGGTGCGCCGCCGAACAGGTGCTTGCGGCGGGCCGCCAACTCGCTGCCGTGCTTCTCCTCGTTGACCGCCATGAAGCGGAAGAACTTCTCCGCGTCGGGCGTGTGGTGCGCCGACATCTGGTCTGCGAACTCGAGGTAGCGGTCCTCCGCTTCCTGCTCGATCAGCACGGCCAGGTCCAGTGCGTCCTTCAGGGAGAGGCGGGAAAAGTCGATGGCCATCGGTCGGTCGCTCCTCGGGCTCGGGGCCGCTATTTCTGAAGGAACAGGTCGAGGATCTTCTCGCGCGGTGGGGCGGACTTCATCATCTCCTGCTTCCGCTCGGCCGCCAGGCCCTCGAAGGTCGCGGGCGGCTCGGGGTTACGGTAGAAGACGCCGGTGTAGAGCTCGGTCCCGTAGTGCTGGGCCTTGTCCATCGCCTTGATCAGGTCGGACGGGTCGTGGCCGAGGCTCTCGAGCGTCGTCATCCTCGCGCGGTGGGCCTTGATGAGCTGGTCCTCCTCGCCGTAGGTGACGCACGGCGACTGGATGTTCACCAGCGCGAAGCCCGGGTAGCGGATCGCTTCCTCGATGATCGCGGTCAGGCCCGGCATGTCGGCCGGCGTCCCCTGCGCGACGAACGCGCAGCCGTAGCCCAGCACGTAGAGCAGCGGGTTCACCGGCTGTTCGAGGCTCCCCAGCCGCGAGGTGCAGGTCTTCGTGCCGCGCGCCGAGGTCGGGGAGAGCTGGCCCTTGGTCAGGCCGTAGATCTGGTTGTCCATCACGATGTAGGTGATGTCCACGTTGCGGCGGATCGCGTGGGCGACGTGGCCGCCGCCGATCGAGAAGCCGTCACCGTCCCCGCCGGCCGCCAGCACGAGCAGGTCGGGCCGCGCCATCTTGATCCCCTGCGCGATCGGCAGGGCGCGGCCGTGGACGCTGTTGAAGCCATAGGCCGTCGTGTAGCCCGGAATGCGGGACGAGCAGCCGATCCCCGACACGAAGGCGATCTCGTGCGGCGGCCGATTGACCGCGGCGAGGGCGCGGTAGACCGCCTGCAGCACGCTGTAGTCGCCGCAGCCGGGGCACCAGATCGGGCGCAGCTCGCTCTTGAAGTCCTTGGGGGTGAGTACTCCACACGGAGGCATCGTCGACATCGCTCACCTCACTCCTGCGGCT
>JALOKP010000218.1 GCA_025456425.1 Acidobacteriota bacterium | reverse complement strand
GCCGTCGGCCCCCTTGACGATCAGCTTGCGCGAGGCGTCGTAGAAGATCTGCCCCGGCACGGTGTAGAGCTGGAAGCGGATGTTGAAGCCGCGGATCTGCCCCAGGTTGAGCGGCAGCAGGTCGAAGAACAGGGTCCTTTCGGCCTCGGTCGCCAGCGAGACCAGCTTCCCCTTGGCTTCGGGGCTGGACTGGGCGTAGATCCACTGGAGGTTGGTCGTCTTCCCGCACAGTCCCGGCCCGTAGTAGACGAGCTTGCAGGTGATCTCGCGGCTGGCGTAGTTGATGAACGGCATGTCTAGAACCCGTCCCTGAACAGGTTGTCGATGTCTTCGTCGCTGATCTCACCCAGGATCCCGCGCTTGCTCTTCTCGATCACGTCGAGAATCACGTCCTCCATGTCGGGTGTGACCTGCCGCACGCGCAGCCGGACCAGGCCCAGGGACGAGCGCTCGTTGAAGGCGACGATCAGGATCGCGATCTCGCCGACCGCGGACATGTAGACGTGGTCGCGGTCCCCCTCGTGGTACATCGAGAGGAAGCGCTGCTCGCCGATCATCCGGGCCAGACCTTCCGTCGCCGCGACGTTGCCCGCGGCGAGCGAGGCCAGCGCCGTCTTGTCGAGCCCCTCCTTCCCGCCCGACCAACTGATCGGCTGGCCGTTGCGGTCGATCAGGGCCACGAACTCCGCGTTGGACTCACGCAGCAGGCGATCCGCGAGGCGCGTGATCTGGCGATGCTCCTCCTCGCGGAGGATCAGGTCGGTCCCCTGCATGCGGTGGTCCTCGTGCCGGTCGCGTGTGCCGTCCGCCGGCGTTCGTTCTGGTCCGCGGCGTTCGGATCGGGCACGCCCAGCACCGGGACGGAATGTATGTCCCCCGGGCCCCCGGAGTCCAGATCCGTCAGTCGAACCCCTGCCGCCCCTCCAGCGCCCGGGCCAGGGTGGCCTGGTCGATGAACTCGAGCTCCCCCCCGACGGGGAGCCCGGTTGCGGGGCGGGTGACCCGGATCCCGGAGGGGACGATCAGCCGGGCCAGGTAGTGGGCGGTCGCCTCCCCCTCGACGGTCGGGTTGGTGGCGACGATGACCTCGCGGACCTCCCCCGCCGCCAGCCGGGCCAGCAGGGGCTCGATCGCGAGGTCGCCCGGGCCGATCCCCCGCAGCGGCGAGATCGCCCCGCCCAGCACGTGGTAGACGCCGCGGTAGGCCGCGGTCCGCTCGACCGCCGCCAGGTTCTCGGCCAGTTCGACGACGCACAGCACGCTCCGGTCGCGGCGCGTGTCGGCGCAGACCGGGCAGAGATCGGCGCCGGCGAGGTTGCCGCAGACGGTGCAGGGGGCGAGGGCCTCGGGCAGCGCGGCGATCGCCTCGGCCAGCGCGCGGACGTCGCCGGCCGGCGCCCCCGCCAGGTGAAAGGCGATCCGCTGCGCCCCGCGGCGGCCGATCCCCGGCAGGCGAAGCAGACGCGCGACGAGGCGCTCGAGCGGCTCGGGGAGGTCGGCCACGGGGGGTCGCCGGCGCGCCGCGGCTAGAAGCCGAAGCCGGGCGGGAGCCCCATCATCCCGGCCAGCGCCGACATCTTCTTCTGGACCTCGGCGTCGACCACGCGCTGCGCGTCGTTGACGGCGGCCAGCACGAGGTCGGCGACCATCGCCGGGTCGGGATCCTCGAGCGCCTCCGGCGCGATCGTCAGCTCGATCAGGTTGCGGTTGCCGTCGCAGACGGCGCGGATCACGCCGCCGCCCGAGGTGCCGGCGCAGCGCAGCGCGGCGATCTCCTCCTGCATCTTCTCCTGCGCGCGCTGCGCGTCCTTCAGCATCTTGTTGATGTTCGGCTTCACGGGGCCCTCCTGTCGTCGGGTCTACGCCGGCGGACCGCCGCCTTCGTCCAGCGGCTGGCCGTCGAGCAGCACGGCGCCGAAGCGCTCGAAGATCTCCTTCACGACCGGGTCGCGCCGCGCGGCGTCCAGCGCCTGGGCGCGGGTCGAGCGCGTCGTCCCGGCGGCGGGGGTGCCGGCGGGGGCGGCCGCGCCGTTGCCGGCGACGAGGACCTCGACGCCGGCCGGCGCGCGGCCGAGCACGCGGCGGGCCGCTTCCAGCAGCGCTTCGCGCGCCGCGGGCTGCGCGAAGCGGTCCTTCCAGATCCGCTTCTCGGGGCGCAGCTCGAGGACCAGCGTGCCCCGCGCGTCGAGCCGCGCGTCGCCGAGCGCGCCGAAGTAGTTGGCGAGTGCCGGGCTGATCGTCGCGAGCTCGTCGCCGAGCGGGCCGAGCAGGCTGGCGGCGGGGGCGGGGGGCGGCTCGGCCACGAGGGCCGCGTCGGCCCGCGCCGGCCGGGGCGGGGGGGCGGCCGGCGGAGCGGACGCCGCGCGCGAGATCGCCGGCCGCGCCGTCGCGCCGCCGCCGCCGCCGGGCGCGCCGGCCGGACCGCCGCCGGGGCCGGCCGGGCCGCCGCGCCCCAGCGCCTCGACCACGCTGGCCAGCGCCGGGAGCGACGCCATCCGCGTCATCCGCACCGTCGCCAGGTCCATCAGGACCCGCTGGGGCGCGTTCTGCCGCAGGCGCATCTCGGTCTCGTCGAGCACCTTGCCCAGCCAGGCGAGCTGCTCGATCGCCAGCTCGGCCAGCTCCGCGGCGTCGGCGTCGCGGCCGGTCGCGCGGGCGACCGCGGCGTGGCGGACGCGGTCCAGCAGCTCGCCCGCGAACGAGCGCAGGTCCTGCCCCTCGCGGTCCAGCTCGGCCACGACCGCCAGCGCGGCCGCGGCGTCCCCGCCCGCCAGCGCGGCCAGGTAGCTCGTCACGACCTCGCCCGGGATCAGCCCCAGCGCATCGCGCACCGCGGCCGCGGTGATCTTGCGGTCGTCGCGCCCCTCGGCCAGCGCGCGGACCTGGTCCAGCGCCGACAGGCCGTCGCGCACCGAGCCGTCGGCCGCGCGCGCGAGCAGGTCGAGCGCCTCGTCCTCGACCGCGACCTTCTCCTTCTTCGCGACCTGGGCGAGGTGGCCGCGGATCGCGGCCGGCGCGGGGCTGCGGAAGGCGAAGTGCAGCGCGCGCGATTCGATCGTGGCCGGGATCTTGTGTGGCTCGGTCGTGCAGAACAGGAAGACGCAGTACGGCGGCGGCTCCTCGAGGATCTTGAGCAGCCCGTTCCAGGCCGCGGTCGAGAGCTGGTGGGCCTCGTCGAGGATGAAGATCCGGTAGCGGTCGCGCGTCGGCGGGTACTGCGCCGCCTCGCGCAGCTCGCGCACGTCGTCGATCCCGGTGTGGGTCGCGGCGTCGAGCTCGAGCACGTCCAGCGCGCGGGCCTCGGCGATCTCGCGGCACGGCGTGCAGGCGTCGCAGCAGTCGGCAGCGGGCCCCTTGTCGCAGTTGAGCGCCTTGGCGAAGACGCGCGCGATCGTCGTCTTTCCGATCCCGCGGGTCCCCGAGAAGATGTAGGCGCTGGCGACGTCGCCCCGGGCGGCGGCGGCCGAGAGGGCCCGGACCGGCGCCTCCTGGCCGAGGACCTCGGCGAAGCGCTGCGGGCGGTAGATCCGGGCCAGCGGCCGACGCGGCACCCCGTCCTCCCCGGGTCGGGAGGGGGCCCGACCGCGGCCGGGCCCCCTCCTTCATAAGGAGGGGCTCACTGGTCCTGCGGCGCACCCGGCGGCCCGTTTACCGCTGCTCCCTTCCGGGCCTGACGGGGTTCACGGGACCGGGTCGCACAGGGGCGAGCCCCACAATGTCGTCCGGCGTCTTCGACCGGTTTTCGGCGGCGGCCGGCGGGGCCGGGCGCACGGTTACCCGTACACACGCTTTCCAAGCGTGCTCCTTAAACCACTCGGACATCTCTCCGCGTGGCCGGCGGCGCATTATAGGAGAAAACGGGGACAGCTACCGTAAGTCGGTAAGACGAGGGACGGAAACCGGGGACAGCTACCGTAAGTCGGTAAGGCGACTGCGGATAGACCGACTTACCGACTTACGGTAGCTGTCCCCGGTTTGCGCTCAGCGGCGGGCGCGGAAGAACGCGCGCAGCAGTTCGGCCGACTCGTCGGCGAGGAGCCCCCCGGCGATCTCGAAGCGGTGGTTCAGCCCCTGGAAGCCGACGGGGACGCTGGCGAACAGCTTCGTCGCCCCGACCTTGGGATCCCAGGCGGCGTGGACCAGCCGCGCGATCCGCGCGTGGATCATCGCCCCCAGGCACATCAGGCAGGGCTCGAGCGTGACGTAGAGGGTGGAGCCGGGCAGGCGCGCCGCTCCGGCCCGCGCCGCGGCGTCGCGCAGCGCGACGATCTCGGCGTGCGCGGTCGGGTCGGCCGCGGCGACCAGGCGGTTCCCCCCCTCGCCGATCACGCCGCCGTCCTGCACCAGGACTGCGCCCACCGGGACCTCGCCCGCCGCGGCGGCGGCGCGCGCCAGGTCCAGCGCGAGCCGCATGAAGCGCAGGTCGTCGGGCGTTCCGGTCACGGGGCGGACACCTCCCCGGCGATTATCCACGGACTCTTCTGGCGCGGCGGCGGCTGTGCCAAGATCGCCCGGCCCCGGGGCCGGATCGGCTCCCGGCGGCGGGAGGAGCGGGCGGATGGGCGCCTCGTGGTTGGGAAGCCGCCTGTTGCGCGCGGGGCTGGTCGTGCTCGCGGCCTCCGCGCTGCTCGTCGCGGCTGCCTACCTCCTCGGGCCGCCGCTCCTGCGCTGGCAACTCGCGCGGCAACTGGCGCGCCTCACGCACCGGCCGGTGACGGTCGACGCGGTCGCCGTCCACCCGTTCCGGCTCGCGGCCACCGTGCGCGGGCTGACGATCCGCGAGCGCGACGGGTCGGCCGACGCGCTGCGCGTCGAGGAGCTGTACGCCAACCTCTCGTCCGCGACCTTCTACCGCTTTGCGCCGGTGCTGGACGAGTTGACGGTGACGCGCCCGGAGCTGGGGGTGATCCGCTTCCCCGACCGGACCTACAACTGGCAGGACCTGGTCGAGGAGTACGTGCTGGCCCCCGCCGAGGGGCCGCCGCGGCGCTTCGCGGTCTACAACATCCGCGTGCGGGACGGCGCGATCCGCTTCGACGACCGCGTCGTCGGCCGCCAGCACGAGGTGGCCGCGCTGGCGATCGGGCTCCCGTTCCTCTCGAATCTCCCCTCGGCGATCGACGTCGACGTGAGGCCCGAGCTGTCGGGGCGCGCCAACGGTACGCCGTTCGCGCTGCAGGGCGACACCAAGCCGTTCAAGGACACGCTGGAGACGACGCTGGAGCTGAAGTTCGAGGCGCTGCCGCTCCCGCAGTACCTCGACTACTCGCCGGTGGCGCTGCCGTTCGCCCTGCCGTCGGGGACGCTCGACACCGACCTCACGCTGGTCTTCGCGGCGGCGCCCGGAGGCTCCGCGCGCGCACCCGCGCGGCTGCTGCTGCGCGGCACGGCGGCGCTCTCGGGGGTCGCGATCGAGCTGCCGCCGGGGCGGCGGCTCGCGTCGTTCGCGCGGCTCGCGGTGGATCTCGAAGAGGCCGACCTGCTGGCCCCGTCGCTGGCCGTCCGGTCGATCCGGCTGGAGCGGCCCGAGGCGACGATCGTCCGCCGTCCGGACGGCACGCTCAATCTCCAGGACGCGCTGCCGGCGCTGCTGCCGCCGCCGGCGCAGCACGGGCAGGACGCGGGGAGCGACCGCAAGCTCGCTTTCTCCGTCGGCGAACTCGCGGTCACCGACGGATCGTTCCGCCTGCGCGACGAGGTCCCGGCCCGGCCGTTCATCACCGATCTAGCCGATGTGACGCTGACGGCGCGCGGGCTGGGCACCGCGCCGGGGACCGAGGCCCGCGTCGAATCCTCGTTCACGACCGACGCCGAGGGGACGTTCGCGCAGACCGGCACGCTGACGCTCGATCCGCTCGCCTCGCGCGGCGAGGTCCGGCTGACGGGATTCCGGCTGCAGCGGCTCTACCCGTACTACGCGGACCTGCTCAACGTCGAGGTCACGGCCGGCACCGTTGACGCGGCCGCCGGCTACGCGGCGGCGCTGCGGGACGGCGCGCTCGAGCTGAAGGCCGAGGCGATCCGGGGGACGGTCCGCGACGCGGTGATCGAGATGCCGGGCGAGCCGCAGCCGCTCCTGCGCCTGGCGCGGGCCGAGATCGCGGGCGGCACGGCCGACCTCGCGACGCAGACCGTCGCGCTGGACGAGGTGCGCGCCGCCGGCGGCGCCGCCTACGTGCGCCGCGACGCCGACGGCACGGTCCACGTCACGCGGATCCTGAAGCCGCTGCCGGCCGGGAAGGCGGCGCCCGCCGGGGCCGGGGCACCGTGGCGGATCGGCGTCGCGCGGCTGGTCGGGTCGGAGATCGCCGTGACCTTCGACGACCGCATGCCCGAGCCACCGGTCACGACCTGGCTCGCGCGCGCCTCGGCCGATCTCGCCGGGATCAGCAACGAGGCGCGGAAGCCGATCCGCGCGAAGCTGCGCGGGCGGATCGCGGCGGGGCCGGGGCGCTCCGGCACCGGCGCAGCCGGCGGCGCCCCCGTGGCCGCCCCGGCCGGCACGCCGGGCGGCGACGTGGCGTTCGACGGCACGCTCTGGCTGACGCCGCTGGCGGCCGACGGGAACGCGGAGGTCCGGCAGCTGCCGCTGCCGCCGTTCGAGCCGTACCTGGACCCGCACGTCCGCCTGACGCTCACCGGCGGCCTCGCGACCGCGAAGGGGACCGTCCGCGCCGCGGTGGCCGCGGCGCCGGCCGGCCGGCTGAGCGCGCAGTACCAGGGGACGCTCCTGGTGTCGGACCTCACGGCCCTCGACGAGGCCAGCAACGAGCGGCTGGTGGAGGTCAAGTCGCTCTACCTCGGCGGGCTCGCGGCGCAGCTCGAGCCGATCCAGGTCGGCGTCGACGAGGTGGCGCTCTCCGACTTCTACCTGCGCGCCGTGCTGGACGAGGACGGCACGCTGAACATCTGGCGCGCGCTGAGCACCGGCGACGCGCCGGAGACCGTGCCGCTCTCGGCCGACGCTCCCGTGGTGGGCGAGGCCGAGGTGCCGAGGTTCCTGCGCTTCGGCCAGGTCACGATCGCGGGCGGCCACCTCGACGCGACCGACCACTTCGTCCAGCCCAACTACTCCGCCACGATCACCGGGATCACCGGCACGGTGACCGAGATGACGCCCGAGCGCCCGGCCGACCTCGACCTGTCGGCGAAGCTCGACGGCGTCGCCCCGGTCACGATCCGCGGCCCGCTCAACCTGCTCTCGCCGCGCCTGTCCGCCGACGTCGCCGCGACCGCGCGCGAGATCGAGCTGTCGCCGTTCTCGCCCTACATGATCAAGTTCGGCGGGTACGGGATCGCGAAGGGGAAGCTCTCAGCCGACGTCAGCTACCACGTGCAGGACGGGAAGCTCGAGGCCCAGAACCACGTCGTGATCGACCAGCTCACGCTGGGCGAGAAGGTCGACAGCCCGACC
>JALOKP010000217.1 GCA_025456425.1 Acidobacteriota bacterium | reverse complement strand
GGCGCCCTACGTGCTGGAGGCGGCCAACGTCCACCAGGTCCACCTGGGCTGGGTGGTCCAGATCTACAACGCCTCCGAGGCGCTCCCCAACCTGATCAATCCGTTCTGGATGCTGCCGCTGCTCGCGATTCTCAAGCTCCGGGCGCGCGACCTGGTCGGCTACGGGATGCTGCAGCTCATCGTCCACCTTCCGCTGGTCTACCTGCTCTGCTGGCTCCTGACCTGGTTCGTGCCGTACGCAGCGCCGGTGCGGTAGGGTGATGGGTCTCGCGCGGCTCGCGGCCCTCCTCGCGGCGCTGGTCTTCGCGGGCGGGCCGCTGCTGGACGACCCCGACGCGCACATCCACTGGCAGGGGAGCGACGCCTACCGTCACACCCACGACCACCTCGCGGCGCACGACCACGAGCCGCTCGACGACCACGCGGCCGATCACGACCACGGTACCGACCACGACCGCGCCCCGGTCCCGGACCGCGGGCACGGTTCGCGCCGCGAGAGCCACGCCTACCTGCACGCCGGCCCCGCACCTGCGCTTGCCGCCGCGCCCGCGCTCGACCTGCCGCGCCCGCAGCGGCTGGCCGCCGCGCTGCTCGACGCGGCACGCCCGCGTCACCGCCCGGCCCTCCTCGCGCCGAGCGCGGCCCCCCGCGCCCCGCCCGCCTGAGTCGCAGCGCGACGCGGACCGCACCGCCCGCAGGGCGGCGCCGCGGCCGCGTTCCGTCCAGGCGCACGACGACGGCGCGGGGCGAGCCGGCCCGGCAGGGGAACTCCTGCTGCGACCCGGCCCCCGGCGCGGAGGACGTTCGATGAAGGTGATGACGAACCGGCGAGCGGCGCGCCGGCACACCCGCGGTGTGCTCGGGCTTGCGCTCGCCCTCGCGGTCCCGGGTGCGGGGTTCGCGGCCGAGCCGGTAACGGCCGAGGACGAGCGAGGGAAGGAGAGCGTGAGGACGCGCGACGAGGAGCCCTCGCTGACCGAAGAGGTCGACGTGCGGGCGCGGGCGGACGACATGATCGGCTCGGCCACCTCGGCGGCGGAAGGGGTGATCGGCGGAGCCGACCTTGAGCAGCGGCCGAAGCTGCGGCCGGGCGAACTGCTCGAAACGGTGCCCGGGATGATCGCAACGCAGCATAGCGGCGGCGGCAAGGCCAACCAGTACTTCCTGCGCGGCTTCAACCTCGACCACGGGACCGACTTCCTGGCGCGGGTCGAGGGGATGCCGCTCAACATGCCGACGCACGGCCACGGGCAGGGCTACACCGACATGAACATCCTGATCCCCGAGTTGGTCGACCGGGTCCACTACCGCAAGGGGCCGTACTACGCCGACACCGGCGACTTCGCGGCCGCCGGCAGCGCCGACTTCACGCTGGTCTCCCGGTTCGACCGTCCGTTGGTCCAGCTCAGCGGCGGCAGCGACGGCTACGCCCGGTTGCTCGCGGCCGGCACGGCCCCGGCCGGCCCAGGCCAGCTCACCGGCGCGCTCGAGGCCTACCACTACGACGGGCCGTGGGACGAACCGGACGACTACCGCCGCCTCAACGCGACCGGACTCTACGACTGGACGCGGGGCAAGGGGGATGGGCGCGTCTTCGCGCTGGGCTACCGCGGCCGGTGGGACGCCAGCGACCAGATCCCGCTCCGCGCCGTCGAGGACGGGGAGACCGGCCGCTTCGGCCAGCTCGACCCCGACCTGGGCGGATTCACCAACTGGGTCAGCCTGGGGGCGCGCTGGAGCGAGGCCAGCCCGCGGCTCGCACAACGCTATCGCGGCTTTGCCGCCTGGTACGACTTCTCGCTGCTCTCGAACTTCACCTACTTCCTCGACGACCCGGTCGAGGGGGATGAGTTCGAGCAGCGCGACCAGCGCTGGGTCGCCGGAGGGGACGCGACGTGGCAGGGGGCGCTGCGGCTGGGCGCGAAACCGGGCGGGTGGCGCGCCGGTGTCGAGGCGCGGTTCGACCGGATCGACGTCGCGCTGGCCCGCACCACCGACGGCGCGTTCCGCGAGCTGGTTCGCGGCGACGACGTCGACCTGCTGCGGGCCGGCGGCTGGGGCGAGGTCGACATGGCGTTCGGGCCGAAGGCGCGGGCGCAGTTCGCGCTGCGCGTCGACGGCTACGGCACCCGGGTGACGAGCAGCCTGCCGGCCAACTCCGGTTCGGAGCGGGAGGCGCTGCTCAGCCCCAAGGCCAACTTCGCCTTCGGCCCGTGGAACGACTGGGAGCTCTACCTCAACCTGGGCTACGGCTACCACAGCAACGACGCGCGCGGCGCGACGATCGCCCGCGACCCGGTGACGGGCGCGGGAGCCGCACCCGTCGACCCGCTGGTCCGGGCGAAGGGGGTCGACCTCGGCGTGCGCACGGCGGCGCTGCGCGGGCTGCAGTCGACCCTCTCGCTGTTCGCGCTGGAGCTGGACTCGGAGCTGCTGTTCGTCGGCGACGCCGGGATCACCGAGGCCAGCCGGCCGAGTCGCCGCACCGGGATCGAGCTGGCGAATTTCTGGCGCGCGCTCCCCTGGCTGGCCTTCGACCTCGACCTGGCCTGGACCAGGGCGCGCTTCACCGACGACGACCCGGCCGGCGACCGGATCCCGGGGGCGCTCGAGTCGGTCGTCACCGCGGGAGTCACGGTCAGCGGCTGGCACGGCTGGGCGGGATCGATCCGCTGGCGCTACTTCAGCGGTCGTCCGCTGATCGAGGACGACAGCGTCCGCTCGGCCTCGACCTCGCTGATCAACCTGCGGACCGAGTACGCCTTCAGCCCCGAGTTTGCCGTCGTGGTCGAGGTCTTCAACCTGCTCGACGCGCAGGACAGCGACATCGAGTACTTCTACGACTCGCGCCTGCCCGGCGAGCCGGCGGAGGGGATCGGCGACGTCCACTTCCACCCGATGGAACCCCGGGAATGGAGGCTCTCGCTGGCCTGGCGCCCGTAGCCCGGCCCTTCATGAATGACCCGGACCAGCCGCATAATCGGGCCGCCCGATGCCCGAGCCACCCCCCTTTCCGGTCGCCCGAGCGCTGCGCGACAACCCGCGCAGCGCGCGGCGCGCTTTCCTGGTGCGCTTCGGCCGGCCGCTGGCGCTGGCCCGGACGGCGCTGGGGGTGGCGGCCGGGGCCTTCCTGATCGCCTGGTCGCTCAACGCCTTCTACGTCCCGACCAGGCTGCTGGCCGGGGGGGTGACCGGGATCGCGCTGCTGGGACGCGACCTGTTCGGCTTCCCGGTCGGACTCTCGATCGCACTGCTCAACGTGCCGATCTTCCTGCTGGGGTTCCGCGACATCGGCGCGCGCTTCGCGGCGCTGTCGGGGCTGGGGGTCGTCGCGCTTTCGCTCTTCACCGACCTGCTGCCGGTGCAGCCGCTGACCGACGACCCGCTCCTGGCCTCGATCTTCGGCGGGGTGGTGGTCGGGATCGGCGGTGGGCTGGCGCTGCGCGCCGGCGGCTCGACCGGCGGCTTCGACATCCTGGGGGTCGTGCTCAACCGGCGCTTCGGGCTGGGGGTGAGCGAGGTCCTGCTCTTCCTCAACGGCGGGCTGATCGTGGCCAAGGGGCTGCTCGGGACGCCCGAGCTGGCGATGTACACGCTGGTCGCGATCTGGACCTCGGCCCGCGCGATGGACGCGCTGATGGCCGCCCGCCCG
>JALOKP010000106.1 GCA_025456425.1 Acidobacteriota bacterium | reverse complement strand
TCGGGGCGCCGCCAAGCGGATCCGGACCACCGCGTCCGGCAAGCTCAAGCGCTCCAAGGCTTACAAGAGCCACATCCTGACCAAGAAGGACAGCAAGCGGCGCCGCCACCTGGACACGGAGACCTTCATCTCCGACGCCGACGAGAAGAGCTTCAAGAGGATGCTGCCCTACGGGCGCCCCTGACGGGCGGAGCCTCCGCGTCGTCCCCGAAGCCGGTCTCCCCCGTCCGGCCAGGGTGAGAAAGGAGAACCACCATGCGCGTGAAACGGGGTACGAACCGGCGTGACCGCCGGCGCAAGATCCTGGCCCGGGCCAAGGGCTACTACCTTTCGAAGCACAACTGCTACCGGATCGCGAAGCTGCAGGTCGACCGCTCGCTGCTCTTCGCGTACGCCGGGCGCAAGCAGAAGAAGCGCCACTTCCGGGCGCTGTGGATCACCCGCATCGGCGCCGCCGCGCGCGAGAACGGGATCTCCTACAGCCGCCTGATGAACGGCCTCAAGCGGGCCGGAATCGAACTCGACCGCCGGGTGCTGGCGGATCTCGCGCTGACCCAGCCGCAGGCCTTCACCGACCTCGTCGGCAAGGCGCGCGCCGCGCTCGCCTGAGCGTTACGGCGGCCCCCCTCGTCTATCGCCTCGCCGTGACCGCCGGCCTCGAGCCGGCGGCCGCGGCCGAGGTCTGCCGCCTCGGCGGACCCGAGCCGCTCTCGGGGGCGCGGGGGGCGGTGCGCGTTCCCGGCGACCTGGAACTGGGTGTGCGGCTGGCGCTCGGGATGCGCTCGGCGCCGCGGGTCATCCTGGAGCTGGCCGAGGCGCTCCCCGGCGAGGCGGAAGGGTTCCAGCCCGAACTGGCCCGGATCGCGTGGGAGGAGTGGCTGCCGCGCGAGGTTCCCTGGGCCGTCCGAGTGACGGGCACGACGGAAGAGCTGCGGTCGCCGCTCCACACCGCGCGGCTGGTCAAGGACTCGATCCGCGATCGCTTCACCGCGCGCGGGCTCGCGAGCCCCCCCGTCGATCCGCGCGGGGCGCGCGTGCTGGTCGACTTCCGGCTGGAGCGCGGTGGCGCCTCGGCCGGGATCGACCTGGGCGGGCACAGCCTGCACGCCCGCGGGACCGGGCGGCAGGGGGCGGCGCCGCTGCGCGAGGACGTCGCCGCCGGGCTCGCGCTGCTGGCCGGCGTCGACGCCGAGCGCCCGCTGCTCGACCCGTTCTGCGGCACGGGCACGATGATCGCCGAGGCGGCCGCGCTGGCGCTGGGGATCCCGCCGCAGCGGCCGCCGGCGACGCTCGCGGTCTCAGTCCTGCCGCCTTTCACCAGCCTCCCGTTGGAGGAGATCGCGTGCGAGCTG
Source organism: Acidobacteriota bacterium (assembly GCA_025456425.1). Classification (GTDB taxonomy): domain Bacteria; phylum Acidobacteriota; class Polarisedimenticolia; order J045; family J045; genus JALOKP01. The sequence continues at coordinate 12,751 of JALOKP010000106.1, read as the reverse complement.
AGGCCGGAGCGGATCCCGCTGCACGCGCCCTTCCTCGCCTCCGATCGCAACCCGCGCGCGCTGGCCGAGGCCCGCGCCGCGCTCGAGAGCCAGGGGCTGGCCCGTCACGTGGAGCTGGAATGCGCCGAGGTCGAAACCGTCGAGCCGCCCGACGGCCCGGGCCTCGTGCTGACGAACCCCCCGTGGGGACTGCGGCTTGCCGACGAGGCGGCCGGCGCGTGGCGCGGACTCGGGACGCTGGCGCGGCAGCGGCTCTCCGGCTGGACGATCGCCGCGCTGTCGGGGAACGCCGCGATCACGCGGCACCTCGGGTTCAAGGCCGAGCGCCGCATCCCGCTGACGGTCAGCGGGATCGAGGCGCGGCTGCTCGTCTACACGGTACGGTCCGCCCCTAGAGGCTGATCTCGGCGACCGCGACCGGGTGGATGATCCGGAACCGCGTCAGCACCTCGGGGTGGACCTCGCCGACGACCCCGATCCGCTCCCCCGCCCCGTCCAGCACCTCCGCTCCGCGGCCCGGGATGAAGAGCGGCCAGTCGAGCGCGCGGTAGCGCACCCCGCCGGCGTCGCGCCCCGTCTCGCGCAGCAGCGCGTCGAGCGCGGAGCGCGCGTCGGCGTAGCCGAGGCCGTCGCCGGCGAGCGCGAAGCCCGCGACCATCGTCTCGGCCGCGCCGGTCTCCTCGGCGGGATCGGCGTGGACCACCAGCCCGACCTCGGCGATCCGCTGCGGGTAGGAGTGCCCCAGGTTGATCGCCAGCGTCTCGAGCAGCCCCGGCAGGACCGAGACGCGGACCATCGTCTGCTCGACCGAGATCGGGTTTTCGATCGTCGCCTGCCGGTCGTCGTCGGGGAGGCCGGTCTTGCGGTAGGTCGCCTCCTCCGAGGTGATCGCCAGCGTCATGACCTCGAGGAACCCGAGGCCCGCCAGCGCCGCGCGGGCCCGCACCGCGGCCTCCTCGCGCGGCTGCGGCAGTCCGATCGTCGCGGCCGCCAGGCCGACCGCCGGGATCCGGTCGTAGCCGTGAGCGATCGCCGCGTCCTCGACCAGGTCGCGCGGGTGCAGGATGTCCGAGCGCCAGGCCGGGACCAGCACGCGCACCTGGCCGTCGACTACCGTCGCGTCGTGGCGCATGAAGCGCAGCAGTTCGGCGACCTCGTCGGCCGTCCACGGCACGCCGATCAGCCGGCCCGCGGCGGCCGGATCGAGCACCACCTCGTGCGGCGCCAGGTCGGGCGTGACGCGCGTCTCGCCCGCGTAGCGGACCGTGACGGTTTCGGCGTGCGCGCCCGGGCAGGCCTCGAGCAGGCTGGTCACGACCATCGCCAGCGCCTTGTCGATGTGGCGGTCGGCGAGGCCCGTGACGTCGATCACGACCTCCTTCGTGGCGGTCGTGACCCGCGTCGCCTCGCTGTTGATGATCGGCGGCATCGAAAGAACGCCGCCCTTGGCGTCCGCCAGCAGCGGGGCCTTCGTGTTCCCCTCCAGCAGCCAGGCGTAGGCCGTCCCCTTGGGGTGCTTCGCCAGGATCTCGCGCGGGGTCAGCGCGCTGTGCGGCTGGGCGGGATCGAAGCCGAGCGGTACGAAGCGCAGGCCGTCCAGGACGCCGATCGAGGCCAGCTTGCGGTCGCGGCCCAGCGCCCAGTGGACGTTCTCCTGCAGCTTCATCAGGCCGCGCAGCCGCGCGTCGTCGAGCGTCAGGCCGCGCACGATCGCGGCCACGATCCGCGGGCGGTGCACGCCCGGCCCGGCCAGCCCAGGGTCGACATCGACGCTGAAGCTCCCCGGTTCGACGCGGTAGCGCGGCGCGCCCGATTCGCGGCGCAGGAAGCCGCGCAGCCCGCGCGCCAGCCCTTCCGGCCCGAACAGGTCGGGGCGGACCGCCAGCAGCTCCATCCGCAGCACCTGGACCTCGCCCGCCGGCGCCCCCGGCGTCGCGGCCGAGCGCAGGTCGGCCCCGCACCCCTCGCACGCCGGCGGCGGCGCGGCGTCCTCGCCCCCCTCCGACAGCGTGCCGCACGACGGGCAGCGCCAGCGGAAGGCGGTGGCCCAGCCCTCGACCGAGCAGCCGAAGCGGTGAAGCTGGTGCTCCAGCTCCGCGGGCTCGATCGTCGCGCCGTAGCGCGCGAACAGTTCGTCGAGCGGTATCCCTAGGACCGGCACAGCGGCGTCTCCTTGAGCCAGTCGAGGTGCGCGAGGTAGATCTCGCGGATGTCCGAGAGGCCGAAGCGGAACATCGCGACGCGCTCGAGGCCGAGGCCCCAGGCCAGGACAGGCACCGTGCAGCCCAGCGGCTCGGTGACCTCCGGCCGGAAGACCCCCGCGCCCCCCATCTCGACCCAGTCCTGCCGCGACTCGAGGTAGACGAAGACCTCGACCGAGGGTTCGGTGTAGGGGAAGAAGGCCGGCCGGAACTGGATCCGCGGGAAGCCCATCTTGCGGTAGAAGGTCGTCAGCAGCGTCAGCAGCATCGCGAACGAGGCGTTGGCGTCGATCACGATCCCGTCGACCTGGTGGAAGACCGGCAGGTGCTTGTAGTCGATCGTCTCGCGCCGGAAGACCGGGCCGACGGAGAAGATGCGGCGCGGCGGCTTGGGGTCGGCGTACAGCGCGCGCGCGGTCGCCGCCGTGGTGTGCGTGCGCAGCACGCAGCGCTCGGCCAGCGCCGGGTCCCAGCGCGTGCGCCAGCCGATCGAGCCGGTGTCGCCGCCGTCCTCGTGCGTGCGGCGCACCCGGTCGACCAGCGCCGGGTCGGGGAGCGCCGCCTTCTCGGGCCGCGCCACGTAGAACGTGTCCTGCATGTCGCGCGCCGGGTGGTCCTGCGGCTGGAACAGCGCATCGAAGTCCCAGAAGGCCGACTCGACCCACGGGCTCCTGGTCTCCTCGAACCCCATCTCGAGGAAGGCGCGCCGCGTTTCCTGCAGGATCCGCCGGAACGGGTGCTCCTTGCCGGGAACGGCGGCGGGACCGGGGAGCGTGACGTCGTAGGCGCGGAACTCGGCCTCGCGCCAGCGTCCCGAGACCAGCAGCTCGGTCGTCAGCTCGTTGACCTCGTGCCGCGACTCGATCCCGCCGGCGAGGAGCGCCTGGCCGTCGACCGTGATCGCGACCAGCCGGCGGCGGCGCTCGCGGCGATCGACCACCCCGGCGCGCTGCGCCAGCCGCCCGAGCGCGGCGTCGAGCGCCTCCCCCGCGGCGAGCACCGCGGCCCGTCGAGCCGGACCGTGGGCCGCGAGGAAACGCAGCAGCAGCTCGTCGGGCTCGAGCGCCGGTTCGCCGGCCGTCCAGGCCGCGCCGGCCCGCAGCCGCGCCCCGTCCTTGACGGCCCAGCCGCGCTGGGTCAGCCAGCGCAGCGACTCTCCGACCTCCTTGGTCGACAGGCCGGAGGCCTGGGCCAGGGCCGGGATCTCGGCTTCACCCCCGGCCGCGACCAGCGCCCGTGCGACCCGCCGCTCGGGGAACTCGGCCCCGTCCCAGCCCGACCCCTTGGGGCCGGCCCGAAACTCGTCCTCGGACTCCTCGCTGACGGCGACCAGGCCGCGCTCGGCCAGCGTCGCCACCGCCCCCGCCACCGGGCTCTGGTCGAGCCCCAGCCGCCGAGCCAGCTCCTCGATCCCGACCGCCTCCTGGCCCGGGGGAAGAGCCTCCAGCACCCGGACCTCGACCTCGCGCAGAACCGCGCCCACGCCGTCCTCCCGCGCCTGCCGCGCAGAACGGCGGATTGTATCCCCGATCCCCGGGGCCGGGCCCGCGGCCCGGGCCCGTATAATCGCGACCCGGAGGACCCCGCGTGATGTCGGAAAACGGAGCGCCCCCCCCGCGGCCGTCGTCCCAGGTGGTGGAGGTCGAACTGGCCGGCCGGCTCTATCGCCTGCGCGGCGAGGACCCGGCGTTGCTGCGCGCGCTGGCGGCCCGGGTCGACGACGCGCTGGCCGAGGTGGCCGGGGCGTCGGGCCTGCACGACGACTTCAAGGTCGCGGTGCTGGCCGCGCTCAACCTGGCCTCCGAGCACGAGGAGCGGCGCGAGGCCTGGCTGGCCCGCGCGCGGGCGGTCGGACAGCGCGCCCGCCGGCTGGAAGAGAGCCTGTTGCAGCTGGCTGCCGCGATCGAACCGGTCGACGAGCCACGCGCCTGACGCGTCCCGGTGCCGTGGTTGACCCCCTCCCCCCCGCCCCCGCATACTGCATGCGTCCGGCAGATTTGGAGCGAGTGCCGGCGGATCGCGCTTGAGCCAACAGCACCACCTCGGGAGCCCGGACTCCGCGGAGGGTGTGCAGGCCTTCTCGGCGCCTCGGGCGCCGTTTTCGAAGGAAGCCTAAGCCCGCGGGAGGGCACCCACCTGGTCCTCCAGGCATCAATCCCGCATCCGCCCACCGCCCGGATCTGCCGGTCGTTTCTTCCCCTCCGCCGGCGGACGCGATGAACTGGCTGCTCGTGCTCGGGATCCTGGACGCGGCCCTGGTGGCCGTCGTGGCCCTGCTGGCGATCCTCGCCGCGCGGCGCTCGCGTCAGCTCGCCAGGCAGATCGAGCGCTTCACCCAGCTCGAGCTCGAGCTGGAGCGGCGGGTCGAGGAGCAGGTCCAGCGCCGGGTTGCCGACGAGGAACGCCGGCTGCGCGAGCGGATCGCCCAGCGCGAGGCCGAGGCCGCCCGTCGCGACGAGGAGATCTCACGGCGTTCGGCCGAACTGGCGGACCGCCGCCACAAGCTCGAGGAGCGCGGGGCGACGCTCGACGCCAAGGCCGAGGAGCTGGCCGAGCGGGCCGGCGCGCTCGACGCCCGGTCGGCGCGGTTGGACGAGCGCGAGGCGCGGATCGCGGGGGCCGAGGACCAGATCCGGAACCGGCTCGAGGAGGTCGCCGGGCTCTCGGCCGAGCAGGCCCGGGAGCGGCTGCTCGAGACGGTCGAGCGCGAGCTGACGGGCGAGGTGGCCCGCCACGTCGCGCGGGCCGAGGAGAGCGCCCGGCTGACCGCCGACGAGCGCGCGCGCGAGCTCGTGCTGCGGGCGATGGCCGCGGTCCGCGGCGCGGTCGCGGTCGAGGGGACGATCTCGCTGGTCGAGCTGCCCAGCGACGAGATGAAGGGCCGGGTGATCGGCCGCGAGGGGCGCAACATCCGTGCGCTCGAGCACACCACGGGCGTCGACCTGCTGGTCGACGACACGCCGCGCGCGATCCTGCTCTCGTCGTGGGACCCGCTGCGCCGCACGATCGCCGCGCGCTCGCTGCAGAAGCTGGTCGAGGACGGCCGGATCCACCCGGCGCGGATCGAGGAGGTCGTCGAGAAGGCCCGCGCCGAGGCCGACGAGGAGGCGCGGGAGCGCGGCGAGGCGATCGCCTTCGAGCTGGGCGTGACCGGCCTGCACGAGCGGCTGGTGCTCCTGACCGGAAGGCTGTCGTTCGCGACCGACCACGGCCAGTCGCTGCTGCAGCGCGCGCGCGAGGTGGCCCTGATCGCCGGCGAGCTGGCCGACGAGATGCGGTTGTCCGGTGACGCGCTGCGCCGGGCCGGCCTGCTGCACGACGTCGCGCGCGCGGACAAGGTGCCGCTGCTGCAGCACCCGGCGATCGCCAGCGCCGACCTCGCGACCCGCTTCGGCGAGCAGCCGGCGGTGACCCACCCGATCCGGCTGCTGGCCCAGCCGAACGACGCGCCGCGCACCCCGGAAGGGGTCGTGCTGGCGACGGCGCGGCGGATCGTCGTCTCGCGCCCCGGCGCCCGGAACGACAACCTGCAGCGCCACATGGACCGGCTCGACGAGGTCGAGAAGCTGGCCCTGGCGCACGAGGGGATCGAGCGCGCCGCGGCGGTCCGCGCCGGGCGCGAGCTGCGGGTCCACGTCCGGGCCGAGGCCACCTCCGACGACCAGGCGCTGCTCCTGGCCCGGAAACTCGCGCTCGAGATCGAGAAGGCAGTCGACTACCCCGGCCAGATCCGGGTCATCGTGATCCGCGAGACTCGCGCCGTCAGCTACGCGGTCTGAGCGCGGCCGGCGCCCGCCATGAAAGTGCTCGCGATCGGGGACGTCTTTGGCGAGGCCGGCCGGCGTGCGGTCCTGCAGTGGCTGCCGCGCCTGGTCGAGGAACACGACGCCGCGTTCGTGATCGTGAACGTCGAGAACATCAAGGCCGGGCGTGGGGTCGACGCCGCGGGGGCCCGCGCGGTGCTGGAGGCCGGCGCCGACTGCCTGACCTCGGGGAACCACGTCTGGGCCCAGAAGGGCCACGACCAGCTGCTCGAGCGCGAGCCGCGCCTGCTGCGCCCCTACAACTACCCCGAGCCCTGCCCCGGACGCGGCTGGCTGGTCGCGCCGTCCAGCGCCGGGCCGCGGATCGCGGTCCTCAACCTGCAGGGACGCGTCTTCATGCCGCCGGTCGACGACCCGTTCCGGGCCGCGGACCGCGCCCTGGAGCAGCTCGCCGGGCGGGCCGACGCGATCGTGGTCGACATGCACGCCGAAGCCTCGTCCGAGAAGCTGGCGCTGGCCGCCTACCTCGACGGCCGCGTCGCCGCCGTGTTCGGGACCCACACCCACGTCCAGACGGCGGACGCGCGGGTCCTGCCCGGCGGGACCGGGTTCATCACCGACCTCGGGATGACCGGCCCCTACGGTGGCGTGATCGGGATGCAGCGCGACGCGGCGCTGCGGCGCTTCCTGACCAGCCGGCCGGGCCACGCCGACCCCTCCGACGCCGAGCCCGGACTGCGCGGCGCGGTCTTCGAGATCGACGAGGGCAGCGGCCGCGCGCTTGCGGTCCAGCGGATCGCGCGCGGGGCCGGGGGGGCCTGATGCGTCCCGGCGGCGTCCCGCCGGGCGGCGAGACCCCCCTTCCCGGCTCGCGCCTCGCCCCGCTCACCGTCACGCAGCTCAACGAGCTGGCCGACGCGCAGCTGCGCGAGGGGATCGGCCCGGTCTGGGTCGCGGGCGAGATCGTGCGCTTCGTCGCGCACGCCTCGGGGCACTGGTACTTCACCCTGACCGACGGCCGCGGCGCGGTCTCGTGCGCGATGTTCCGGCGCGAGAACCTGCGCGTGCGCTTCACGCCGGCCGACGGGCTCGAGGTCCTGGCGCTCGCGCTCCCCTCGGTCTACGCGGTCCAGGGCCGGTTCCAGCTCGCGGTCTCGGCGCTCGAGCCGGTCGGGGCCGGCTCCGCGGCGCTGGCCTTCGAACAGCTCAAGGCCCGGCTGGCGGCCGAAGGGTTGTTCGACGCCGAGCGCAAGCGGCCGCTGCCGCCCTTTCCGCGCGCGATCGGCGTCGTGACCTCCGCCGACGGCGCGGCGCTGCGCGACGTGCTGCGCGTGCTCGCGCGCCGCGTCTCCGGAACGCGCGTCGTGATCGTCCCGGCCACGGTCCAGGGGGCCAGGGCTCCGGAGGAGATCGTCGCGGGGCTGGCCGCGGCCGACCGGCTGCGGCTGGACCTGCTGCTGCTGGTGCGCGGCGGGGGGGCGCGCGAGGACCTCGCGGCCTTCGACGACGAGCGCGTGGTCCGAGCGGTCGCCGGCTGCCGCACCCCGGTCGTCACCGGAGTCGGGCACGAGATCGACACCACGCTCGCCGACTACGCCGCCGACCTGCGCGCGCCGACCCCGTCGGCCGCGGCCGAGCTGGTGGTCCGCGCCGAGGCCGAGCTGGCCGCGCGCGTCGGCGCGGCGGCGGCCCGGCTGGCCCAGGCGGCGCGGCGCCGGATCGACCGCGCGCGGGCCCGCCTCGCGCCGCTGGCCGGGGCCCGCGCCCTGGGCGCCCTCCCGCTGGCGCTGAGCCGGCTGGCGGCCCACGCGGCCGACCTCGAGCGGCGGCTCGAGGGGGCCCAGCGGGCGGTGCTCGAGCGCCGGCGCCGCGCGCTGGCCGCGCTGGCCGGCCGGCTCTCCCCCGAGGGGCAGCGGGCCCGCCTCGCGGCCCGACGTCACCGCCTCGCCGCCGGCCGCGCGGCGCTGGGGGTGGCGGCCGCGCGGCAGCTCGCCGTGGGGCGCAGCCGCTGCGCGGCGCTGGCCGGGCGGCTGCACGCGCTGTCGCCGCTGGCGGTGCTGGCCCGCGGCTACGCGCTGGTGACGCGCGAGGGGCAGCCCGCGGCGGTGGTCCGCGACGCGGCGACGCTGGCGCCCGGCGATCGGCTGGCGATCCGGCTCGAGCGCGGCGCGTTCGCGGCGATCGTGGACCGCGCGCTGGGCGAGGAGGCCGCCGGCGGCAGCATCGGGTGAGCGCGGCCGCAGCCGGCCGCGGCAGGAACCGAGGGAGGTAGACCGATGGCGGAAAGGAAAGGACCGGCACCCGCGGCGGACGGCGGCGAGCCCGGCTTCGAGCGCTCGCTGGCGCGGCTCGAGGCGATCGTCGCGTCGATGGAGCAGGGCGACCAGCCGCTCGAGCAGAGCCTGGCGCTGTTCGAGGAGGGGGTCGCGCTGGCCCGCGCGCTCGAGACCCAGCTCCAGGCCGCGGAGATGAAGGTCGAGGCGCTCGTCCGCGGCACGGCGGGCGAGCCGGCGATCGTGCCGTTCGAGCCCCCGGCGGACGAGCCGTGAGCGGGGCGGCGGCCGGCGCACCCGACGGGACGTTCGCCGCGTGGCGGGACCTGGTCGAGCACGGCCTCGCCGAGGCGGTGGCCGCGCCCCCCGGGACTTGCGACGCGGCGGCGGAGCTGGTCGACGCGATGCGCTACGCGCTGCTCGGCGGCGGCAAGCGGCTGCGCCCGCTGCTGACGCTGGCGGCCTGCCGGGCCTGCGGCGGCGCCGCGGAGGCGGCACTGCCGGCCGCGCTCGCGATCGAGCTGATCCACGCCTACAGCCTGGTCCACGACGACCTCCCCGCAATGGACGACGACGACCTGCGGCGCGGACGGCCGACGACGCACAAGGTCTACGGCGAGGCGCTCGGGATCCTGGCGGGCGACGCGCTGCAGACCCGCGCCTTCGAGCTGCTCGCGCGCGCCCCGCTCCCGGGTGCGACGGTGGCGCAGCAGGTCGCCGCGCTCGCGGCCGCGGCCGGGCCGGCCGGGATGGCGGGCGGCCAGGCGCTCGACCTGGCGGCCGAGGGGAAACCGGCGGACGCCGACGCCGTCGCGCGGATCGGCCGGATGAAGACCGGGGCGCTGCTGACCGCCTGCTTCGAGCTGGGCGCGCTCGCCGCCGGCGCTCCACCCGAGCTGCGAGCCCGGCTCGTCCGCTGCGGCGCGCAGGTCGGCGAGGCCTTCCAGATCCAGGACGACATCCTCGACCTGACCGCTTCGACCGAGCAGCTCGGCAAGACCGCGGGCAAGGACCTCGCCCAGGGGAAGGCGACCTGGCCGGCCCTGGTCGGACTCGACGCGGCGCGCCGACGCACCGCTGCGCTGCGCGACGAGGCGCTGGCGGAACTGGCGGAGCTGGGGCCGCCCGCGGTCCCGCTGGCCGCGCTGGTTCGCGCCGCAGTCGATCGGAGCCACTGATGGCGGGGGGGGCCCGGCCCCCGCGCCGGCGCCTCGACCTGGCGCTGGTCGAGGCCGGGCTCGCCCCCTCGCGCGAAAAGGCCCAGGCGCTGGTGCTGGCGGGACGGGTCCGGGTCGATGGGGCGCGCGTCGACAAGGCGGGGGCCGCGGTCGCACCGCAGGCCGCCCTCGAGGTCACCGCCGGAGAGCGCCTCTACGCCTCGCGCGGCGGGCTCAAGCTCGCGCCGGTGCTCGAGCGGATCGGGCTCGACCCGGCCGGGCTGCGCTGCCTCGACCTCGGCGCCTCGACCGGCGGCTTCACCGACGTCCTGCTGCGCCGCGGCGCGGCGCACGTCACGGCGGTCGACGTCGGGCGCGGCCTGCTCGATGCGCCGCTGCGCGCCGACCCGCGGGTGCTGGTCGTCGAGGACTGCAACGCGCGCCACCTCCGCCCCGAGGAGGCCGCGCCACCGTACGACCTGGCCACCGCCGACCTCTCGTTCATCTCCCTGACGCTGGTCCTGCCCGCGGTCTTCCCGCTGATGCGGGAGGAGGGGCTCCTGCTGCTGCTGGTCAAGCCGCAGTTCGAGCTGACCGCCGCCCAGGTCGGCCGCGGCGGGGTCGTCCGCGACCCGGCCCGCCGCGCCCGGGCGGTGCTGCGGGTCGGGCAGTTCCTGGCCGGCGCGGGCTGGGGGCCGCTCGCGGTGGCCGCCTCCCCGGTCGCCGGGCCGAAGGGGAACCGCGAGGTCTTTCTGCTCGCCGCCCGGGGCCCCGGGCTGGAGGAGGCCGCCTTTGATAGGCTGGTCGCCGAGGAGGTCCGGCGCGATGCCCCCTGAGCAGCGTGCGGTCGCGGTCTTCAGCAAGCCGCACCCGGAGGCGCCAGCCGTGCTGCGGCGGGTCTTCTCCAGCCTCGACCGGCTGGGCTGCGAGCCCCTGCCGGATGAGGACACGGCGCGGACGCTGGGGCTCGACGCCTCCCTGACCCGCGAGGAGGCCGCGCGCCGCGCCGACCTCGCCGTCGTGATCGGCGGGGACGGCACGCTGCTCGCGTCGGCCCGCGCGATCGGCCCCCGCGAGACGCCGATCCTCGGGATCAACCTCGGCCACCTCGGCTTCCTGACTGAGCTGCGCTGCGACGAGATCGACGACGTGCTCGCGGCCGCGCTGGCCGGCCGGGCGCCGCTCGAGCGCCGGCCGCTGCTGGCGGTCTCGCACAACGACGACCGGCCGAGCGACCAGCACCTGGCGCTCAACGACGTCGTGATCTCCAGCTCGAGCGCGGTGCGCCTGTTCACGCTCTCGCTCTACATCGACGCCGAGTGGGTCACCGACTACCGCGCCGACGGCCTGATCCTGTCGACGCCGACCGGCTCGACCGCCTACAGCCTCTCGGCCGGCGGCCCGGTCGTGGTCCCGTCGGTCGATGCGCTGCTCGTCACGCCGATCTGTCCGCACTCGCTCTCGCAGCGCCCGCTCGTCCTGCCCGGCTCCACGCGGATCCGGGTCGTGCTGCCGGAAGGCCGCCCGCGCACGACGGTCCAGGCCACGATGGACGGCCAGGTCGCCTTCCCGGTGCTGCCGGGCGAGAGCGTCATGGTCGAGCGCGCGCCCTTCGCGTCGGTGCTGGTACGGCGACCGGGCCGGTCGTTCTTCGGCGTGCTGCGCAGCAAGCTGGGCTGGGGCCACCCGTAAGCGCCGCCCCTACGGATTTGCCGGGCGCAGGTCGAGCCGGGACAGCAGCACCCCGCCCGTCACGAGCAGCAGCGCGATCGACGCGATCCCCAGCCGCGGGCTCCCGGTCATCCGCCCGACGACGCCGACCAGGAACGGCCCGATGATCGCGGCGAAGCGGCCGACCATGTTGTAGAAGCCGAAGAACTCGGCCGAGCGCTCGGCCGGGATCAGCCGCGTGTAGAGCGAGCGCGACAGCGCCTGGATGCCGCCCTGCGCCGTGCCGACCAGGATCGCCAGCGCGTAGAACGGGCTGACCCGGACGCCGAGGATCAGCCACGGCTCGACCGTCAGCCGGGTCGCCAGGGCGGTGACCACGATGTAGACCCCGATCGCGGCCAGGATCGGCCGTTTCGGCCCGAAACGCTGGCCGGCCCAACCGAAGGCCAGCGCGCAGGGGAAGGCGACGAACTGCACCAGCAGCAGTCCGCTGATCAGTGTCGGGGTCGCGAAGCCAAGCGCCTTGCCGTAGTCGACCGCCATTGTGATCACGGTGTCGACGCCGTCGATGTAGAGCCAGTAGGCGATCAGGAAGCCGAAGACCGTGCGGTAGCGCCGGATCTCGTGGAAGGTGTCGCGCAACTGCGCCAGGCCGCGGCGCAGCGCTTCGGCCAGGCCGACTCGCCCCGCGCCGCCCGGCTCGGGCACGAAGGCCAGCAGCGGGATCGCGAAAAGCGCCCACCAGGCGGCGACCGTCAGGAAGGAGAGCTGGACTGCGCGGAGCTGGCCCGCAGCGCGGGCCGCCTCGTCGGCACCCGGCGCGACCAGGCCGAACAGCTCGGGCTGCAGCGTCATCAGGACGTTCAGCGCGAAGAGCAGCCCGCCGCCGAGGTACCCCAGGCCGAAGCCGAGTCCCGAGATCCGGTCGACGTTCTCGGGCCGGCTGACCGATGGCAGCAGCGAGTCGTAGAAGACGAGCGAGCAGAGCCAGAAGACGTAGCCCAGCCCGTAGACCGTCGCCGCGATCGGCCAGGCCCCCCGCGGGATCGCCGGCAGGAGCGCCGTCATCGCGATCGCCAGCACCGCGAACAGGGCCAGCGAGCGCTTGCGGGCCCCGCCCCCGTCCGCGAAGCACCCCAACACCGGCGCCGTCAGCGCCACGGTCAGGCCAGCCAGCGAGAGCGTCACCCCGAGCCAAAAAGTGCTTACCGTCGGCTCGGTCCCGGCGCTCCAGTAGTCCTTGAAGAAGACCGGGAAGAAGCCGGCCACGACCGTCGTCGCGAAGGCCGAGTTGGCCCAGTCGTAGAGCGCCCAGGACCAGACGGAGCGCGCGCCGACCTCCCCTGCCCTGCGCCCCATCCCGTCCGTTCCTCCGTGCCGGCCGCGCGAGGGGCCGTTCTCGCACGAGGGAGCCGCCCTGTAAAGCCCCACGGTGGCCGCAAGCCTGTTGTTGTCGAGACGGGGGGTGGGGCCGCGGGGATGGGGCGGCCATGAAGACTCGAGGGTCAGGCCAGCAGCCAGCGCCAGGTGTCGGGCAGGGGCTCGCGGGTGGGGAAGAGCCGCTGGGCCAGGACCTTGAGCCAACTCCAGGGCGCGGCGGTCAGGCCGAGCGCCATCGCGGGAGTGGTGCGGTCCGGCCGGCGTTCCGAACGGCCCTTGACGAGGTTCTTCCAGACCGTGGTGAG
>JALOKP010000105.1 GCA_025456425.1 Acidobacteriota bacterium | reverse complement strand
TTGACGTCGGAGATCCCGCGCTGGATCCCGGCGATCAGGTTCTTGCGCATCCGCCACAGCGTGTAGCAGGCGCCGACGAGCATCCCGCCGACCGCGATCGGGCGCACGATGAAGCGGTAGAGGTGCGCGGTCAGGCCGGCCCAGTTCTGGACCCCCTCCGGGCTGGTGTACTGGCCGATCATCGTCGGGCCGACGAAGAAGACGAGCAGCGGCACCAGGAGGCCCCAGGCCAGCAGGCCGCCGGCGAAGTTCAGCGCCCCCAGCTCGGGCCCGATGATGTAGCCGACGCCGAAGTAGGCGGGCGTGATCTCCGGGGCCGAGATCGTCGTGATGCCGCCCGCGGCCACCGTCTTCGAGTCCTTCGTCAGGCCCAGGCGGACCAGGCTCTCGCCGTAGGTCCCGACCTTCGGGAAGAACGGGTTCTTCGCGCTGAAGATCCCGAGGTCGCCGATCAGCTTGATGAAGGCCCCGACCCCCATCGCCTGGAAGAGCTGCGAGGCGGCGCCCGTCCCGGCGCGGCGCCCGGCGATGTGGATCTCGGACGCGGCGACCGATTCGGGGAACGGCAGCGACCGGTCCTCCACCATGACGCGGCGCAGGATCGTCACGAACATGATCCCCAGGATCCCGCCCAGGATCATCAGAGCGGAGGCCGTGAGGTACTCCTTGAACATCTCCTCGGGGTTGAACTTCCAGAGCCCGAGGATCACGAAGGCCGGGATCGTGAAGATCGCGCCGGCGGCCACCGACTCGCCGATCGAGCCGACGGTCCGGGCGAAGTTCTCCTCGAGCAGCGACCCCTTGAACAGCCTCAGGAACGCCATGCTGATCACCGCCGCCGGGTAGGTCGCGGCGATCGTCATCCCGGCCCGCAGTCCGAGGTAGGCGTTGGCGGCCCCGAGCACGACCGAGAGCACGAGGCCCAGGACGAGGGCCCGCATCGTGAACTCGCGGTCGGTGGAGCTGGCCGGAATGACCGGCTGGAACGGCTTCTCGCTCATCCTCTCTCCTTGGCCGGGCCGGGGCCGCCTGGGGGGTTGGGGCACCCCGCGACCCGGCCGACCGCCGGATTCTATCGAACCTGTCCCGGCGCTTGAACCGCCCCGTAGCCGACCTCCCGCAGGAACGCATCCGCGGCCCGGGCGACCGTCCCGGGATCCTCCCAGATCACCATGTGACCGGCCTCCGGAACCTCGAGGTAGCGCCGCACCGGGAGGGCGTCGGCCATCCGCCGCGAGGCTTCCGCCGGGACGATCCGGTCCTTGGCCCCGGCGACGACCAGCGCCGGAACGCGCAGCCCGGGGAGCAGGTCCCCGACCATGTAGCGGCCGGAGAGCGCCGAGCGCAGCAGCTCGAGACCGATCCCGTCGGGACGGCGGGCCGCCAGCCAGAGGACCGGCCACGGCGCGGGCGGCGGCGTGGCGAAGAAGTACTCCATCGAGCGCCGGGCCTCGGCGGCGGTTTCGGGGTGGAGTCGATCGAGGGGCGGCAGGTCGGTCCACACCCCCGGCGCGGAGACCAGCACGACCGGCCCGCAGCGCTCGGGATGCGCGAGCGCCTGCCAGGCGACGATCCAGCCCCCCATCGAGTGACCGAGCAGCGCGGGCCGCTGCGGCAGGCCGAGCGCCGCGGCTGCGTCCAGCACGAGTTCCCCGGCCCCGTCGATCTCGACCGGCCCGGCGGGCGGGTCGGAGCGGCCGTGCCCCGGCAGGTCGAACGCCACGACGCGCCAGCCGCGGTCCGCCAGCGCGCCGGCCAGCGGCGTCATGATCGAGGCCTCCGCCCGCATCCCGTGGACCAGAACGATCGGCGGACCCTCGCCGAGCGCGATCCAGCCCAGCCGCTGGCCCCCCGCGTCGACCGTGCCCCACTCGGCCCCGGCGCGGAGGTAGGCGATCCGCCGCGCGGCCGCGAACGCGATCCCCGGCCGCACCGCGACCGCCAGCGCAACGACCGCGGCCAGCGCGAGGAGTACGGCCGCGACCCGCGCGGCGGCGCGGGCGGCGCGGCCCCCGCGGCGCGGTCTGCTCACTCGGTCCGCAGCGCGACGACCGTCGCGCCGCCTCCCCCTTCGTCCGGCCGGCCGTCGCGCCACGACACCACCTCGGGGTGCGCGCTGACATGCTCGCGGACCGCCTTCTTCAGCGCGCCGGTCCCGAAGCCGTGTACCAGCCGCAGTTCGGTCAGCCCGGCCAGCTGCGCCTCGTCGAGCGCCTTGTCGACGGCGTCGAGCGCCTCGTCGACGCGGTAGCCCAGCAGGATCAGCTCGCGCGCGGCGGCGCGCTCCGCGGCCTCGGCCGAGCGCCCGAGGGGACGGGACGCTCCCGGCCGCGCGGCGGCCGTGCGCGGCCCGCGCGGTGCCGCGGCGGCCGGCGCGGCGGGCGCGCCCGGCGGCCGCAGATCGTCGAGCGGGATCGTGAAGATCGCGGCCCCCAGCCGGACCTCGGCCTTGTGCCCGGAGATCCCGCGGATCACCCCCTCGCGCCCGAGCGAGGCCACGAAGACCTTCCCCCCCTCCTCCGGCTGCCAGGCCGCGGGGGGCGGCTCGATCCGCCGCGCCGCGGCCACCTCCTCGGCGAAGCGCTCCTTCAGCTCGCGCTCGCGCGCCGCGCGCTCGCGGTCGAGCAGGCGCCGCTCGCGGACGTCGTCGAGCCGCTTCAGCATCTTCTCCGCCTCGGCGCGGAAGGCGCGCGTCAGCTCCTCGACCCTCCGCGTCCACTCGGCGCGGCGCTTCTCCTCGTCGGCGCGACGCGCCGTCTCGCGCTCTTCCGCCTCGCGCTCGAGCCGGCGCCGCGTCTCGGTCAGCTCGGCGCGCCGCGTCTCGAGGTCCGAAGCCAGCGAACGGACCGCGTCCAGCACCCCCGCCGTCTCGACCCCCGCGGGATCGAGCCGGCGCCGCGCCTCCTCGACGATCTCCCGGTCCAGCCCGAGCTGCTCGGCCATCGTCAGCCCGATCGAGGCCCCGGCCACGCCCGGCACCAGCCGGTAGGTCGGGCGCAGCGTCGCCTGGTCGAAGTCGCAGGCCGCGTTGAGCGCGCCCGGCGCACGGTAGGCCCAGGCCTTGATCGCCGCGTGGTGGGTCGTGGCCACGACGTGGACCCCGCGCTGGACCAGCCGGTCCAGCGCCGCGGTCCCCAGCGCGGCCCCCTCCGCCGGGTCGGTCCCGGTCCCGATCTCGTCGATCAGCGCCAGCGCCGGCGGCACGGCGCCGGCCAGCACCGCGGCCAGGTTCTTCACGTGGCTGGCGAAGGTCGAGAGGCTCTCCGCGATCGACTGCTCGTCTCCGATGTCGGCGTCGATCCGCGAGAAGAGCGGCATCGCCGCCTCGTCGGCCGGGACCGGCAGGCCGGCGTGGGCCATCAGCGCGACCAGGCCGATCGTCTTGAGCGCGACCGTCTTGCCGCCCGCGTTGGGGCCCGAAATGACCAGCGCGCGCAGCTCGCGCGGCAGGTCGACGTCGACCGGCACCATCGCACGCGGCGGGCTCGCGGCGGCCAGCGTCGCCTCCAGCACCGGGTGGCGCGCGCGCCGCAGCCGCAGCCCGCCGCCCGGCTGCAGGTCGGGCCGCACCGCGCGCACCGCATCGGCCCAGCGGGCGATCGCCTCCAGCCGGTCCAGCTCGCCCAGCACCCGCGCCGTCTCTGCGATCTCCTCGCGCGCCGCGCGGAGCAGCTCGGTGTACATCGTCAGGATCCGCTCGACCTCGCGCTGCTCCTCGTCCTTGAGCGCCACCAGCTGATTGTTGATCTCGACCGTCTCCATCGGTTCGATGAAGAGGGTGTGCGAGGTCCCGGAGGTGGCGTGCACGATCCCCGAGAAGCGGCGCGGCGCGTCGGTCCGGACCGGCAGCACGAAGCGGTTGTTGCGGACGGTGATGAAGTCGTCCTGCAGCACGGGGCCGCCGGCCTCGGCCCGCAGGATCTTCTGGAGCGTCTCGGTCAGCCGCTCGGAGAGCTGGCGGATGTCGCGCCGCACGCGGCCCAGCTCGGGCGAGGCGCCGTCCTCGACGAAACCGGCCGGGCTGAGGTCCCCCTCGATCGCGCCGACGACCCCCTCCAGTTCGGGAAAACGCGCCCACTCCCCGGCCAGCGCCGGCACCGCGTCGGGATCGAGCGCGCGCAGGAAGGCCGCGACCTCGCGCGCCACGACCAGCAGGCGCACGGTCTCGAAGATCTCGCGGCCGGGCAGGGTCCGGCCGGCGACCGCCAACTCGTCGAGCACCCCCCCGGGGTCCTCCACCGCCACCAGCGGCAGGCGCCCGCGCTCGGCCAGCACGCGCCGCATCCCCGCCGCGCGGTCCTGCGCCCGCAACGCGTCGCCGGGCTCGTCCACCGGGGCCAGGGAGAGCGCCTGGTCGCGCCCCATCGGGGTCCGCGTCCCCGCGGCGATCATCTCCAGCACGCGAGCCAGCTCGAGCCGGAGCTGGACCTCCGGGGAGGCGATCACGCGCCGCTCGCCGCGCGCATCGAGCGGCCGAGGCGCACCAGGTAGGACACCCCCGATGTGACCAGCATCGCGGTCATGCTCCAGACCCCGAACACCAGCAGCCAGTCCGGCACCTTGTCCCAGACGTTGGCCAGCAGGAATACGCCGGCCGTCCCCATCTCCCAGCCGGTGTTCCACTTCCCCAGGCGGCTCGGCGCAAACTTCGTCTCGTGGTGCGCGAGGTAGAGCCCCAGCGCGACGATCACGATGAGCAGGTCGCGCAGCACGACCAGCAGCGTCAGCCAGGCCGGCACGTGGTGCTCCAGCGCGAACTGCGGGAAGGTCCGCGGGTGGTCCGGGAGCGCCAACAGGACGTAGGTGACGAGCATCATCAGCTTGTCGGCGGCCGGATCGAGAAAGGCTCCCAGGGGGGTGAACTGCCCCAGCCGGCGGGCCGCGATCCCGTCCAACCGGTCGGTGACCGCCGCCCCCAGGTAGACCGCCAGCGCCCAACCGGTCTCCCCCTCCAGCAGGAGCAGCGCGAAGGCCGGGATCGCGGCCAGCCGGAGCAGGGTCAACTGGTTGGCCAGGGTGAGCTGGCGGAGGACGGGGTCGAGGGCCCGCATGGCCGGATTCTACGCACGGTGGCCACAAGAGTGTTGGTGGCCCTCCGGCCAGTCCGCCCCGGATTGGCGGCCACGGCGGGCGAGTCGTCACGCGGCCGGAGGAACCTGCGGGCCGTGCCCCGAGAGTCGCCGGGAAGCCGCTCGGGACGGGGCTTTCCTGCAGAACCACCAACAGGCTCGCGGCCACCGTGGGTTCGCAGGCGCCCGGGTTGGCCCACCGCCCCCCGGAACCCTAGATTTCCCGGGAACCCCTCAGCCCCGCCCCCCGGCGGGAACGGAGTGGAAGTGAGCACGGTCGAGACCCCCGCGATGGAGACGGCCCGGGCCGCGTTCAAGCTCGACGATCTCCTGCGCTTCATGGTCCAGCAGGAGGCGTCCGACCTGCACCTGAAGCCGATGCGGCCCCCCTTGCTCCGGCTGAAGGGGAAGCTGGTCCCGCTCAAGGGGCCGCCCTTCAAGCCGGCCGACCTGGACGCGATGCTGAAGGGGGCGCTCAACGCCCGGCAGCTCGAGCAGCTCGACCGCAACCTGGCCTGCGAGTTCGGCTACTCGGTCCCCGGCGTGTCGCGCTTCCGGGGCACGATCTTCTTCCAGCGCGGCACCCTGGCCGCGGTCTTCCGCCGGGTCCCGTTCGTCTTCCCCTCGCTCGACGACTGGGGCATGCCCGACGTGCTGAAGGAACTGGCCGATCTGCGGCAGGGGCTGGTCCTGATCACCGGGCCGACCGGCTCGGGCAAGTCGTCGACGCTGGCCGCGATCATGAACGAAGTGATCGCCAAGCGGCTGGTCCACATCGTGACGATCGAGGACCCGATCGAGTTCCTGCTGACCGACGGGATGGCGGCCGTCACCCAGCGCGAGGTCGGCGCCGACACGACCAGCTTCGCCGACGCGCTGCGCAACGCGCTGCGGCAGGACCCGGACGTGATCATGGTCGGCGAGAACCGCGACCTGGCAACGATGAGCACGACGCTGACCGCCGCCGAGACCGGCCACGTCGTCTTCACCACGCTGCACACCAACTCCGCGCCGCAGACGATCGACCGCGTGATCGACATGTTCCCCGCCGAGCAGCACCGCCAGGTGCGCCAGCAGCTGGCCGAGGTGCTCAAGGCGGTCGTCAGCCTGCAGCTGGTCGAGCGCGCCGACGGCAAGGGGATGGTGGCCGCGGTCGAGGTCCTGCGCGACTCGCCGCGGATCGGCAAGCTGATCCGCGAGGGGAACATCGGCGAGCTCGCGGAGGAGGTCGAGCGCTCGGTCTCCTACTACCGGATGCAGTCGATGAACCAGTCGCTCGCGGCGCTGGTGATCCACAACGTCGTCTCCAAGGAGACGGCGATGGAGATCTCGGGCAATCCCGGCGATCTCGACCTGATGCTGCGCAAGTTCTTCTTCGCCGCCCAGGGGACCGACGCCCCGGGTGAGGAGGGGGCCATGCCCTCGAACGCCGACTACTCGCGGATCCACAAGCTGCTCGAGGTCGAGAAGCTCTACGACGACCTCCAGGAGCGCGTGAGGCAGGACCTTTCCGAGCGGGACGAGCGGATCGCGCAGCTGCAGGCCGAGTTGCGGGCCCGCTACGAGGCCGACGCCGACCGGGAGTCGCGCGAGCATCAGGTCGAAGAGGAGCGGGAGCGGCTGAACCGCGGCTTCGAAGCCCAGCGGGCCGAGTACGACGCCAAGATCGAGCGCCTGCAGGCCCGGATCCGGGAGCTGACGCAGGCCGAGCCGGTGCCCGCCGGGCGCGGCGGCGGCCTCTTCCGGCGCTGAGGGCTGGCCGTCAGCCCGGTGTAGCGGCCCGCCGAGCGCGGGTCGCCCTCCCCGGTCTCAGTCGCGGGGGAAGTCGCGGGCCGGGCCGATCGTCGCGATCGCGTGCTTGAAGACGAGGTGGTCGGCGCCGGCGTGCTCCAGCAGCAGCGTGAAGCGGTCGTAACCCTTGATCCGGCCGACCAGCCGCTTGCCGCTCACCAGCCAGACCGCGACGGTGGTGTTCTCGCGGCGGAAGCGGGACAGAAGGGTGGTCTGGAGATCCTGCTCCTCGGCGCTCATGGGGCGCATTATAGGCCCCAGCCGAGCGGCGTTCGTCTACCCCCCGGCCTCCTGGACCCGCGCCGCCAGTCGGTCGGCGAGTCCGGGATCGCGCGGGTCGTGCCACTCGGTCCCGTTCTCGCCCCGGAACCAGGTCGCCTGCCGCTTGGCGAAGCGCCGCGTGTTGCGCTGGATCCGCTCCAGCAGGGCGGCCTCGCCGCCGGGCCCGGAACCGGTCTCGAGGTGTTCCAGCACCTCGCGATAACCCAGGGCCCGGAACGCGTTCGCGGACCGCGGCACGCGCCTCGTCTGGAGCAGCCAGCGGACCTCCTCGACCAGGCCGGCGGCGAGGTAGCCCGCGGCCCGCGCGTCGAGCCGCGGGTAGAGCTGCTCGCGGGGAACGGCCAGTCCGACGCGCAGCGCCGGGAAGCGGTCCGGACGCGCGAAGCCGTCACCCTGCAGCGCCGCCAGCGAGGCTCCGGCCGCCAGGCGGACCTCCAGCGCGCGGATGACCCGCTGCCGGTCGCGCGGCGCCAGCCGCCGCGCGGTCGCGGGGTCGAGCCGCGTGAGCACGCGGTGCAGGTACGGGATGCCGCGCCGCTCGGCCAGGGCGTCGAGCCGGGCGCGCAGCGCCGGCTCGCGCGGCGGCGCGGCGGCAACCCCCTTGAGCAGCCCGCGCAGGTAGAGCCCGGTCCCGCCGGCCACGACCGGGACCTCTCCCGCGGCGCGCGCGGCCCGGATCTCCGCCTCGGCAGCGCGGACCCACTCGCCGAGGTTGACGTCGCGCGCTGGCTCGGCCCAGTCGACCAGCGCCCAGGGATGTCGCGCCTCGTCCCCGCGCGGCTTCTCGGTCGCGACCCGGAAGTCGCGGTAGACCTGCAGCGCGTCACACGAGATCAGCCGGCAGGGCAGGCGGTCGGCCAGTGCCGCGGCGAGCCGCGTCTTGCCGGCCCCGGTCGCGCCGTAGATCGCGACGACGGGCGGCGCGCTCACGCTCCGCCCCAGGCCGCGCGCGCCAGCCTCCAGGCGAGCAGCAGCAACAGCACCGCGAGCGCCACGACCAGCCCGCGCCGCGCCTCGCACCCCGCGTCCGCCGGCGCCGGGTCCGCCATCACGGCACCTTCACCAGCACGACGCCGGTGTAGTAGTGCGTCAGGATCTCGCGGTAGCCCGCGCCGCGGCGCGCCATCCCGAAAGCGCCGACCTGGCACATCCCGACCCCGTGCCCCCAGCCCCGCCCGCGGAAGGTGATGCGGCGCAGCGTGCCGTCCCGGTCGCGCTGGATGTCCATCGAGAACAGCGTCTCCGGCAGGTCGAGCGCGCGCCGCAGCCGGAACCCCTCGACGATCGCGCGCCCGTCGGAGCCGACGATCTCCATCGCTGTGACCCGCCCCGAGCGGCCGCGCGCGAGGATCTTCAGGTCGCGCAGCTCGCCGACCGGCGCGACCGGGGCCAGCGAGGTCTCGAGGTCGGCGCGGTCCTTCACCTTGGTCCAGCGGTACTTCGAGCTGGTGCGGTCGTCCGAGCTGCCGGCCCGCTCCCGCAGCGCGAGCAGCCCGATCCGCCCGTCGTCGGCCGCCACCAGCACCCGGTCGCCGGCCAGCAGGTCGACCCGCCCGACGCGGTGCCAGGCCCCGCCCACCTCCGCCAGCAGGTCGGGCGCGACCGCGACGGTCCACTCCCGCCGGCCTCCCTTCGGCGCGATCTTCACCGGCCCGCCGGCGGGCGCGGCCGTCACCTGGGCCTCCTCCAGCCCGGCCGCCGCGTACTGGTCGGCGGCGCGCGCGATCCAGCCCAGGACCTCGGCGCGCGAGGGGACCCCGAGCGGGTCGAGCCGCCCCTCGGCGTCCGGATAGGCCAGGCCGCGCACGAACAGGGTGGCAACCAGCGAGAGGTCTTCGGGCGCGACCAGGTCGGCGTCCTCCACCGCCAGCACGAGGGCCTCGTCCCCCGGCGCGACCAGCTCGTTCCCCTCGATCCCCAGAAGGCCCCGCGTGGCGCGCCAGAGCGCGAGCCGGCCCGCCGGGTCGGTGACCGCCGCCGGAGCGGGCTTGCCGGCCTGCGCCGCCAGCGCCGCGAACCAGCTCCAGGCCTCGCCGGCCCGGACCGGCACGCCGCGCCAGCCCGGGTCGTAGGCCTCGCGCCCGACGATCCCGTGGGCCACCAGCCGCGCCAGGTCGAGCGGCTCGGGCCCCGGATCGGGGGCGCCCGGAACCGACGCGACCGGGTTGCCGACGACGGTGGTGCCGCGCCCCTTGCGGTCCTTCGGCGGCAGGCCGCACGGGACGCCCCGCAGGTAGGGGTAATCCCACTCCGGGAAGACCAGTTCGACGTCCTCGGTGTGGCCGCCGCAGGTCGAGGTGAAGAGCGCGTTCACCGGGGCGGCGTTCCAGGCCAGGATCTCGCCTCGGGTCTCGCGGATCGCCTGGTCCGAGAGCGGCTGCTCGCTCCCGGCGCCGCGGTAGACCTGGCAGCGCGGCGTGTCGCACATGTCGTAACCGTCGGCGGTGAACTGGCCGAGGTTGCCGTAGGCGTAGGTTCGCGCCGCGACCGCCTGCGCCTTCTGCGCCTCCAGCTCGGGGTAGAGGTTCGGGCCCAATTCCTCCGGCACGACGCCGCGCAGGTAGTCCTCGACCGCGACCTCGTTGATCGCCAGCAGCTCGCCGTAGGGAGTCAGCCGGATCTCGACCAGGCCGCGGTAGGGACGCCCCTCGACCGAGACCATCGCCCCCGCGGACGGGACCGCCACGATCCGGTCGGCTGCGATCGCCCGGACATTCCAGCGCGCGTCCAGCAGCCGCAGCGTCGCCCCCTCCAGCCGCAGCACCGGGTCGCGCACGATCCAGGCGTCGGGGTAGCCGCTCTCTCGGACCTGGGCCAGCAGCGGTTTCAGTTCCTCCGGTTCCTTCGCCTGGCCGATCCGGACGCGCCAGACGTTGCGGTCCGAGTCCCAGAAAGTGACCGCGGGCTGGCGCAACTCGGTTTCCAGCCTCGCCCCCAGGTCCCGGGCCTGCGGCTCGTCGCGGAAGGCGCCGACCTGGATCCGGCGGACCTCCTCGACCGTCGCGTCGCGGTCCTCGGCTGCCACGTCACGCACGACCCGGACCGCACCCGCGGAGCGATCGGGCCACAACTCGGCGCCGGTGCGGCCGTCGAGCAGCCGCAGCCGGCCGGTGGTCGCCGCGAGCGGAATCTCCTGGCGGTTCGTGCTCAGAGCGACGCGGACACGCGGCGCGGCGACCGCCAGACCGGGATCGATCGCCGCAAACAGGCTGGCGGCCGCGGGCGGCAGGACCGGCGGCGGGGGGGCCGGCCGCGACGCCGGGGCCGCCCGGTTTCCGCCGGCCGTGGCCGGCGGCGGCGCGGCCGCGGGGCCGAGCGCGAGCAGCAGCGTGAACGCGAGGAGGGTCACCCGCGGAGGATAGCCCACGCCTCGCGGCGCGCGCCCGGGCCCGGGAGCGAGCCCCCGTGCGGACATCCCGTCAGGGGAACGCGGCTACCGCCCCCGCGGCGTCGTCGTGGACCTCGAGCACCCGGACGAGCTGCGTGATCCGCAGCGTTTCGGTCACCCGGCGATTGGCTGCGGCGAGTTTGAGGTCCCCCTGCCCCGCTCGCAGTTTCTTGAGGGCTGCCACCATCTCGCCCAGCCCGGAACTGTCCACGAAGTGGACCTCGCCCAGGTCGAGCACGATCCGGCGGCTGCCCTGCTCGATCGCGCGGTCGAAGGCCGCGCGCAGCACGAGGTCGGGGCCGCCGACCTTCAGCTCGCCGCGGGGCCGCAGCACGGTCACTTCCCCGCGACGCTCGACGCCGATCTCCATCGCGCCTCCCCGGCCGCCTCTCAGCCGCGCCCGCCGGGCGCGAGCACCATGCGCTCGAGCTCCGCCGACGGCTCCCCCCGGCGCTCGAGCGTCTCGAGCACGTGGCCGGTCTTGCGGGCCCCGCGCACCGAGAGGCAAAGGTGTTCCGCCTCGATCCTGACGACGACCGAGCGCGGGTGCAAGCGGGCCGCCAGCCGGTCGGCGATCTCGGCCGTCAGGGCCTCCTGCAGCGTCAGCCGCCGGGCCAGCGTGTCGACCAGCCGGGCGATCCCGCCGA
>JALOKP010000104.1 GCA_025456425.1 Acidobacteriota bacterium | reverse complement strand
CTGGTGCGCCACTTCCCCGACATCTTCGAGGTCGGCTACACCGCCGAGCTGGAGCGCGAGCTCGACCAGATCGAGGAAGGGGCCAAGGGGAAGCTCCACACGCTGGAGGAGTTCAACGGCAAGTTCGCGCGCGACCTGGCGACCGCGAAGAAGGACATGGAGAACATCAAGGCCCGCAAGACCCCGACCGACCAGAAGTGCGAGGTCTGCGGCAACACGATGGTGATCCGCTTCGGGCGCTTCGGCGAGTTCCTGACCTGCGAGGACTACCCCAAGTGCAAGAACTCGCGCGACCTGCACGAGAACGGCTTGCCGGCGATCGACGTCGACGAGACCTGCCCCGAGTGCGGCGGCGAGATGGTCCTGCGCAACGGCAAGTGGGGGCCGTTCCTGGCCTGCACCAAGTACCCGTCCTGCAAGGGGACGCGCAAGGTCAAGGTCACCGGCGACAAGGTCGAGGTCAAGCGCGAGGTCGTGCTGGAAGACAAGTGCCCGCGCTGCGGCAAGAACCTCTCCAAGAAGCACGGGCGTTCGGGCGAGTTCATCGGCTGCACCGGCTACCCCGAGTGCCGGTACATCAAGCAGGACGAGACCGGCGTGAACTGCCCCAAGTGCGGCAAGATGATCGTCGGCCGCAAGAGCAAGCGCGGGAAGACCTTCTTCGGCTGCAGCGGCTACCCCAGCTGCGACTTCGTGCTCTGGAAGCGGCCGGTGGCGAGCCCGTGCCCGTCGTGCGGGCGGGCCTACCGCCAGGAGTCGGTGACCAAGAAGGCAGGGCGGCAGCTGATCTGCGATGCCGAGGGGTGCGGACACAAGGAGACGCTGGAGCCCGCGCCGGGGCCTCGCGCCGTCCCGGCGCGCTGATCCGCGATGGAGGCGCAGCGGGCGCTGGGCGAGGTCCTGCCGCTCTGGAGCGCGGTCCCGTTCGCCGGGACCCTGCTCTCGATCGCGCTCTTCCCGCTGCTCGCCCCGCACTTCTGGCACCGGCACTACCCGAAGGTCGCGGCGGCGTGGGCGCTGGTCTTCGCGCTGCCGTTCGTCTGGGCCTACGGCGGGCGGGCGCTGCACGAGATCGCCCACATCTTCGTCATCGACTACGTGCCGTTCCTGATCCTGCTGTTCGGGCTGTTCACGGTCTCGGGCGGCCTGGTGCTGCGCGGCTCGCTGCGCGGGACCCCGGAAGTCAACGCCGGGATGCTGCTGGCAGGGACGCTGCTGGCCTCGTGGATCGGGACGACCGGCGCGGCGATGGTGCTGGTCCGGCCGCTGCTGCGCGCCAACGCGGGGCGCCGGCACAAGGTCCACACGCTGGTCTTCTTCATCTTCCTGGTCGCGAACGTCGGCGGTTCCCTGACCCCGCTCGGCGACCCCCCGCTGTTCCTGGGGTTCCTGCACGGCGTGCCGTTCTTCTGGACGCTGCACCTGCTCGGACCGATGGCGCTGACGGCGGGCCTGATGCTGGCGGTCTACTACGCGATCGAGCGGCGGCGGTACCGCCAGGAAGGGCCGCTCCCTCCAGCCGACGGGGCGCGCGTTCCGCTGGCCCTGGCCGGGGCGCACAACCTGCTCTTCCTGGGCGGGATCCTCGGCGCGGTGCTGCTGAGCGGATTCTGGAAGGACGCCGGGACGGTCCACCTGCTGGGGGTCGACGTCGGGATCCAGAACCTGGCGCGCGACCTGCTCATCCTGCTCATGGCGCTGCTCTCGCTGGTGACCACGCGGAAGGCGCTGAGGCGCGAGAACGAGTTCTCGTGGGGGCCGATCCGGGAGGTCGCATACCTCTTCGCCGGGATCTTCATGACGATCATCCCGGCGCTCGAGATCCTCCACGCGGGCGAGCGCGGCGCGCTGGCCTTCCTGATCCAGGAGGTGACCTCGCCCGCGCGGTACTTCTGGGCGGCGGGGACGCTCTCGTCGTTCCTGGACAACGCCCCGACCTACCTGACCTTCCTGGCCACCGCACTCGGCCGCTTCTATCCCGGGATGCCGGAGGCCCAGGCGATCCATGAACTGATCGCGACGCACCACGTCTACCTGCTGGCGGTCTCGGCCGGCGCGGTCTTCATGGGCGCCAACACCTACATCGGCAACGCGCCCAACTTCATGGTCAAGGCGATCGCCGAGGAGGCCGGGGTCGAGATGCCCTCGTTCTTCGGCTACATCCTGCGCTGGACCCTGCCGGTCAACATCCCGATCTTCCTGGTCGTGACCTGGGTGTTCTTCCGGTAGGTTGCCGTCCCCGTTTTCGCCGCTAGGATGATTCATGGTCCCGGCGGATCGGGTGCGGATCGTCGGCGGAGGGCTCGCGGGGAGCGAGGCCGCCTGGCAGCTCGCGTCGCGCGGCGTCCGGGTCGTGCTGCACGAGATGCGGCCGGCCCGCGGCAACCCGATCCACCGCACCGGGCAGCTCGCCGAGCTGGTCTGCTCCAACTCCTTCAAGTCGCTCGAGCTGGCCAACGCGCACGGCCTGCTCAAGGCCGAGCTGCGGGCCGCCGGCTCGCTGGTCATGGCCTGCGCCGAGGCGGCGCGGCTGCCGGCCGGCGCCGCGCTGGCGGTCGACCGCGAGCTGTTCGCCGGGCGCGTGACGCGGGCGCTGGAGGAGCACCCGCTGGTCGAGGTCGTGCGCGAAGAGGTGACCGAGATCCCCGGCGACGGCCCGGCGATCGTCGCCGCCGGCCCGCTCTGCTCCGAGCCGCTGGCCCGCGCGATCGCGGCCTTCACCGGCGAGGCCAGCCTCGCCTTCTACGACGCGATCAGCCCGGTGATCGAGGGGGACTCGATCGACCTCGGGATCGCCTTCCGCGCCTCGCGCTACGGCAAGGGGACGGGGACCGACTACCTCAACTGCCCGATGACGCGTGAGGAGTACGACGCGTTCTACGACGCGCTGATGGAAGCGACGGCGGCCGACCTCCACGAGTTCGATCGCGAGCTGCTGTTCGAGGGCTGCCTGCCGATCGAGGAGCTGGCGCTGCGCGGCCGCGACACGCTGCGCTTCGGACCGATGAAACCGGTCGGCCTGACCGACCCGCGTACCGGCCGCCGCCCCTGGGCGGTGGTCCAGCTTCGCCAGGACAACCTGGCCGCCACCCACTGGAGCATGGTCGGCTTCCAGAACCGGATCGCGTGGGGTGAGCAGCCGCGGGTCTTCCGGATGATCCCGGGCCTCGCCCAGGCCGAGTTCGTCAAGCTGGGGATGATCCACCGCAACACCTTCATCAACGCCCCGCGCGTCCTGCTCCCGACCTTCCAGGCCCGGGCCCGGGCCGACCTCTTCTTCGCCGGGCAGATCTCCGGGGTCGAGGGGTACACCGAGTCGACCGCCTCGGGGCTGGTCGCCGGGCTCGGGGCCCTGGCCCTGCTGCGAGGGGAGGAGCCCCCGGTCTTCCCGCCGGAGACCGCGCTGGGCGCGCTCCAGCGCTACGTGGCCGGGGCCAACCCAGCGCATTACCAGCCGACGAACATCGCTTTCGGGCTGCTGCCGCCCCTGCCGGACCCCCCGCGCGGCAAGCGCGAGCGCAAGGCGGCCCTGTCCGAACGGGCGCTCTCGGTCCTCTCGACTTATCTTTCCCAGCGAACTCCCCCGGGTCGGCGCGCCCCGTCCGCCCCGGCGGGACACGCGCCTGCCGAAGCACCAGGAGGTCGTGGATGAGCCGCTCGCCCGACGTGCCCGCCCGCCGGCGCTCGGACGCCTACTTCGCCGCCTCGTTCGAGGTCGCCCGCCGCCTGGCGGATGGGCGCGGCGAAGAGGCGGTCGGCGTCCTCCGCCGCGAGCTCGACCGGACCCGCTCCTCGGACGACGCCGCGGGGCGGCGCTTCCTGCTCTCGCAGATCGCGCTCTGCCACTCGCGGATGGGCCAGAACGAGGCCGTGCTGCGCGCGCTCGAGGAGATGGAAGAGGAACTGCCGCAGGAGGCCGAGACCGCGCTGCTGCTGGCCGAGGGCTACCTGCTGCTGCTGGGCAACCCGGAGCGTGCGTCCCACCACGCCGCGCTCGCGCTGCAGTGGGCCGAGGAAGAAACCGAGCAGACGCCGGAGGTGACCTCGCGCGCGCACACGCTGATGGCGCGGGCGCTGATGGCCGGCGCGGACCTGCTGGGCGCGTTCGGCGCCTGGGCCGCCTCGCCGCTCCCCGACTGGCGCGTGGCGGTCGAGCTGATCGAGGCCGGCTACAACCCGCACAAGGTGCGCGACGTGCTGGCCGAGGCGCTGCCGCGCCACGTCGACAACGAGCGCCGGCAGGGCGCCGGGGCGGTCGCCTCCTCCGACCAGGTGCGCCGGCTGATCATGTGGATCGACGGCGGCTGCCAGCGGAAGCCCTCGCAGGCCGTCTGACACCGTCGTAGCATCGTCGGCACGGTGCGCGATCGGATCCAGGAATTCCTCGACGTCCTCGCCCTGGACCGGGACCAGAGCCCGCACACCGTCCGCTCGTACGCGAAGGATCTGTCCGACCTGCTGGCCTTTCTGGCCGGCGACGACGACCCGGCCGCCGATTTCCCGCTGGAGACGGTCGACGCGCGGAGGATCCGCTCGTGGGTCGCCGACATGCACGCGCGCGGCCTCGCACCGGCGACGGTGGGCCGGCGGCTCTCCGCGGCCCGCGCTTTCTTCCGCTGGCTGGGACGCGAGGGCCTGGCCGACGACAACCCCGCCGCCACCGTGAAGAACCCGAAGAGCCCCGAGCGTCTCCCCGGTCGGCTCGACGTCGAGGACGTGCAGGCCGTGCTCGAGGCTCCCGACCCCGCGACGCCGGCCGGATTGCGCGACCGGGCCCTGCTCGAGCTGACCTACGCCTGTGGGCTGCGCGTCTCGGAACTGGTCGGGCTGGACCTCGACGACGTGGGCTTCACCGATCGCACGGCGCGCGTGCTGGGCAAGGGGCGCAAGGAGCGGATCGTGCCGTTCGGACGCAAGGCGGCGGCGGCGGTCCGGGCCTACCTGGCCGCCTTCGCGCCGCTGCGCGAGAAGTCCGGCGAGGAGGCGCTCTTCCTGAACCAGCGCGGCGGCCGGCTGACCGACCGCTCGGTGCGCCGGATCCTCGACGCCGCCGTCGAGCGCGCGGCGCTGATGCGCGGCGTCCACCCGCACCTGCTGCGGCACTCGTTCGCGACCCACCTGCTGGAGTCGGGGATGGACCTGCGCGCGATCCAGGAGCTGCTGGGACACGCGCGGCTCTCGACGACCCAGCGCTACACCAAGGTCTCGCTGGAGCGGATCCTCGAGGTCTACGACCAGGCCCACCCGCGGGCGTAGCCCGCTGTAGAATCCCCGCGAAAGGGCTGCCATGGAGACCTGTCCGCTCGAGATCTTCGACGACCACCCGATCGCCCGGATCGACGGCAAGCGCTGCCTGATCGACACCGGCTCGCCGGTCAGCATCGGCGAGCAGCCCGTCTGGCTGCTCGGTACGCAGCACCCGCTGCAGCGCTCCGTGATGGGGCTGACCGCCGCCGGCCTGTCCGAGATGGTCGGCACGCCGATCGACGCGCTGCTCGGCGCCGACGTGCTGCACGCCGGGCCGTTCCTCTTCGACTGGAACCACGGCACGATCGCCTTCTCGCGCACGCCGATCCCGTTCGAGGGGGCTGCGGTCCCGACGCAGCGCGTGATGGGGATTCCGATCGTCACCTTCCGCCACGGCGGCGAGGCGATCTCCGGCTTCCTCGACAGCGGCGCGAAGCTGTCCTACATGCCGCCCGAGCGCGCGGCCGGGCTGCCCTCCGACGGCGAAGCCGAGGACTTCTACCCCGGCTTCGGGCGCTTCACGACCGACACGGTGCGGGCGACCGTCGAGCTGGGCGGCTTCCCCCTCGAGGCGCGTTTCGGGGTGTTGCCCGACATGCTGGCGATGACGCTCGGGCTGGCCGGCGTGAGCTGGATCCTGGGGAGCGACGCCTTCAAGCGGTTCCGCGTGCTGGTCGACCTGGCTTCGTCGCAGGTGGCCGTCGCGCCGCCCCCCGCCTGAACGCGCGGCGCCCCGGTGCGCGCGCCCGACCCCGGCGACCTGCTCCGCACCGCCACCCGCGCGGCCCGCGCCGGGGCCGCCGCGCTGGCCCCGCACTTCGCCGCCCGCGCCGCGCTGGCGATCGAGGAAAAAGCCCGCCACGACTTCGTCTCCGAGGCCGACCGCGCTGCCGAGCGCGCGATCGCCGCGGCGATCCGTGCCGACTTCCCCGGCGCGGCGATCCTGGCGGAAGAGGAAGAGCGGGCGGCGCTGGACGCGCCGGGCCCGCTCTGGATCGTCGACCCGCTCGACGGCACGACCAACTTCCTGCACGGCTTCCCGGTCTACGCGATCTCGGTCGCGTGCGCAGTCGGCGGGCTGCTGCAGGCCGGCGTCGTGCTCGACCCCTCGCGCGGCGAGCTGTTCGCGGCGGCGCGCGGGCGCGGCGCCGCGCTCGACGGCCGGCCGATCGCCGTCTCCGCACGGTCCGGGCTGCGGCACGCGCTGGTCGGGACCGGCTTCCCGTTCCGGCGCCTCGAGCGGCTCGACCTCTACCTCGCCGCCTTCCGCGAGGTCGTCGTCGAGACCGCCGGGGTGCGCCGGGCCGGCTCGGCGGCGATCGACCTGGCGTACGTCGCGTGCGGGCGGCTCGACGGGTTCTGGGAGGAAGGGCTGGGGCCCTGGGACCTCGCCGCGGGGGCGCTGCTGATCGAGGAGGCCGGCGGCGTGGTGACCGACTTCCGGGGCGGCGGCGCGGTGCTCGCGCGCGGCGACATCGTGGCCGGGCCGGCGGCGCTGCACTCCGAGCTGCTGGCAGTCGTGCAGCGCACGATGCCCTAGTGTCCTGAATCCGTCTTGGCTTGACAGTCGGCCGCCGCTGCATCCCGCAGGGCGGCGTTGCTCGTCCTTGGCGTACGGCGGGACCGCTACAGGCCGCTCGATCCCCGCGCGGCCTTCGCGCCCCCGCCGTTGCGCAGCGCGCGCGCCAGCGTGGCCCCGACGACGATCGCCTGGACCATGCTCTCGTCCGACGCGACCCCCTTGCCGGCGATGTCCATCGCGGTGCCGTGGTCGACCGAGGTCCGCACGAAGGGCAGCCCGACCGTCACGTTCACCGCGCGCCGGCCGGTCAGCAGCTTGACCGGGATCGTGGCCTGGTCGTGGTAGAGCGCCAGCACCACGTCGAAATCGCCGCGCCGCGCCTGGATGAAGACCGCGTCGGCGGAGACCGGGCCGTAGACCGTCAGCCCCTTTTCAACCGCCGCGCTGATCGCGGGGATGATCTCGCGCGTCTCCTCGTGGCCGAAGCGGTTGCCTTCTCCCGCGTGCGGGTTGAGGGCAGCGACCCCGATCCGCGGCCGTTTGCCGAAGAAGCGGCGCCACTCGGCGTCGAGCAGCTCGAGCTGGGCCAGCACGCGGGCCCGGGTCACCTTGGCCAGCGCGTCGCGCATCGAGACGTGCGTGGTCAACAGCGCAACCGACAGCTCCTCGGACCAGAACAACATCGCGACCTTCTTGACGCCTGCGATCCGGGCCAGCATCTCGGTGTGGCCGGGATCGGGATAGCCCGCGAGCTGGAGCGACTCCTTGTTGAGCGGCGCCGTGACGATCCCGTCGACGGCGCCGGACAGCGCCATCCGCGCGGCGAACTCGACGTCCTCGCCGGCGGCGCGCCCGGCCGCGGCCGAGACCTGCCCGGGACGCAGCCCGTCCTCGACGTTGCCCAGGTCGAGCAGCTGCGGCTTCTCCCAGCGACGCGAGGCGGGCGGCTCCCGGAGCACCGCGCCGAACGGCCAGCGCAGCTTCAGATCGCGCGCGGCGCGGCGCATGCAGCCCTCGTCGCCGATCACGATCAGCCGCGCAGCCGCCGCGGCCTTCTCGTTTGCAAGGGCCTTGAGGACGATCTCGGGCCCGATACCGCACGGGTCGCCCAACGTGACTGCCAGGGCCGGCCGATCCGCGTCGCGCGTCTCGCCGGCCGTCGGCCTGGTTTCGTTCATTCGTCCGACCTGTCCTCGCCTTCCTTGTGGACGTACTTGATGTGGCGCTTATAGAGCAACAGGTTGGGCCCGTCGTCGCGGTGGACCTTGACGCAGTCGCGGTCGTACCACTCGACGCGGCCTCGGAGCGTCTCGCCGTCCTCGAGCACGAAGACCAGCACGGTCTTCGAGCCCATCTGCTTGAGGTAGTAGAACTCCTCGGCGTGCGTCTTCTCGGGAGGAAGCGGCTTGCGGCGCGCCTCGTCGGCGGCGGCGCCGCCGGCCGGGCGCGTGCGCCGCTCCGCAGGCGGACGCTTCTCGGACCTCTGTTCCACGGTGACCGACCTCCGGGCCGATTCCGGGCGGGACCATAGCACGGGGGGGTCCCCCTGACTACGGCCGGACGCCCCTCAGCGGAACACGACCTTCGCCTGCATGTTCTTCGGCATGCGCGACTGGTAGTCCTTGCGAACCTCGACCGTCGCCGCCTCCCAGAGCCCGGTCATGAACTTCTCGTAGACGACGGGGAACTTCTCCTGGCGCACGGCCTCCTCGCAGCGCGCGCGCGCCTGCTCGAAGGGCGTGATCTTCTCGTCGAGCTTCTGCTCGATCTTGACGATCTGCCAGCCGACCGGCGTGGGGATCGGGCCCACGACCTGGCCCGCCGGGGTCTTGACGATCGCCTCGGCCACCGACTCCGCCAGGTCGGACGGCGCGACCGGGCCGATCAGCCCACCCAGCGACTTCGACGGTCCCTCGGACTCCGCCTCGACCAGCTTCGCGAAATCGGCCCCCCGCTTGGCCTGCTCGACCAGGTCGACCGCCTCGTCCATTCGCGCGCGCTTCTGCTCGTTGCTCTCGGCCAGCAGCACGATCTCGCGGAACGTGACCTGGCCCGGCGTGAGGAACTCGGCGCGGTGCTCGTCGTAGTACTGGCGCGCTTCCTTGTCCGAGACGGAGATCGAGCGCGTGACCTGGGTGTCGATCACATAGTCGGGCGCCGCGCCCGAGATCAGCTTGTCCTGCAGGTCGGCGCGCGACATGTGCAGCTCGTCCTTCAGGATCCGGTCGAACTGCTCGTCGGACTTGACGTCGTTGCGCTCGCGCCAGCGCTTGATCAAGTCCTTGCCGATCTCGTTGACGTCGTAGAGCCGCTCGGCCTCCTGGACCAGCAGGCGGTTGCTGATCAGAGACATCAGCATCTGGTTCTGGACCTCCGCCACCTTGGCCGACATCTCGCCGGAGGAGACGCGCTTCCCTTTCATCATGGCCGAGAGCGCCTGCTGCTCGGTCGTGCGCAGTTCGGACAGCAGGACGACGTCGTCGTTGACCCAGGCGACGATCTCCTCGACCCGTAGCTCCTCGGCGCGGGGGCCGGAGGCGGGGCCAGTCGGGCTGCCGGGCGCGGCGCCCGGGCTGCCGGGGGGGGCCGGGGCCGCGCTCCCGCTGGGCTGCGTCGGCAGGCGCGTCCCGCCCACGGTCGTGCCGCGCAGGACCTCCGGGGGCGGTTCCTCTTCCTTCTTCGCGTCCGGCTTCGCGTCCGTCGCGTCCGGCGAGGCCTCCGGGGCGGCCGGCTGTTCCTGGCCGGCCGGCGGCGGGGGGGGCAGGGGGGGCGTCTCGGCCTGGGCGACGGCCAGGGCGGCAAGGAGCAACGGCCACGACATCAGGGGGTCTCCTCGTTCCGTGCGCGGGTCCGGTTCAGGGGGCCGGGGCGGGCGCGGCGGCCGCGGCCGCCAGCGCCTGGATCCGCGCCGCCCGGAGGGCCCCGAACTTCCGCTCGAAGACCCGCTCGCGGGCGGCTTCTCGCTCCCGCACACCGGGCCCCGGGGGGGGCCGGCGGTCCTCGAGCCGGAACAAATAGTATGACCCCTCGATCTCGACCGGACGACTCAGCTCCCCCGGCTTCAGTTTCTTCAGGACCCGGGCCGCCGGCTCCGGGAGCTGGGAGAGCTGGCGAACCTGGACGGCCCCCCGGTCGGGCGCCTGCGAGACCTGCCCCGCCACGTCCTGGAATGTCTCCCGCCCGCGCTGCAGCCGTTCGAGCGCCGCGTTGGCCTTGACCCGGCTGTCGACGAGCAGTTGCCGGAAGGTGACCTGCTCGCCGCGGTCGGCGGGCCGGCTGGCTGCCAGCTCGCGTTCGACCTCGGCGTCGTCGACCTGGACCTCCGGCAGCAGCACCGTCATCTCGTAGATCTGCGCCAGCACGCGGCGCCGCGCGTCGGCGCGCAGCTCTTCCGGCGTGCCGGCCGCACCCAGCGCGATCAGCCGCCGCGTCCCGTCGTCGATCGCGTCGATCGGGGCGTAGAGCCCCTGCGCCTCGGCCGCGTCCGCGAACAGCGCCTCGGCCACCAGCTCCTCGCGCAGCCGGATGCGCGCGGCGGGGTCGATCGAGCGCGGGTCGAGGCCGGTCTCGCGCAGCAGGTAGCGGTCGAGCTGCGCTTCCGTCAGCGCCTCGGCGCGCGGGGCCGGCGCGGCGGCCGGCGCGGGTTCGTCGCGGCCGCCGCACCCCGCGGCCGCCAGCGTGGCGAGCGCCAGCAGCGCGAGGCGCCCGGAGCGGCCCGCGCGCCTCACGACGCCAGCTTCCGCAGCGCCAACGAGGCCGCCGCGATCCGGTCGGCGCGCGGATCGGACACCTTCAGGCGCAGCACGCCAGCGGCGGTCATCCGTACCTGGTCGTCGCGCTGCAGCAGTTGAATCACGCGCTCGCCGTCCACCTTCGGCCGCTCGCCGTAGCGCACCGCCACGGCATCGCCCGCCCAGTCGATCGAAACCGCTCCCTGCTCCTGCGCCAGCACCCGCAGCTCGGCCTGGCGGAACAGGTTGCGCGCCGGCTCGCCCAGCCGGCCGAAGCGGTCCTCGGCCTCCTCCATGATCGCGCGGATCTCGTCGATCGTGTCGGCGCGCGACAGCCGCTTGTAGATCTCGAGCCGCTGGCCGGGGTGGGGGATCGCCTCTTCCGGGATGAAGGCGGGCAGACCCAGGTTGATCGTGACCGGCTCCGGGGCCTCGGGCAGCGGCAGCCCCTGCAGCCGCCGCACCGCCTTCTCCAGCAGCTCGGCGTACATCTCGAAGCCGACCGCGGTGATGTGGCCCGACTGCCGCGCTCCCAGGAACTCGCCCGCACCGCGGATCTCCAGGTCCATCGCCGCGATCCGGAAGCCGGCGCCCAGCTCGGAGAACTCGACCAGCGCGGCCAGCCGCTGCCGGGCCTCGGGCGTCAGCTCGCGCCGCGGCGGGATGAAGAGGGCGCCCAGCTCGGAGAACTCGACCAGCGCGGCCAGCCGCTGCCGGGCCTCGGGCGTCAGCTCGCGCCGCGGCGGGATGAAGAGGTAGGCGTAGGCGCGCTGGTCCGAGCGGCCGACCCGGCCGCGCATCTGGTAGAGCTGCGACAGCCCGAAGCGGTGGGCCTGGCTGACCAGGATCGTGTTGGCGCGAGAGATGTCCAGGCCGTTTTCGATGATCGTCGTCGCCACCAGCACGTCGGCTTCGCCGCGCACGAACTGCAGCATGACCCGCTCGAGCTGGCCCTCCGGCATCTGACCGTGGGCGTGGACGATCGAGGCCTCCGGCACCAGTTCGCGCAGGTTCGTCACGACCTGCTCGATCCCGGCGACCCGGGGGGTGATGTAGTAGACCTGCCCGCTGCGGCGCATCTCGTTGCGGATCGCGGCCGCCACCAGCGACGGCGACCACGGGGCGAGGTGGGTCTGGATCGCCAGCCGGTTGCGGGGCGGCGTTTCGATGACGGAGAGATCGCGCACGCCGGCCAGCGAGAGCTGCAGCGTGCGCGGGATCGGCGTCGCGCTCATCGCCAGGCTGTGGACCCCCAGCGAGAGCTTCTTGATCGCCTCCTTGTGGCGCACGCCGAAGCGCTGTTCCTCGTCGACGACCAGGAGACCCAGCTTCTTGAAGCGGACGTCCTTCGACAGCAGGCGGTGGGTGCCGATCAGGATGTCGACCTCGCCCTTCGCGGCGTCGTCGAGGATCTTCTTCGTGTCGGCGGCGGAGACGAAGCGCGAGATCATCTCGACCCGCACCGGCCAGCTCGCCATCCGCGCGCGCATCGTCGTCAGGTGCTGGAAGGCCAGGACCGTCGTCGGGACCAGGACCGCGACCTGGCCCCCTTCCTGGACGACCTTGAAGGCCGCGCGCAGCGCGACCTCGGTCTTGCCGTAGCCGACGTCGCCGCACAGCAGGCGGTCCATCGGCGTCGGCTCGGACAGGTCGGACTTGATGTCGGACAGCGCGGACGACTGGTCGGCCGTCAGGTCGTGCGGGAAGGCCGACTCGAACTCGCGCTGCCAGGTCGAGTCGGGGCCGTAGGCCGGGGCGCGGACCGCGCGGCGCTGGGCGTAGAGCTGCAGCAGTTCGCCGGCCATCTCCTTCACGGCGGCGCCGACCTTGGCGCGGCGCTTGTCCCAGCCCGGCGTCCCGAGCCGGTCGAGCGGCATCAGGACCTGCTCGCCGCCGGCGTACTTCTGGATCAGGTCGAGCCGCGTCACGGGGACGAACAGCCGGTCGCCCGCCGCGTACGTAGCGGCCGATCCCGTGGTCGACGTGGACGACGAGGTCGCCTTCCTTCAGGTCGCGCAGGTCGGAGAGGAAGGCCTCGGCGCCGCGCCGCTTCTTCGAGGGCGGCGGCGGCGGGTCGGCGCCGAAGAGGTCGGCCTCGGAGAGCAGCAGCGGGCCGTCGTGCCCGAACTCGACGCCGCGCTCGAGCGCACCGTGGGCCAGCACGATCTCGCCCGGCGCGGGGGCCCACGGCTGGTCCTCGTCGGCCTCGCGGCAGGGGACCGCGCTGGCGTCGAGCACCTCCTTGAGCCGCTCGCTCCGGCCGCGCGTGCGCACGACCAGCGCGACGGCCCGGCCCGCGGCGCGCGCCGCGTCCAGGTCGCGCGCCAGCTCGTCGAGGTGGCCGCCGTAGGTGCGCGGCGGGCGGCCCCCCAGGTCGATCGTCAGTCTCTCGCCGGGGCCGGTCATCGGCAGCTCGGAGAGGACCAGCGCGGCGTCCGCGAGCTGCGTCTCGATCGCGGCCGGCTCGACGAACAGCTCTCGCGGCGGCGGGAGCGCGTCGCCGCGGCTCTCCTGCCACGCCGCGTCCAGCTCCTCCCAGCGCGTGGCCAGCCGGTCGCCCGCCTCCTCCGGCTCCCACGCGACGAGCGGGCCGTCGAGCAGCGACGCCAGCGGGACGACGTCGGCACGGTAGAGCGACGGCGCCCCCTCGAGGCCGGTCAGCGCCTCCTGGAGCATCATCTGCTGGCCGTCGTCGCCGGGCGGGGCGTCGGCGAGCAGCGCGCGGGCGCGGCCCATCAGGCGGTCGAGCAGGTGGTCGGCCTCGCCGGGGCCGATCGGCGCCTCGCGCGCCGGCAGGAGCGCGAAGCCGTCGACGCGCGCGGAAGTGCGCTGCGTGCCGGCGTCGAAGCGGCGAACCGATTCGACCTCGTCGCCGAACAGTTCGACCCGCAGCGGCGCGTCCTCCTGCGGCGGCCAGAGGTCGAACAGCCCGCCGCGCCGGGCAAAGTCGCCCGGGGCGGTGACGACGTCCATCACGCGGTAGCCCTTGGCGACGACCTCGCGCGCCAGCGCGTCGAGGTCGATGCGGGCCCTGGCCTCGATCCGGCGCGCCCAGGCGCGGATCGCCGCCGCGCCGGGGACCGGTGTCAGCAGCGCGGCCGCGGGGAGGACGACGACCAGCGGGCCCGCGGTGTGGACCAGCGCGTCGAACACCGCGACGCGCTGCGCGGCCAGTGCGGCGTGCGCCGGGAGGCCGCGGTAGGGGTCGGCGTCGAGCGGCGGCAGGCGCAGCACGGGGATCGCGGGCGCATCGCGCAGCAGGGCGTCCAGCTCGGCGGCCAGCGCGCGGGCGCGGGTGTCGTCAGGGGTGACGACGGCGAGGCGGGAGAGGGCCGCGCCCGGCAGCGAGGCGGCGGCACGCGCCGCGGCGGCCAGCGCGAAGACGCGCGCGGCAGGCGCCATCGCCGAGGCGCGCACCCGCGGTCCCGCGCCCGACACCGCGGCCTCGATCGCACGGCGCGCGGCCGCGGGGACCAGGTCGAGCAGGAACGACGGTAGCGACGGCCGGCTCACGGGCGGCAAGGATGGCGCAGGCCGGGGGCGCGCGCTATCCCGGCGGCCCGCCGGCGGCAGGCGGAGCGGGCGCGGCGGCGCGAAACGGCGGGGCCGAGACCCGCGGAGCGCGCGTGTTGCGCGGTGGCGATTCCCGCTGCGGAAACGGTCGAGTGCGCTCCGGGCTGCCACGGCGGCCGTTTGCGCCCCATCCTCGCTGCATGAGCACGCTACCCGATCCCCGCCGCCCCCGTCTGCTCGACAAGGTGCGTGAGGCTCTGCGCCTGGCGCGCTACAGCCGCCGCACCGAAGAGGCCTACGTGGCCTGGATCCGCCGCCTGATCCGCTTCCACCCCGGGCGCCACCCGCGCGACCTGGGGGCGCCGGAGCTGACGGCCTTCCTGACCCACCTCGCCGTCGAGCGCCACGTCGCCGCCAGCACCCAGAACCAGGCGCTGGCGGCGATCCTCTTCCTCTACCGCAGGGTGCTGCAGCTCGAGCTGCCGTTCCTGGAGGACTTCACGCGCGCGACGCGCCCGCCGCGCTCACCCGTCGTGCTCGAGCGCGACGAGGTGCGTGCCCTGCTGGCCGAGATGCGCGGCGTCCCGCTGCTGGTCGCGAAGCTGATGTACGGCTCCGGCGCGCGGCTGACGGAAGCGCTCCAGGTCCGAATCAAGGACCTCGACCTGGAGCGCTCCACGCTGACGATCCGCGGCGGCAAGGGCGGACGCGACCGCGTGACCGTGATCCCCCAGGCGCTGCGCGACGAGCTGCGCGCGCACCTCGAGACGGTCCGCCGCCAGCACGACTGGGACCTGCGTCACGGCGGCGGTTGGGTCGAGCTGCCCGACGCGCTGGACCGCAAGCTACCGAACGCCGGGCGCGAGTGGCCCTGGCAGTGGGTCTTCCCCGCCACCCGCACCTACGTCGAGCGGGAGACCGGCCAGGTCCGCCGCCACTACCTTCACGAGAGCGTGATCCAGCGCGAGGTCAAGCGCGCCGCCGCTCGCGCGCAGATCCCCAAGCGGGTCACGACCCACACCCTGCGCCACTCCTTCGCCACCCACCTGCTGGAGTCGGGGGCGGACATCCGCACGGTGCAGGAGCTGCTCGGCCACCAGGACGTCAGCACGACGCAGATCTACACCCACGTACTCAAGCGCGGGCCTGGGGGCGTGATCAGCCCGATGGACCGGCTGTGAGCTCGGAGAGGCGCCATGATCCCCGTCGGCAGCGAGATCCGGGTCCGAGGAACGATCGCCGTCGGCCGCGCCATCCGGGAGCTGGGCCGTCTCGTGCGACGGTCCGCTCCGGATCGTCGACGAGCCCGGGGAGGGCTACCTGTCTCCCGCGCGGGTGTTCGCAGCGCCGGCGTTACCGCGGCCGGCGCAGAGGGCGATCGCCGGGGCCCGGTGACGCCGGCCGCTCGGCCGTCGCCGCGGACCGCAGGGTCCCGCACTCGTCGGCCAGCTCTTTGGTCCGCCGACGCCCGGTCTCGCCGGAGTCAACCGGTTCGGTCCGCACCCGGTTCCCGCAGCCTGACCGTCGACGCTTATCCGTCAACTTCGCCGTCGAATTTGCCGCCTATCGCGGAGCGAACAGGACGCGAGTTCCGGGTAAGCGTTGACGCGACGGGGATTCCGGGGGTAGAAAAGCCCGGGGTGCGCCTGCTTGGCCGACAATCTCGCCGCCCGAAGTGGGCTACCCCGACCGCAGTCTAAGTGTAGTTGAACTAAACCGCTCCGCGGTAGTGCAATCGTGTCGCCCCATGTCGGGGTTCGTCGTCACCGAGCGCTCGTTGTGAGCGCTCTCTCGTCCTTC
>JALOKP010000216.1 GCA_025456425.1 Acidobacteriota bacterium | reverse complement strand
CATCCCGGTCCCGTCGACCATGATCGAGTTGAGGCTGACCAGGGTGTGGATCCCGCGCGGCCGCGTGACCTCGGCGCAGGCCCGCATCATGACCAGCGGTCCGATCGCCACGACTTCCTTCACGTCGGAATGCTCGTCGAGCACCTTCTGGAGCGCGTGGGTGACGAACCCCTTCATCCCGTACGAGCCGTCGTCGGTCGTGACGATCAGCTCGTCCGAGTACCGGCGGAACTTGTCCTCCCAGAACATTAGGTCCCTGCTGCGGAACCCGATGATCGCGATCGTGGGGTTCCCCTTCTGCTTGTACTCGCGTAGCTGGGGGAAAACCGGCGCGACGCCGAGGCCGCCGCCGACCAGCACCGTCTTGCCCGGCGTCCCGATGTGGCTGGGCAGCCCGAGCGGCCCGACGAAGTCGAGCAGCCCGGCCCCCTCGGGCAGCTCCATCATCTGGCGGGTCGTCTTGCCGACGGCCTGGATCACGACCGTGACGGTGCCCCGCTCCCGGTCGAAGTCGGCGACGGTCAGCGGGATCCGCTCCCCGGTCTCGTCGATGCGGACCATCAGGAAGTGGCCCGGCCGGGCGGCCCGGGCGACAGCCGGGGCCTCCACGTCCCAGAGATAGGTCACCGGACCGAACTGCTCGCGCTTGACGATGCGGTACAAGGTGCGGTCCCTCCGCGGGGTCGTTGCGACATTCTATCCAGTCAGGGCTTTCCGGGCGTCGGCGATCGTTTTTTCGAACCAGCGGCCGAAGCGGGCCTCGAGGGCATCGAGCGCGAGGGTCGCGGCCGGGACCGCCGGCCGGTCCGCCCTGTCCGGCTCGGCCGGAAGGCGGGGCAGCGCAAAGCGGGAGAGATCCCAGGTCCCGTCGGCATCCGGGCTGTCGACGACCACCTCGCGGTACATCGGCACGACCCGGCGGATCTCCTCGGTCACCGCGTCGACCCCCGCGTACTTCATCTTGAAGCGCAGGCCCAGCCGCGCCGCCAGCTCGCAGAGCAACTGCCAGGTCTCCATCCCCGGCCGCGGTGCGACGGCGCGGCGGAAGCGCTGGACACGACGCTCCTGGTTGGTGAAGGTCCCCGAGGTCTCGGCCGTCGCCGAGAGCGGCAGCACGACGTCGGCGGCCCGCGTGGTCGCGGTGTCGACGACGTCGGCGGCGATCAGCAGGTCGACCGCCTCCAGCCCGGCCCGCAGCTCCTCCGGCAGGTCCGGCGTGCCGAACGGGTCCTCGCCCAGCACGACCGCGACCTTGATCGCCTTGCGCCGCAGCAGGTCGGCGACGTCGGTGCACTCGCGG
The DNA here is from genome assembly GCA_025456425.1 of Acidobacteriota bacterium. Taxonomy (GTDB): domain Bacteria; phylum Acidobacteriota; class Polarisedimenticolia; order J045; family J045; genus JALOKP01. The sequence goes on along the minus strand of JALOKP010000216.1, from coordinate 2,379 downwards.
TCGAGGTCGAGCAGCGTGACGCACCACTCCTTCTCCAGCGCCTCGATCGCCGCGGCGTCGTCGGTCCGCCGGTAGCCCGGGAACCAACAGGGGTGGGCGCCCATGTCGAGCAGCCCCTGCATGTTCGACTTCTCGCGCAGCGCGAGCAGGCTCGCTCCCATCGTCTCGGCCGCCGCTGCGAAGATCCGATCGTCGCCGGCGACGCGGGGGCCGCGGAAGTCCTTGTTGAAGGCCAGGACCTTCAGCACGCTCTTCGAGAGGATCCGCGCGGCCTCGTCGAAGGCGGCGCGGTCGAGGCCGGCGGCCGCGGGCGGCTCGATCCCGGCGTCGCCGCCGGCGGCGGCGGCCAGCGCGGTCACGACGGCGGCCTCGGTCCCGGGGCGGCAGGGGAGCCAGGCCTCGGCCAGGCGCGAGGTCCGGTTCTCGTCGGCGCCGACGTAGATCAGCTTCGTTCCCTGCCGGATCGCGCGCTTGGCGAGCAGGTCGGCGACGAAGTGCTCGTCGTCGGTGCGCGAGTTGGCCAGCACGATCGCCTGGGCGTCGAGCAGGTCGCGGTAGGCCCCGGTCGAGACGACGTCCGGGCAGAACAGGTCCGGGTTGGCCAGCGCCGCGAAGGTCGTGACGTTGTGCGTGCCCAGCGCCACGCGCGCGAACTTCTGCGCCAGGAAGATCTCCTCGTTGGACAGCCGGGGCGAGACGAACACGGCGATCTCGCGGCCCGAGACGCGGCGCTTCAGGTCCTTGATCCGGCCGGCGGTGAAGGTCAGCGCGTCGTCGAGGCTGGTCGGCTGCTGCTCGCGGCCGCCCCGCACCCGCGGGACCACCAGCCGCTCGCGGTCCTGGACCCAGTGAAAGCCGAAGCGCCCCTTGCGGCAGTAGTTGCCGCAGGTCACCGCGCTGTCCTCGGCGCGCGCCGCGCCCAGCAGCGTCTCGCCGTAGTACTCGAAGTTCAGCCGGCAGCCGACGCCGCAGTAGTGGCAGACGGTCGGGGCGCTCTCGCTCTTCCAGGGACCGGGCTTGTCGAGGTGCGAGACCGCGGCGATCGCGCCGGTCGGGCAGGTCCCGATGCAGAGCCCGCAGCTGACGCAGTCGGTCTCGAGCAGGCTGCCGCCGAGCGCGGGGCGGACCACGGTGGCGAAGCCCCGGTTGACGAATCCGTAGGCCGAGACGCCGACCACGTCGCTGCAGATCCTGACGCAGCGCCCGCACAGGATGCACTTGTTGGGGTCGAGCGTGATCAGCGGGTGGGTCCGGTCGACCTCGTGGTGCAGCGCCTCGCCGACGAAGTTGCTGATGTCCACGCCGTACTCGGTGGCGTAGCGCCGCAGGTCGCAGGTGAAGAGCGCGTCGCAGCCGCACTCGAGGCAGCGGTGCGATTCGGCGATCACGTCCTCGAGCGCGTAGCCGGTCTCGACCTCGGTGAAGCTGTTCCTGCGCTCCTCGATCGAGATCAGCGGCATCGGGCGCTGGGACGACGCCTGGCGCGTCGGCAGGTCCGCCACGGTGACCTTGCCGAAGGTGTCGCGACGGCTGAAGAACTCCCACGGCTCGGGCTCGGCCTTGCCGCCGGTCAGGTAGGCCTCGATCGCGTGCGCGGCCTTGCGGCCGGCGGCAATCGCCTCGATCGCGGTCGCGGCGCCGGTCACGACGTCACCGCCCGAGAAGACCCCCTCGACCGAGGTCTCGTAGGTCTGCTCGTTGACCTGGATCGTCTTCCAGCGGGTCAGGTTGAGCATCTCGCCCGGAGGCAGGAAGTTGGGGACCTTGCCGGCGGTCAGCTCGGCGACCGTCGTGTTCTGGCCGATCGCGGCGATCACGAAACGGCACTCGACCACGTGCTCGGAGCCGCGCAGCGGCTTGGGGCTGCGGCGGCCCGAGGCGTCGGGCTCGCCCAGTTCCATCCGGATGCACTCGAGCCCCGAGACCCGGCCGTCCTGCTGCAGCACCTTGACCGGCGCGGCCAGGAACTCCATCGCCACCCCTTCGTGCCCGGCCTCGACGATCTCGATCTCGTTGGCCGGCATCTCGTTCCGGGTGCGGCGGTAGAGGATCGTGACCTCCTCGGCGCCGACGCGCAGCGCCGTCCGGGCGCAGTCGATCGCGGTGTTGCCGCCGCCGACGACCACGACGTGGCCGGACAGCTTCGGGGCGCGGCGCAGGCCGAAGTTCTTGAGGAACTCGATTCCGGAGAGGACCCCCTCGGTGCGCTCGTTCTGGACCCGCATCTCGGTGCTGTCCCAGGCCCCGATCCCCAGGAAGACGGCGTCGAAGCCCTGCTCCTCGCGCAGGCTGCGGACCGTGAAGTCCTCGCCCAGCGCGACGTTGGTCGAGAGCGTCACGCCCAGGTCGAGGATCTGGTTGACCTCGAGGTCGAGGATC
>JALOKP010000103.1 GCA_025456425.1 Acidobacteriota bacterium | reverse complement strand
GCGCGCCCAGTAGTCGCGCGCGCAGGCGTAGTTCCTCAGCCCGTAGCACTCCCAGCCGGCCCAGTAGGCCAGCTCCCAGTTGTCCGGGTTGCGCTCGAGTCCCTTGTCGAACAGCCGCAGCGCGCGCTCGGGTTCCTTCGCCTCCATCGACATGATCAGCGCGCCGACGAGGTAGGGCTCGACGTAGCGCGGATCGAGCTCGGTGATCGCCCCGGCGAAGACCTGGTCCAGGTAGTCGTAGCGCGAGGTGTCGTCGTAGTTGGAGTAGTACTGGATCGACCAGATGTAGAGCAGGTCGGCCAGCGTCTCCTCCTGCCCCAGCGCCAGGGCCCGCAGGAACGGCCCTTTCGGTAGGTAGAGCAGCGAGGGCGGGATGCGCTCCTCGCCCGCGGCCTCGAGCCGCGCCCGGGCGCCCAAGACGATCCCCGCGAGGACCGCGATCAGCCCAACGAGCGCGAGGCCGCGCCGGATCACACCAGGTCCCGCCGCCGGAAGGCCAGGCACGCTACCGTCAGCAGCAGCGCGGCGTAGCCCAGCTCGTAGACCGTGGCCGTCGCGACCCGGTCCCACGGGATCGGGACACCGTGCACGGCGAGCGCCCGGACGTCGCCGTACTCGAGGTCCGGCAGCGCGAAGTAGACGGCGCCGACCAGCGTGCGGAAGGCCCCGGCCGGCAGCCGCTCCTGCAGCAGCGGCAGGGCCCAGGCCAGGTGCCCGACGACGTAGGCCGCGGCCGTGAAGAGCGCGGCGAAGATCGGCGTGGAGAACGACGAGAAGAAGACCGCGGCGGCCGTGATGAAGATCAGCTCGACCCAGAGCATGAAGACCGCGACCAGCAGCGAGGCGGTGAACTCGCCGCGCAGCGCGACCAGCCCCAGCAGGGCGGCTGCCATGACCGCGACCATGATCGTGATCGCCGCGGCCAGGCCGAGGAACTTCCCCAGCAGGTACTCCCAGCGCGCGATCGGGGTCGAGAGCGTGACCTGGACCGTCCGCCGCTCCATCTCGCGGAAGATGATCCCGACCCCGACGAACAGCGCGATCATCAGGCCGAAGACGTTGATCGCCGAGAGCCCGACGTCCTTGATGATCTTCCCCCCTTCGCCCACGGTCAGCAGGGTCAGGGTCCGCGAGAGCGCGATCAAGGCCAGCGCGAAGAGCAGCAGCAGGTAGAGGATGCGGTGGCGGATCGCCTCCGCCAGCGTGGCCTGCGCGACCGCGAGGATGCGCCTCATGCCGCGGCCCCGTCGCGGCCCGCCGCGGGCTCGTCGGCCAGGGTCCGCAGGAAGAGGTCCTCGAGCGTCTCGCGCTGCGGGGTCAGCATCACCGGGTGGGCCCCGGCGGCGCGCACCGCGGCGAAGATCTCCTCGGCCTGCATCGCGGCCGGGAAGCGCCACAGGCGCTCCTCGCCGCGCTCGGAGACCAGTTCGGCGCCGGCCACGGCCCCGCCGCCCCGGGCCTCGACCTCCCAGCCGCGCACGCGGCGCGAGGCGAACAGCTCGCCGACCCGCTCGAGCGCGCGCAGCCGACCGTCCTTGAGGATCGCCACCCGGTCGCAGAGCATCTCGGCGTCGGTCAGGACGTGAGAGGAGAAGAGAACCGTCGCCCCGCGCTCGCGCAGCGAGAGGATCAGGTCGCGGAACTCGCGCCGCCCGACCGGGTCGAGCCCGCTCATCGGCTCGTCGAGGATCACGAAGCGCGGCCGCGCGACCAGCGCACGCGCCATCCCGGCGCGCTGCACCATCCCCTTGGAGTACTTGCGCAGCTTGCGGCCGGCGGCCGCCCCCAGCCCGACCTGCTCGAGCAGCTCCGCGGCCCGCGCGCGCAGCTCGCGCTCGGGGACACCGTGCAGCCGCCCCGCGAACTGGACCAGCTCGAGCCCGGTCAGGTCGTCGGGAAAGTAGGGCGACTCGGGCAGGTAGCCGGTCGCGCGCCGCGCCGCCGGGTCGGCCGCGGGAAGGCCGTTGAGGGTGACGCTCCCTGCGTCCGGGAAGATCAGTCCCAGCGCCAGCTTGATCGCCGTCGTCTTGCCCGCGCCGTTGGGACCGAGCAGCCCCAGGATCTCGCCCGGGCGGACCTCGAGCGAGAAGCCGTCGAGCGATGTGAACGGCCGCTGCCAGAAGTGCGTCTGGTAGTTCTTGCTGACCCCCCGGTAGACGAGGGGGGCTGGACCGTCCATGGCATCGCTCCCCGGCAAGCCGCGCTCGGTGAAAGACTTATGCCCCGCGACCGGGGCGTGTCAAGCGACGCGGCCCGCCGGCCGTCCCGGGGCCGGGAGCCCGGCCTCCCGCGCCAGCCGCAGGTACAGCCGCTCCTGCTGGCGGACCATCTCGGCGACGTCCCAACGGGGCGCGTCCGCGGCCGCGGCCGCGCCCATCCGCAGGCGGCGCTCCGGCTCGGCCAGCAGGGCCGCGATCGCCTCCCCCAGCCTCCCGGGGTCGCGCGGCGGGCAGAGCAGGCCCGTGACGCCGTGACGGACCGCCTCCGGCGTCCCGTCGACCGCGGTCGCCACGACCGGGACCCCGGCCGCCATCGCCTCCGGGATCACCATCGGCAGCCCCTCGTGCAGGGACGAGAGGACGAACAGGTCGAGGTCGCCGACGACGACCTCGGGATCGCGGCGCCAGCCCAGCAGGTGGAACCGGCCGGCGAGCCCGGCCGCGGCGACGGCCTGCTCGACTTCCGGCCGCAGCACCCCGTCGCCGACCAGCACGAAGTGCGAGCCGGGGACGCGCGCGGCGGCGTGGGCCGCGGCCCGCACGAAGTCGACCGGCGCCTTCTGCGGCTTGAGGCAGCCGACCATCCCGGCCAGCGGCGCTCCCTCCGCCAGGCCCAGCTCGGCGCGCAGGCCGCCGCTGCGCCGCGCCCCGGCGAAACGCGCCGTGTGGACCCCGGGCCGGATGATCTCGAAGGCCTCGTAGGGCGCGATCTCCTCGCGCGCGCCGGCCCGCGCGTTGGCCTCGGAGACCGCCACGAGCTGCGTCGTGACCCGCGCCGCGGCGCGCTCGAGCGCGACGTAGAGCGCGTGTGCGCGGCGCGACTGCCAGGGATGGAAGCCCCAGCCGTGGACGGTGTGGACGACGATCGGCACCCCCGCCGCCGCGGCCGCGAAGCGCCCCAGCACGCCGGCCTTGGAGGAGTTGGTGTGGACCACGTCGGGCCGCACGCGGCGGAACAGCGCGAGCAGCTCGGCGAAGGCCCGCGCGTCGTCCCGCGGCCGGACCTCGCGCACCAGGTGCGGCACCGTGGTGAACGGCGCGCCGGTCAGCGTGCGCGCGGCCTCGTCGAGCAGTCCACCGGGTCCGGCCGCCAACTGCGGCGCGAAGCGCCGGCGCTCGAGCCGGGTCACGGTGTCGAGCGCCAGCCCCTGCGCCCCGCCCAGCTCGAGCATCGTGATCAGCTGCAGCACGCGCAGCGGGCGACCTCCCGCGTCGCCGGAGCCGGGCACCGGGCCGCTCACGCGAGCCGCTCCGCGGCGATCGCCGCGGCGGCATCCCGTCCGTCGAGCAGCGCACGCTCCATGTAGCTGTAGGTCCAGGCCCCGAAGCGGCCGATCGAGCGGATCCCGGCCCCGTTCAGGCGGCGCATCGCGGCCTCGACGGTCGGGGTGCGGCGCGGGTCGAACAGGACGTAGGCCGGGTCGAGCAGCGCCGCCTCGGCGCAGACGATCCGGTCGGCGGAGCGCAGGATCCCGGCCGCCTCGAGCCCGGCGCGGGCCTGCGCGACGAGCGAGTCGGTCGGCGGGAGCGGCGTTCCCGGCCGGTGGAAGAACTCGACCGAGAGCGACGAGCAGCCAGCGGGGGCCAGCGAGCGCGCGACGTTCGAGGGGAACCCGACGCGGTAGAACGGCAGCTCGGGGTCGGGGAAGTAGATCCAGTGTGCGCCGTCCGCGATCCCGGGCCGGTCGACCCCCAGCTCCAGGTCGATCACCGCGCTCCAGCGCAGCGCGCCGGCCATCTCGGCCAGCGTCATCCCCAGCCCGGGACAGCCGTCGATGCCGCGCACGCGCTGCAGCAGGTACGGGAGCGGCAGGGTCGAGACGACCGCCTCGAACGGCAGGACTTCCCCTCCCTGCAGCACGACCCGCCGCTCGCGCGCGTCGATCGAGACCACGCTGGCGCCGCAGCGCAGGTCGTCCCCGACCCGCTCGGCCAGCGCCTCGGCCAGGATCCCGATCCCCCCCTCCTGCGGGTAGCGGAAGCGCGGGTTGTAGCCCATCCCGGCGTTCTTCAGGCCGAGCGCGCCGTGCACGACCTGCGCCAGGTCGGGCCGCGGGACGGCCCACGAGACCCACTCGGCGGTCAGCTCGTCGGGCGCGCAGCCGAAGAGCTTGGTGTTGTACGGGATCATGAACCCCTCGGCGATCCCGTCGCCAAAGACCCGCCGCGCCCACTCCCCGAACGGCAGCTCCTCGGGCCGCGCGGGGAGCGGCGACTTCGCCGCCTCGACGAAGTCGAGCAGCATCTTCGCGACCAGCGCCGGCGGCAGGCCGTGCAGGTTGGCCTGGTAGGGGAAGTCGAGCCGCGCCCCCTGCGAGTGGATGTACGCCCGGCGCTCGACCTGCATCATCCGGCCGCCGGTCAGCTCCTCGACGAAAGCCGTCGTCTCGGGGTCGCGCAGGTGCAGGTAGTGGCCGGTGAAGTCGAAGGTGAAGCCGTCGACCCGGCGCGAGCGCGAGAGGCCACCCGGCACGGGCTCCTTCTCCAACACCAGGCGCGGGACGCCGGGGAGCAGGTGCCGCAGGTAATACGCCGTGGACAGCCCCGCGAGGCCCCCGCCGAGGATCAGGATCATCGCCGCCCCGTGTCCTTCCCGGTCCGCATCCCGCTCATAGTGACATGTCGATCGACTTCAGCCAGAGCGCCAGCCCGAGCGCCGCCGCCAGCAGCGCGCCGAGGATCCCGAGCGCCCAGGTCGGCGGGACCATCGTCAGCGCCACCCCCGCGGACCCCAGCACGACGCTGGCCGCGACGTTGGCCCGCACCGTGGCCGGCACCGACAGCTTCCACCGGCGCAACCGCAGCGCGACGTGATCGGGGCTCCCCAGCATCACCGGCATCCCGCGCCGCCAGCGGATCCAGATCACGAACAGCATGTCGAACAGCGGCACCCCCAGGATCAGCAGCGGGGCCAGCACGCCGAGCGGGTCGATCCGGGTGTACGAGTTGGCGACCGCCAGCGCGCCCAGCAGGAAGCCGCTGAAGAGGCTGCCGGTGTCGCCGAGGTAGATCTTCGCCGGGTGCACATTGTAGCGCCGGAAGCCGATCAGCGCGCCGGCCAGCGCCGCGCCGAGGAAGGCGGTCGTCAGCCGCCCGTCGGCGAAGGCCAGCACCGCGAAGAAAGCCGCCGCGACCGCCCCGACGCCGGACGACAGCCCGTCCATGATATCGATCAGGTTGAAGGCGTTGGTCGCGGCGACGATCCAGAGCACGGTCAACGGGATCGCGACCCAGGGCGGCAGGTAGGTCAACTGGATGAAGACCCCCGCCTTGACCAGCACCGCCGCCGCGAGGACCTGCCCGGCGAGCTTGGAGAGCGGGTCGAGACGGACCAGGTCATCGATCAGCCCCAGCACCAGCACGATCGAGCTGCCGAGCAGGATCGCGAGGCCGGCGTGATCGAACTGGTAGGTCAGACCCATCGAGGCCAGCACCCCCAGCGCCACCGCCAGCCCGCCGAGGTAGGCGACCGGCTCGCGGTGGGTCTTGAGCTTGCCGTCGGGCGCGTCGACGATCCCCAGGCGCAGCGCCGCGGCGCGCAGCCGCGGCGTCACGAACAGCGCGGTCATGCAGGCGACGACGAAGGCCAGCAGCAGTTGCAGGTCGTCGCGCAGCAGGTCGGCGGGGAGCGGGCTCACGGCGCCGCCTCCTGCGGCGCCGGCCAGACGCCGCGGCGCGGCACGGCGCGGCGCCACGGCCCGAACCGCCCGCGGCGCGCGGCGTCGGCGCGGCGCTTGGCCAACGCTCGGCCGAAGGCCTCGCGGTGGCCGGCAACAAGCTTCAGCACCGCGGGCTTCCGCGCCAGCAGCACCGACCAGAGCGCGAGATCGCGTCCCAGCACGAACGGCGCGTCGAGCAGCAGCGCCCCCAGCCGGTCGTGGCGCAGCATCGCGAGGTAGCGGTTCTTGACGATGTGCGCGGTCAGCCAGGCCGGGCGCGCCACGGCGCGACCGAGCACCCCGGCCGCGGCCCCGCTGCCGCGCAGGTGGACCGCCGTCGCCTCCGGGACGTAGACCGCGCTCCAGCCGGCGCGCCAGGCCCGCCAGCCGACCTCGAGGTCCTCGTGGAACGCGAAGTAGTCGGGGTCGAAGAAGTCGTCGCCGTCGCAGATGTCGTCGACCATCGCGCGGCGGTAGAGCGCGGCGGCGCCGCAGGCCGAAAGGACCGGGCCCGGCCGCCCGGCCGAGGCCGCGAGCGGGGCGCCGTAGCCGCGGTCGATCACCTTGCGGCTGCGTGCGAGGAACTGCCCCGCGCTGTCGACGGTCGTCCCGTCGGGGCGCATCAGCCGGCCGGCGACGATCCCGACCCGCGCGTCGTCGAAGGCCGGGAGCGCGCGCGCCAGGAAGTCGGGGGCGAGCCGCGCGTCGGGGTTGAGCAGCAGCAGGAACTCGCCGCCGGCCAGCGCCAGCGCGCGGTTGTAGCCCCCGGCGTAGCCCTCGTTGCGCTCGAAGCGGACGACGCGGACCTGCTCGCCGAAGCGCTGCGCGACCGCGTCGGCCGTACCGTCCTCGGACGCGTTGTCGGCGACCAGCACTTCGGGCCGACCGCCCTCCTGCGCCAGCGCCGAGGCGACGGCCTCGCCGACCAGGGAACGGGAGTTCCAGGTGAGGACGACGACGCTGACCTTGGGCGAATCCATCGCTCGGGGGAACGCTAGGGGCGCGGCGGGGCGGGGGTCAAGGGGCCATCCCTCAGCACCTGCCGCTCCGCCTCGGCCAGGGTCAGCAGCTGCCGCGACCAGGCGCTGTCGGGGCGCGCCCCCTCCAGCGCCGCGATCCGGCGGCGGGTCTCGGCGAGCGCGGCCTCGGCGCCGGTCTCGTCTCCCAGCTCGCTCAGCACGCGGGCCAGGTCGAGCCGCGCACCGAGGTAGTTCGGCTCGTCCTCCAGCGCGCGCTCCAGTTCCTCGCGGGCCGCCGCCGGGTCGCCGGTGGCCGCCAGCAGCCGGGCCCGGGCGCGCCGGGCCTGCACGTCGGAGGGGCGGCGCGCCAGCGCCTCCTGCCAGGTGCCGAGCGCGGCGCGGCAGGTGTCCTCGGTCGGCAGCGGGCCGAGACAGGCGGCCTGCAGCACGCGCGCCGCTTCGGCCCGGGTCGCGGCGTTGCGCGGCGCGTCGAGCTCGGCGCGCGTCGTGTGATCGAGCGCGTCGGCCAGGCGGCGGGCCGGCGGGCCGGCCGCGGCGCGCGCAGCCTCGATTTCGTACGCCGCGCGCGGCGGGTCGAGCGCGGCGGCGAGCACCGGATCGCCGGCACGCCGGGCCCGGTCGGCGGCCCACGGCCAGGCCTCGCCGGCGAGCAGCGCGACCAGGGCGGCGACGGTCAGCCCCGCGCGAAGCGCGACGGAGGAGGTGCGCGGCGCGTCGGGCGGCACGGCGCGCCCGGCCAGCGCGCCGAGGAAGAGGGCCGCGGTCAGCGCCACCGCCGGGCGCGCCCCGAAGAGGTCGTCGACCAGCGCGTGCGCGGCCAAAGCAGCGAGGCCCGCGGCGAGACCGACCAGCCATGCCCGGTCCGGCGTGGCGGCGCGCAGCGCGGTGCGCGCGCGCGCCAGCGCCGGCGCCAGCGCGAGCAGTGCGAGCGCGGCCCCGACGACGCCGAGCGCGAGCAGCAGCCCGAGCAGGTCGGAGTGCGGCCCGGAGAAAGCGCGCCCGAAGCGCGCGATCGGCCCCGGGTCGGGGAAAGCGTAAGTGGGAGCGAGCGGCGCAAACCCGCCCGGACCGAAGCCGGCCAGCGGGCGGTCGGGCAGCGCGCCGAGCGCGGCGCGCCAGATCGAGAGCCGCGTCCAGGCGTGCGGGTCGCCACCGGCGAAGCGCCAGAGCACGGCGGTGGCGCCGAGCGCGAGCCCCCCGCCGGCCAGCGCCAGCGCCGCGCGGCGCGCGGCACGGGAGCCGGAGAGGAACGCCAGGACCGCGCCGCCGGCGGCGAGGGCCAGGAGCGACGCCCGCGCCCCCGCGGCCAGCCCGACCGCGCCCAGCAGCGCGCCGGCCGCGAAGCGCCGGGTCGCGAGCCGCTCGCCTTCCCCGGGCGGGCCCGCGCCCGGCAGCGCGGAGCCGGCCAGCGCCAGGCCGGCCGCGACCAGCCAGGTGCCCAGGTGTCCCGCGTGCAGAAAATCCGCGGCGGGGCGCCCGTCGGCCGAGAGCCCGAACGGGGGCGGCCAGGACGCCGGCTCGAGCCCCGCCGCGAGCGCCGCACGCTGCAGCGCCGCCAGCGCCGCGGCGGCCGCCGCCGAGACCGCGGTGAGGGTCACGAGCGCGCGCGGCCAGCCCGGGCGCCGCGCCGCCACGCGCCAGGAGAGCGACAGCGCGACAAGGACCCAGAGCAGCGCGAGCAGGCCGTCGCGCGCGGCGGCGGGCTCGGGAGAGCGCGCCGCGGAGAACGCGGCCCAGAGCGCGAGTGGGGCGGTCCAGAGCAGGCCGGCCGGCCACCCGCGCGGATCGTCCGCACCGGGACTGCCAGCCGGGTCGGGCCGCGGCCAGAGCGCCGCGAGCAGCCCGGCCGTCAGCAGCGCGGCGCGGCCGAAGAGCGGCCCCGGGAGCGCGCTCCCCTCGCCCCACGGCGCGAGCAGCACGAGCGCCGCCAGCGCGAGCGCCTCGGGCGGTGCGGGGGCGGCGGGGCCCGCGCACCGCAGGGCCACCAGCGCGGCGGCGGCCAGCCACACCCCGAGCAGGACGATCTCCCAGGTCGCCGAGCGCGGGGCGCGCGGCGCGGGCGATGCGCCACCGTAGGCCAGCGGCCGCTCCAGCATCCCCGCGCCGCGCAGCGCGCTTTCGAGCGACTCGAAGCGTACGGCCAGTGCCCGGTCGGCGGGATGCCGAGCCCGCGCCAACCCGAGGTAGCGCCACGCATCGCCGGCCCGCCCGTCGAGCAGCGCCGCTTCGCCGAGCAGGCGCCAGCCGGCCGGCGACTCGGGGTCGCGCCGCGCCAGGCGCGCCGCCAGCGCGGTCGCAGCGCCGCGCACGTCGCGCTCGCCGGGGGCCGCGGCCAGCGCGAGCATCGCCGCGCGCGCGGTCGCGGCGCTGGAGAACGGCGCCCAGCCTGCCGCGGCCAGCGCGGCGCGGGCCGCCGCGGGAGCGGTGGGTGCCGGGACGGGTTCCGGCGCGCCGGCATCGCGCGCCGGGACGGCGGCGCGCCAGGCCTCTTCCGCGCGCTCGAGCCCGCGGCGCGCCAGCGCGTCGCCGCCGAGCACGACCGCGGCACCCGCCAGCGCCAGCGCGGCGAACGCGTTGCCGGAGCGCCCGAACCGCGTCGCTGCGCCGCCGCGCGCCACCGGCGCGCCCGGGTCCGTTTCCGACACGCCGGACGGCTCGACCCGCGAGAACGCCAGCGCCGCGAGCGCCATCGCAGGCACCGCCACGCCGGGCAGGTAGGCGGTGAAGTCGACCAGGTTGTGGGCGGCGAAGGCCGCGGTCCCGGCCAGCGCCCAGCGCTGGTCGGGCGGCAGCCCGGCGCGGGCGCGTCGGACCAGCAGCCAGGCGGCGGCGGCCAGCAGCACGAGGGCGGGGAGCCCCCCCTCGCCCGCAAGCTGCAGCCACGAGTCGTGCGCGTAGAGCGTTTCGACGTCCTGCGGCCGCCGGACCGCGGGGTAGAGCGAGGCGAAGCTGCCGAGCCCGCTCCCCGCCACCGGCTGGCGCAGCGCCACGAGCGCGCCGCCGCGCCAGTTGCCGGCGCGCAGCGCAAGCGGGTGATCGGGACGCGAAAGCTCGAAGACCGGGCCGGGGCGCAGCGCGACCAGCGCCGCCGCCGCGGCGAGCAGGGCCGCGAGACCGAGCCAGCCCGCGCGCCGCCGCGCGACGCTCCGCCACGGGATCGCGACGAGCGCTCCGGCCGCGAGCCCGACCAGACCGCCCAGCGAGCCGGTCGCGACCAGGCCCGCGCCGGCCAGCGCGAGGCCAGGCCCGACCCAGCGCCACGAGGCGCCGCGGGCGGCGAGCGCGAGCAGCGCCGCCAGCGTCAGCACCAGCGCCCCGGCCAGGGCCGCGGGGACGAGGTGCGTCGCGAACGGGCGGTTCTCCGCGAGCCGCGCCACGACCAGCGCGGGCAGCCCCAGTTCGCGCGCGGCGCCCGCCTCGAGCGCCAGCAGCCCGGCGCGCTGAACCACCGCGAGCCCGCCGAGACCGGCCCCGACCGCCCCCAGCCCGGCCAGCGGGAGCGTGAAACGGGCACGGCCGAGCAGCAGCCCCAGTCCCAGCGCGCCCGCGGGCAGCGCGAGGCGGGCGGCGGTCTCGAGCGAGCGCCCGGGGGCGATCGAGATCGCGAGGTTGAAGGCGGCGAAGGCCAGCGCGGCAAGCGGCGCGGCTGGCGGCAGCCGGCCCGGCGCGGCGAGCAGACCGGCGGCAAGCAGCAGCGCCACCAGCGGACCGGCCTCGGGATGGACCTCGGGTGGCCAGGCCACGGCGAGCGCCGACGCGACCGCGAGCGCGGCAGCAGCCCAGGCCAGGCTCGCCGCGGCCGCGGGCCGGGAGCCTCCTGCTCGCGCCGCGTCGTTCATCTTTCCGATTCTCCCCGAGGTCGGGCCCCGGAAAAAGCGAAAGGCGGCCAGCCGGCCGCCCTGCGTTGCGTCGGACCGCCTGCCGGGCCGCCGGTCAGCTCTCGGGGCTGGACGTGAAGAGCCCGTCCACCATCACGAGGTCGTTCTCGTACTGGCCGCGGGTCGCCTGGGTGACGTCCGCCGGCCCATCGGTGCCGTCCCGGCCGAAGCTCTCCAGAGTGTAGTGGAGCTGATCGGTGTTGTAGACGAGGTTGTAGTTCCAGCCGTCCGTCACCGTCAGGTCCTTGAAGAGGTTCGGCCTGAGGGAGTCGCGCAGCGCGGGACCCTGGAGCCCGTCCGCCGGCAGGAAGCCGAGGTCGGCGCCGTAGGCCATGATCGCGGTGGCGACCGATCGGATGTTGGTCATCGGTGCGGCGCTGCTTGGACTTGTCGAGCGCGGACTGCAGGTTCACGACCGCGATCGAGGCCAGGATGCCGATGATGGCGACGACGACCAGCAGCTCGACCAGAGTGAATCCGCGTTCGGCGGGTGCGGGGCGACCCGCGGGATGGTCGTCTCCCATGCGCTTCTGCCGGTTCATGGTCGGGCTCCTTCGCATGCGGGCGGTGCGCCGGGCCTTCGAAGAGAGGAGCGAAGCGGGGCGCGGGACTGGCCCGCGCCCCGGATCGCGAGTCAGGTTAGCGCTGCTGACCTTCCGGCCACTGCACGAAGACGCCGTTGCTGAAGAAGATGTCAGCCTCGAAGTCCTGGGTCGGACCACCGGTCCCGACGAGACCGTCGTCCGCGCCACCCTTGGCGTAGGAGTGCACGGTGTACTCGGAGCCGTCGCCGCAGTCGTACTGCATCACGCCGTTCCAGCCGTCCTTCGACGGGGCCTTCTTGATGTAGGTCGGCTCGATCTCCATGCCCGTCGCCGAGCCGTCGACGTCACCGGTGTAGATCGGGTAGAAGTTGAAGTCGACGGAGTAGCTCTCCACGGCCGTACCCACCGACCGCATGTCGGCCATCGTGCGCTTCTGCTTGCCGCGATCGATCGCGTTCAGCAGGTTCGGGATGGCGATGGCGGCGATGATGCCGATGATGGCCACGACGATGAGGAGCTCGATCAGGGTGAAGCCACGATCCTTCTTCATTCTCGTCACCTCCCTTGGGTTCCGACCTCTTGCTTGCAACCCTGGTGCCACCTCGTCCCGTTCCCCCGTCTGGGTCGCAAGTTCGCAAAGGCCAATATGTTGCCCGCCCCGGCCGGATGCCAGCCCCGCGGAAAGCCGCCGCGGCTGACACCGGGCGACCGTCCGGATGACGCGGAGTGTCAGTCCGGCGGGCCCCGGAGGAGCGGCTCAGCCGCGTCCGGCGGGGGGTCCCCGGGGGGAAAGCTCAACCGCGACCGGCGGGCGTTTCCAGCGGCTCCAGGGCGGCCTCCCCCGCCTCCCCGGTCTCGGCGCCGCCGGCCTCGCGGCCGGTCAGCCCGAACTTCTTGGCGAAGTAGCGGAAAGAGCGGAAGGTCATCCCGAGCCGCTCCGCCGCCCGGGTCTGGACTCCTCCCGCCTGGTCGAGTGCCGCGCTCATGTAGCGCCGGCGCTCCTCTTCCAGGTACTTCTCGATGTCCATCGACGCGGCCAGCCGCGGCCGCTCGCCGGCAACGGCCGGCGCCGGCCCGGTGACCTCGGCCGGCAGGCTGTCGTACTGCAGCAGGTCGCCTGTGGAGAGCGCGACGGCCCGCTCGACGACGTTCTCCAGCTCCCGGATGTTCCCCGGCCAGCGGTAGCCGGTCAGGGCCTCGACGAAGGCCGGCTCGGCCCCCGTCACCCGGCGCCCCATGCGCTGGGCGTGCTTCGCGGCGAAGACCTGGACGAACTCCGGGATGTCCTCGATCCGTGCCCGCAGGGGCGGCATCGCGATCTGGATCACGTTGATCCGGTAGTAGAGGTCCTCGCGGAAGTCGCCGCACTGGACCAGCAGCTCGAGGTCCTGGTGGGTGGCGCAGACGACGCGGACGTCGACCGGGATCTCCTCGTTGCCGCCGACGCGGCGGAGCGTCCGCTCCTGCAGCACGCGCAGCAGCTTGGCCTGCATCGCGGACGGCATGTCGCCGATCTCGTCCAGAAAGAGCGTGCCCCCCTCCGCCGTCTCCAGCAGCCCGGGCCGCGCGCGGTCGGCGCCGGTAAAGGCCCCCTTGACGTGGCCGAACAGTTCGGACTCGAGCAGTTCGGCCGGGATCGCGGCGCAGTTGATCCCGACCATCGGGCGACCGGCATGGCGCGAGGCCCCGTGGATCGCGCGGGCCACGACCTCCTTGCCCGTCCCCGATTCGCCGGTGATCAGCACCGTGCTCTCGGTGCCGGCGACGCGCGTCACCAGCTCGCGCACCCGCTGGATCTGAGGCGAGCGGCCGAGGATCTCGGCGTGGACCGCCAGGTGTTCGCGCAGCCGGCGGTTCTCGTCGGTCAGCCGGCGCGTGGAGAGGGCGTTGCGGACGTGCAGCCGCATCTCCTCGACGTCGAACGGTTTCTCGAGGTAGTTGACCGCGCCGTGGCGCATCGCCTCGATCGCGGTCTCCTTCGAGCCGAAGGCGGTGACGACGATCGCGGGGGTCTCGGGGCTGACCTGGCAGGCGCGGCGCAGCAGCTCGACGCCGTCCATCTCCGGCATCGAGAGGTCGGTGACCAGCAGATCGACCGCCTCGCGCGAGAGCACTCCGAGCGCCTCCTCGCCCGACGCGGCGACCCTTACGAAGTGCCCGTCGGTGCGCAGCACGGCGCGCAGCATCTCGCGGATGCCGGGCTCGTCGTCGACGACCAGGACCTGAGCCACGTCAACTCCCTGCGCCGGCCGGGGCCGGCGATGCGAGCGGCGGCGGCGCGACCGCGCCGTCCTGCCCGTCGCCGGGCTCTGCCAGCGGCGGGGCGGCCGGAAGGACCAGTTGGATCTCGCTGCCGCGCCCGGGCCGCGATGTGACGCGGACCCGACCACCGTGCTCTTCCGCGATCCGGTAGACGATCGCCGCGCCCAGTCCCGAACCCTCGCGGAAGGTCCCCTCGAAGGGCTGGAAGTAGCGCCGCAGCGCGTCGGTGTCCATGCCGTGCCCCTCGTCGGCGAACGACAGCAGGACGCGGTCCCCCCCCTCGCCCGAGACCTGGACCGTGAGCAGGCCGCCCTCCGGCATCGCCTTGATCGCGTTCCCCGCGAGGTTCCAGAAGACCTGCCGCATCCGGTCGCGGTCGGCCCGGGCCCAGGTGCTGCCCGGACCGCGGGTCACGACGACGCGGTGGCGCGGGCTCATGTCGGGGCTCTTGCGGAACAGGCGTGCGGTCTCTTCCATCAGCCCGGCCAGCTCGACCGGCGCGGCCTGGAACGGCCCCGGCCGCGCGTACTGCAGGAAGTCGCGGATGATCCGGTTGAGCCGCTCGGTCTCCTGGACGGCGACCTCGACCAGCGGGCGCTGCTCCGCCCCGATCGGGCCGCGGCCGATCACCTGCACGCAGCCGCTGATCGCGGCCAGCGGGTTGCGCAGCTCGTGCGCCATCCCGGCCGCCATCCCCGGCCGCCATCTCGCCCAGCGCCGCCATCCGCTCGCGGATCCGCACCTCCTGCTCGAGCGCCAGCAGTCCGGTCAGGTCCTGGAACACGATCAGCCAGCCGACCGCCTCGCCGGCGTGGCCCTTGAGCTGCGAGACGGTGTAGCCGAGGTAAAGCTCCTCGCCGTCCGCCGGGCGGCGCCAGGCCCGTTCCAACCGGACCCGGCGGCCCGCGCGCAGCGTCTCCGCGGCCTCGGCCAGGAACTGAGGCGCCAGCCCGAGCACCTCCGCCGCCGGGCGGCCGGCGACCGCGGCCAGGTCCATCCGCGTGATCGCGCTGCCGGCCGGGTTCAGGAAGGTGACCAGCCCCTCCCGGTCGGTCGTCAGCAG
>JALOKP010000022.1 GCA_025456425.1 Acidobacteriota bacterium | reverse complement strand
GTTGCGCACCGGGGCCCCGCCGAACTCCTTGTCCAGGTAGCGGGTCACGTTGGGGAAGGCGTAGAACGCCCCGTCCGGCGTCGCCACCGACACGCCCGGTATCGCGCGCAGCCGGTAGAGCACGGCGTTCTTGCGCCGCTCGAACTCCTGCCGCATCCGCTCGACGTCCATCTGGGAGGAGCGCAGCGCTTCCAGCGCTCCCTTCTGGGCGAACGAAGTCGCCCCCGAGGTGGTGTGCGACTGGATCTTCGAGCAGGCGGCGATCACTTCCTTGGGCCCGGCCGCGTACCCCAGCCGCCAGCCGGTCATCGCGAAGGCCTTGGAGAAGCCGTTGACCACGATCGTGATTTTCTTGATCCGCTCGTCCAGCGACGCGATCGACACGAACCGCTGGCCGCCGTAGATCAGCTTCTCGTAGATCTCGTCGCTGATGATCCAGATGTCTTCCTTGACGCAGATCTCGGCCAGCGCGGCCAGCTCGCCGCGGGAATAGACCGCCCCGGTCGGGTTGCTGGGATAGTTGAGGATGATCCCCTTCGTGTTGGGGGTGACCGCGGCGGCGAGGTCGGAGGGCATCAGCTTGAAGCCCTCTTCCTCGCGCGTGCGCAGAAAGACCGGGTTGGCGCCGGAGAGCACGACCTGGTCGGGATACGAGACCCAGTACGGCGCGGGGACGATCACGTCGTCCCCCGGCCCGAACAGCGACATCACGAGGTTGTAGATCGAGTTCTTCGCGCCGGGGCTGACGATGATCTCGTCGGCCTCGTAGGACAGCCCGTTGTCGCGGCGCAGCTTCTCCGCGATCGCCTGCCGCAGCTCGAGGATCCCGTCGGGGTGGACGTACTTGGTGAAGTTGGCGTCGAGCGCGGCCTTGACCGCCTTCTTCGCCGCCTCCGGTGACGGGAAGTCAGGCTCGCCGATCGTGAAGTCGACGACGTCGACCCCCTGGGCCTTCATCTTCGCCGCGCGCTGCGAGAGCTTCAGCGTCGGCGAGAGCGCGATCCGGTTGACGCGTTCCGTCAGCATCGGTCATCCACGCGGGTGGGCCGGCACGGAGGCCGGCCCCTACGGTTTCTTCTTGATCAGGTCGGCGAGCTTGAGGCCGGTGAGGGCCTCGACGACGGTCGGGAGCTGCGCGACCACCTGGGCGACCTGCCCCGTGATCTTCGGCACCCCCGCGTCGTCCCCGACCATGACGATCTTCTCCACCTTGGACAGCGGCTCGGAGACGTTCCTGGCCAGTTCGGGCAGCACCTTGACGACCATCTCGGCCAGCGCGGCCTCGCTGTACTGCTTGAAGGCCTCGGCCTTCTGGCGCATCGCCTCGGCCTCCGCCTTGCCCTTGGCCGCGATCGCCTCGGCCTGCGAGGCCCCGTCCGTCTCGGCCTCCAGCCGGGCCTGGAACTGCATCGCCTCGGCCGGCCGCTTGACGTTGGCCTCCAGCTCCTGCTCGCGCCGGATCACCTCGGCCTGCTCGACCTTGGCCGCCAGTTCCTTCTCGGTCAGCCGGACGCGGTACTCCTCCTGCCGCAGCACCAGCTCGCCCTTGGCCCGCTCCAGGTCGTAGGCCAGGTCGGCGTGGGCCCGCTTCGTGTTGACGGCGGCCTGGTAGTCGGCCCGCCGCATCTCGAAGTCGCGCGTCGCCTCGGCCAGCTCGGCCTCGGCGCGCAGCCGCGCCACGTCCCCTTCCTTGCGCGCCTCGGCCGCGTTGATCGCCGCGTCGCGCTCGGTCTCGGCCTGGGCAATCGCCGCGTCGCGCTTGATCTCCGCCAGCCGGCGGGCGCCGATCGCGGCGATGTAGCCCTGGGCGTCGGCCACGTCCTTGAGCGAGAAGGAGACCAGTTCCAGCCCCAGCCGCCGGAAATCCGGATCGGCCTGCCGGCGCAGGCGCTCCGCGACCTCCTCGCGCCCGGTGTAGATCTCCTCGACCGTCATCCCGCCCAGCACCGAGCGCAGGTGCCCTTCCAGGACCTCCTGCGCGACGTAGGTGATGCCGGAGGCCCCGCGCGAAAGGAAGTTCTCGACGGCGCGGTGCAGGTCCCCCTCCTCGGAGGAGACCTTGACCTGCGCCTGGGCGTCGGCCGAGATCAGCACCCCCTGGGAGGTGATCACGTCCGGGGCCTTCACCGAGATCGAGAAGACCTCGAGCGGCAGGATGTCCACCGTCTCCGCCAGCGGCCGCACGAAGGTGCCGCCGCCAATCTGGAGCCGATAGCCGACCGTTCGGGTCCGCCCCTCGGTGTCCGTCACGGTCGACGGTCGCCCGGAGATGACGAGCACCTGGTTCGGGCCCGCCTTGCGGTAGTTCTTGAATCGGTAGAAAGCTGCCGCGGCGGCCAGCGCCACGAGGACGGCGACCGCGATGACCAGGAGCCAGAAGAAGGGCATGGACTCCTCCGAGTCCGTGCTGGGTGGGGAGACCACCATAGGACAATCGGCGGAGGACTACAACCGGGGCCCGATCGGCTTGCCCTGCGCCCCCCGGACCGACTAACATTCGCCTTCCGCCCGCTGTCCCGAGAGGTCCTTGCATGGCAAGCGGCCCGTACGATCCCGATGTCTACCGGCGATTCGCCGACAACCTGAAGAGCAGCCTCGACGGCCCGAACATCCGGCACGTCTCGATGCGCCAGCTCCGGCGGATGGCCCTTCCCTTCGCCCGCAGGACCGCCGACGGCTCGCACGTCTGGTACTCCGCGGTCTCGTCCCGGATGGCGGCGCGCACGCTGTTCCTGGGCAGCTCGCAGGTCTGGCTGCCGCGGCCCAGCAAGCTCCAGCTCCAGCTGGCCGAGCGCGCGCCCGAGCAGCTGCACAAGGTGCTGCAGCTGATCCGGACGCTCCCCTTCGTCCACATCCGGCGCCAGATGGGCGACAACCCGGAGTTCAACCCGATCTGCAACCTGTACGTCTCGGTCTCGGACCCCAAGAACGTGCGCCTGGCCTACATGTGGGGCTGCACGATGAACGACGTCCAGCCCGGCCGCCCCGGGCCGGAGTTCGTCATGATCGACATCCCGGAAGAGCACGCGCTCCGGATGCAGATCCTGTCGCTCCCCGAGCACGACATCAACATCGCGATGGGCTCGGACTACACCGGCGAGTGCAAGAAGGGGTTCCTGCGCCAGGGGATGTACCGCGCCGACGAGCGCGGAATGCTGGGCCTGCACGCCGGGACCAAGGTCGTCCGCGCGCGGGATGCCAAGGCGGGCAAGCTCAGGACCTTCGGCGTCTTCATGTTCGGGCTGACCGCGACCGGCAAGTCGACCTGGTCCTGCCACCAGCTGGGCCTCGACCCCGACCAGGGCGAGGGGACCTGGGTCGCGCAGGACGACATCGTCTGGCTGCGCCGCGACGGCTCGTCCTATGGCACCGAGCAGGGGTTCTACGTCAAGACCGACGTCGACATCAAGCTGCAGGAGGCGATGTACCGCGCGCTGGCCCACAAGAGCACGCTGCTCGAGAACACGATGGTCGACGCCAAGGGGCGCGTGGACTTCCTCGACGAGCGGCTGGGCGAGAACAGCCGCGGCGTGCTGGACCGCCGCCAACTGGTCGTCGAGCGCGGCCGCCGGATGGCCTCGATCTGCTACGAGTCGATCAATGTCCCGGCGCTGGACCAGCTCGACGGGATCGTCTTCTCGTTCATCACCCGCCGCGCCACGATCATGCCCTTCGCGCAGCGCCTCACGCCGCGGCAGGGGGTGCTGGCGTACCTCTGGGGCGAGTCGACCCACTCGTTCGCGACGGTCCCGGAGAAGGCCGGCGAGAGCGTCCGGATCGTCGGGATGGACGATTTCATCGTCGGCAACCAGGGGCGCAAGGTCAACGCCTTCCACGACATCGTGATGGAGCTGGTCAACCGCTACCCGGGCAAGGTCCACTTCTTCCAGTACAACACCGGCGGCGTCGGCGAGATCATCGAGACCGACAAGGCGACCGGCGCCAAGAAGCTGATCCGCAAGGTGACGCGCGTGCCGATCGACCTGATGGCCGCGCTGCAGCGCGGCGACCTGCGCGGCACCAACGAGTACGCCAAGGGGCGCCTCAACACGGAGGAGGTCGTCCGGGCCGAGGGGACCGACCTCTCCCCCTATCGCGCGGAGAACTTCTACTCGGCCGAACAGATCCAGGCCTTCGTCACCGACCTGGTCGAGGGCCGCCGCGCCTTCACCGACGAGATCGCCGCCCAGGGGCTGCGCCCCGAAATCCGCGATCTCGCCCACCGCGAGCTGGACGAGATCGCGGGCGCGCGCCGCGGCGCGGAGTGGGTGCCGACGGTGCCCGGCTCGACCGGCCTGGCGGAGGAGCGGGACGCGGCCGAGGACCGGCTCCCGCTGTCGCCCTGGATCGCGCCCTGGGAGCCGCGCCGGCCGGGGCGGGACGCGGTGCTGCCGGGGGGTGGGGGGTGGCGGAGGCGGTAGTGGAGGGCCTCGGCCCCGCTATGGCGTGACCCGCCACCAGGACGAGCGCGGCGCGGCGACGACCGGACCGCTCGACGCGATCTGGTACGCATCGTCGGCGCTGACTTCTGTGGAATCGCCGGCAGCGGCCATCGCCCCGCCGCAGATCGCATCCATCACCCCCACCACGCGATACTGCTGCAGCAGGAGCTTCAGCTTCCAGTCGGTGCTCCCCAGGTTGCGGTAGTGCAGCCAACGGTTCCCGGTCGGCGCGTAGAGGCGCGGCTGGTCGGCGTCGAACTCCCAACTGCTCAGGCAGAGCACCGGACGCGTCGGCGCACTGCCAACGGCCCCTTCCAGCAACCGGCGGTAGAAACGGAAGGGCAGGTGCCGGAGGCTTCCGGTGTCGGGCAGGAATCGCTTGCCGAACCAGTTGACGCGGGACGGCGGCACCTCCCACAAGTCCCCGATCCGGAAGGCCGGGGGCTGGTACGGCGCCGCACGGCGCGGGCCGCGCGGTGCCAGGCTGGAATCGTAGGTGAAGCCGAGCGATTCGAGGACCTCGAAGACCCACGTCGATCGCGGGTGGAGCGCGTAGGCCGGGGCGCGCCAGCCCGCGACCGGAACGCCTGCGGCATCCTCGATCGCATCACGGGCGGCAGCGACGCTCCCGGTGAAGCCGGCCACGGTCAGATCCGCCAGCGGCCGGCCGATCGTCCCGGAACAGGCGACCTCGTGCCCGGCCTCGGCGATCCGGCGGACTACTGCGGGGCGGTTCCTCGCGTGCCAGCCGAGCACGAAGAACGTCGCCAGCGCGTTCTCGGCCGCGAAGAGGTCGAGCAGCTTCGAGACGGTCTGCTCGTATCGCGAGGGGTACCAGTCCCAGTCCTGGGGCCGGACCGATCCGGCGAAGGCCGAGGCTTGGAAGTAGTCCCGGACGTTGATCGTCAGGATCACTGCCGGGCGCGTGGCGGCGGCCGTCATCGCCCCTTCCCCCACAGGACGACCGAAACGGTGCGCAGCAGGATCTGGATGTCCTGGCGCAGCGAGAAGTGCTTGATGTAGTACAGGTCGTAGGAGAGCTTCTCCAGCGCCTCGTCACTGCCGGAGGCGTAGCCGTACATCACCTGCGCCCAGCCCGTGATTCCGGGCCGCACGGAGTTCCGCAGCGTGAAGTAGGGCGAGAGCGATTCGAACTGGTTGACGAACACGGGCCGTTCCGGCCGCGGGCCGACGATCGCCATCTCGCCGCGGAAGACGTTGATCAGCTGCGGCAGCTCGTCGAGCCGCATGCGGCGCAGGAGGCGTCCGATGCGCGTGATCCGAGGGTCGTCCTCGGACGCGAACTGCGGCCCGTCCTGCTCGGCGTTCTGGCGCATCGTGCGCAGCTTGAAGATCCGGAACGTCCTCCCGCCGCGGCCGACGCGATCTTGGCGGTAGAAGACCGGAAACCCGCTCTCGGCTACGATCGCCAGGCCGGCCAGGCCGATCAGCGGCAGCGAGAGCGCCAGGAGCAGGGCGCCGATGCACCAGTCCGCCCCGACCTTGGCCGCCAGCTTGGTGTTGTTGAGCTTGAACCCCTCGGAAAAGACGAGATCGCTCGGCCGGATCGTGGTCACCGGGATCTTGTGGGTCAACTCCTGGAGGAACTGCTGCTCGTCGATGACGTCGATCCCCTGGAACCGCAACCGCACCAACTCATCGACCGGCAGCGCGCCGCGCCGGTCGTCGAGCGCGAGCACGATGCGTCGCGGCGGGCGGCCGTTGCCGGGGTGGCTGCCGTTGGTCCCCGGCCCGTGACCCGCGTACCACGCCGCCAGTTCCGCCGGCGGGACCACGCCCGCGAGCCGCAGCTTCCCGCCACCCTCCTCGACGAGGGCGTGCGAACAGCGGCGCGCGGCACTCCCCTCGCCGACGATCAGGACGGCGTCCGGGTCGAGCCTCGGCAAGCTCGGGGCGGTAGCCCCCATCAGGTCCAGCCTCCGCACCCGACATCGCGACCCTGGTCGCCCCCGCGACCCACGATGTCGTTGTCCTCCCCGGCCGCATCCGCTGAGCTGCAGACGACTGAGAACCGTGGGCTCTTTCACCCACTGATCCTGCCGCCGCCCCTGCGCTTCGAAACCACTACCGCCGGGGGAGGGAGGCCAAACCTCGCGGTCCGCGCGCCGTTCGGCGACGTCCCCTCCCCGTCCCTAGTGCGGAATTATATACTTGGGCAGTCGGGGCAGGGCTAGGACGTTTTCGTAATGGCCCCCCGGGCTGCGCCGCGCGACGGGGTCCAAGACCACCCAGGGCGGGCCTCCGGAGCATGCCGAGATGCTCCCAGATCGTGCCCAGCGTGTTCATCCTGGACGCCCCGAGCAGCCGCGATTCCAGGACCGCGGGCTGCTCGACCACCCGCCCCCCGGCAAGCTTGTGCCGGAGCAGCAGTTCGGCGATCCCCAGAAAGCCCCCCTCCGCGAGCGGAATCGCAGCGACCGCGCTCTTGCGGTCGGCGCGACAGCAGCTTGTGAAAGTGTAGAGCCGCTCGCCGATGGCGAGGCTGTAGAGGCGCGAGAGTTTCTTAGACAGGAACAGCCGCCAGCGGGGGACGTTGAGCACCGTTCCCTTCGGGTGATACGGAGACGCAGCGACCAGGTCGGCCCGGTCGAGCAGCGGAATCAGGTCCTCCAGCGTCGCCGGATCGCAGGAGCAGTCGCAGTCGATCGAACAGACGAACTCGGTCGGCGCCGCGCGCAGGCCGGTGGCGATCGCGGCCGCGATCCCCCGGTTCGCCTCGTGCCGAAGAAGCGTACAGCGGGGCTCGCCGTCGAAGGAATCGCGCAACATGTCCCACGTCCGGTCGCCGCTTCCATCGTCGACGAGCACGGTGTGGATGCGGTACTTGGGTGCGAGCTTGATTCTCAGGTTGCGGAGGGTGCGCTTCAGGTAGACGATGTACTGCTCCTCGTCGAAGAGCGGAACGACGAGGGTGACGTCGATCCGATCCGGACCCGTGGTGTCCTTCTCGCTGCCGGCGATCTCCAGGGCTTCCGCCCGATCCGGCTGGGGCGACGCGTCTGCATCGCGCGGCAGGTCGAGGAAGTCGCCGATCGACACGAATCGGTAGAGCCTGAGGTACTCTTCGACCACCCATCGCGTCTTGGCTGGGTTGCGGTAGCGGCGCACCCGCTGCAGTAGCGGGAGCGACGCGATGTGCGGTTGCTCACGGTCGAGTTCCCACGGCATGAAGTAAAAGACGAGCGGGCTCCTGCGCTGCGCGGCCCAGCGGGCCGTCGCGCGCGACAGGAAAGCGTGGGGGAGCTGCCGGATGTAATTCCCGCCGGAGATCGCGATCCGGTATCCGAGCACGCTGGCGGTCGAGATCGGGAATTCCCAGAGCGCCAGATCACCGGCCGAGTGCCGGTGGCGGTGCAGTTCGTAGCGCCGCTGGTCGCCGGCGAGGCGCCGCAGGACCGGGTTGATCGAGGAGTCGTAGACGAACCCCTCCTCGGCCAGGATGTCGAGGATCCAGAGGTCCTCCGCCCGGAGCCAGCGTCCGGCGCGGAAGCCGACGATCGGGTTCGTACCCAGGGCCTCGAGCGCCGCACGCGTGCGCGAGAGATCGTCCCGGAACTCGGCCGGGACCATCCCCTGCAAGCCACGCGGCCATTAAGGACTGGCGGCGATCTCGTGACCCGCCGCGATGATCTTCCGCACGATCCCGGGCTGTCGCTCCGCCACCCAGCCCAGAACGAAGAAGGTCGCGGTCGCGCCGCAGCTCTGGAGCATCTCGAGCGTCGCGTCCACATTGCGCTCGAGGCGCGACTCGAAGCGGTCGAAGTGCTTACGACAGACGGCGTCCCGGAACGCGGCGACGTGAAAGTAGTCCTCGACCGAGACGGTCAGGACGTGCGTCCGACCGTCGAGCTTGTGCTGTGGGAGTTCGGGCAGCGCTTCCATTCAGGATACAGGCGAGCGAAGAGGCGTGACGTGAATATAGCGCCCCCGCTCGGGCAACGGGGCAGCCCGGCCACCCCGCTTGGCCTGGAGGGCCCCGCGACCCCAGAATCTCCCCGTGCCCCAAGACCTCCTCAATGCATTCACGGTCGATGTCGAGGACTACTTCCAGGTCTCGGCATTCGAGGGTGCGATCCCGCGAGATGCCTGGGAATCGGTCGCGCCGCGGATCGACAACGGCCTCTCCGAACTGCTCGACCTGGTCGACGGAGTCGGGGTCCGGGGGACCTTCTTCGTCCTGGGCTGGGTCGCCCGGCGCCGGCCCGATCTGCTTCGCGCGATCGCCGGACGCGGCCACGAGATCGGCTGCCACAGCCACGAGCATCGGCTGGTCTACTCCCAGACCCCGGAGGGTTTCCGGGCCGACCTCCGCCTGGCTCTGGACGCGATCCAGGAAGCCACGGGACGTCCCTGCGTCCTGTACCGGGCCCCGACGTTCTCGATCACCCGTAAGAGCCTGTGGGCCCTGCCGATCCTCGCCGAAGAGGGGATCCGGCTCGACAGCAGTATCTATCCGGTGGTGCACGATCGCTACGGGATCCCCGGCGCGCCGCGTTTTCCCTACCGCCCGCTCCGCACGGTGCCCGACTTCGTCGAGTTCCCCCCGGCGACCTTCCGGCTGTTCGGAACCACTCTGCCCTGTGCCGGGGGCGGCTATCTCCGGATCTACCCGCCGGCCCTGACGCGTTACGCGCTGCGCCAGATCAACGGCACCGACGGGCAGCCGGCGCTGGTCTACGTGCATCCCTGGGAGCTCGACCCGGCGCAGCCGGTCGTTCCGGTCGGACGGCTGCGGAACCTCCGCCACCGGATGAACCTCCACGCGATGGCATCGCGCCTGGCGGGCCTGCTCACCAGCTTCCGGTTCTCGACGCTCGAGGCTGCGGTGGCGAGCCTGGGCGGCCCGGAGGCCCTGCCATTCCACGATCTGACCCGGGCGTCCGGCGCGGGCGGCTGACGTCGTGCCGGCCGGGGCACGGATCGGGATCGTCGGGGGCGGTCTCCTCGGGATGACCCTCGCGCGGCGCTTCGCCCGGGCCGGGTTGGCGCCGACGATCCTCGAGTCCGCGCCGGCCACCGCCGGTCTCGCCTCCCCGGCCTCGATCGGCAGTTTCACCTAGGATCGCTTCTACCACGTGATCCTGCTGTCCGACGCGCACCTCCTGGCCCTGCTCGACGAGCTCGGGCTGTCGGACCGGCTCCGTTGGGGCTGCACGCGAACCGGGTTCCATGCGGACGGCCGGCTCCACTCGATGTCGAATGCGCTGGAATTCCTGCGTTTCCCACCGGTCTCCCTGGTCGAGAAGCTGCGCCTCGGCCTGACGATCGTGCGCGCGTCGCGCATCACCGACGGCCGCGCCCTTGCGGAGCTTCCGGCCGGCGACTGGCTCACGCGCCTGTCGGGCCGGCGCGTCTACGAGCGGATCTGGCTGCCGCTGCTCCGCTCCAAGCTGGGCGAGAGCCATCGAGAGGCCAGCGCAGCCTTCATCTGGGCGTGACCTGCCCCCATTCGTTGTACCACCCGCTTGGTTAGGCTGAGACCCTTGCCGCCGGGCGGAGCGGAGCGGAGCCCGGTGGCAAGGGCTGGCTCTGGGCAGTCGTGGTCGCCACGCGGGCGTCGCTCCGTCAGGGGACTCTATCAGATGCGGCACCCGACCCCGGGCCGAGACGGGCTGCCCCGGAGACCTTACACTGACGCCATGGCCCGCCCGCGTGTGCTCGTTCTCGACGAGGAGCTTCCGCTCCCGGCGAACACCGGCAAACGGATCCGCACGGTGAACCTGCTGCGGCGCCTCTCCCGGGACTTCGACATCGAGCTGCTGGTCCACGAGTCGGAGGATGCGGCGCCGCTGGACGAGGCGCGCGCGCTGGGGATCGGCGTGACGGCGGCGCCGGCCCGGATCCAGAAGAAGTCGGGGCTGGGTTTCTACGGACGGCTCGCCGCCAACGCGGTCTCGTCGGAGCCCTATTCTGTCACGAGCCACCGGACTGCGGCCTTCGACCGGGCCGTGCGCGAGCGGATCGAAGCGCACCGCCCGGTGCTCGTCCACGCCGAGTGGACGCCGTACGCGCAGTACTGGCGGGAGGGGGACCCGACCCTCGTCATCGCGGCGCACAACGTCGAGTCGGAGGTGCTCGGGCGCATCGCCGAGACCAGCGCCGGCCTCGCGCATCGTGCCTTCTTCAAGCACCAGGCGCTGTGCATGGAACGGTTCGAGCGTTCCATGTTCGCGCGCGCCCCGCATGCGACGGCGGTCACGGAGCGCGACGCGCAGGTCCTGCGCTCCTGGGGCTGCCCGGACGTCGAGGTGGTCCCGAACGGCGTGGACACCGCGTACTTCGTGCCATGGCCGGAGACGGCGGGGGCGCAGGGGGGGGATGGGCGCACGCTGGTCTTCACCGGCTCGATGGACTGGCGGCCGAACCAGGACGCGATCGCCTGGTTCGCTCACGCCGTGCACCCGCTTCTCGCCCAGGCCGGTCCCTACCGGCTGACGGTCGTCGGTCGGAATCCGCCGGGCAACCTCTCGGAGAACCTAAGCCTGCCGGCCGAGATCGTGCTGACGGGGACCGTCGACGACGTGCGGCCCTACCTCGGCGAGGCTGCCGTCTTCGTGACCCCGCTCCGGGTCGGTGGGGGGAGCCGGCTGAAGATCCTCGAGGCGTTGGCGATGGGCAAGGCCGTCGTAACGACCTCGCTGGGAGCCGAGGGGCTGGATCTCACCGACGGGCGGGACCTGCTCCGGGCCGACGATCCCCGCGCCTTCGCCGAGACCATCGAGGCGCTTTGGCGCGATCCCGCAAGGGCCCACGCGCTCGGCCTGGCCGGCCGCGACGCGGTGCTCGCGGCGTACGACTGGGACGCACTCTACAGCCGGCAGGCGAGGCTCTGGGACCGCGCGCTGCGGCGAGGTCGGGTTTGACACGGACGCTCGTCCACCTGCGACCTACCAACTTCTTCGGCGGTCCGGAGAAGCAGATCGTCGAGCAGTCGGTCCGGCTCGCGGGGCGAGGATGGCGCCCCGTCATCGCCAGCTTCCGGGAGGGACCGGGAGAGGTCGAGCTGATCGAGCACGCACGGGCACGCGGTCTCGAAACGGCGCTGGTCGAGTCCAGCGGCGCGCTCGACCCGCGGACCGTCGGTCGCGTCCGGGAACTGCTCCGATCGCAGAACGCCGCTGTCCTCGTCACGCATGGCTACAAGGCCGACATCACCGGCCATCTCGCCGTGCGGCAGACGGGGCTTCCCGTCATCGCCTGGGTGCGGGGCTTCACCGGCGAGAACTGGAAGGTACGCCTCTACGAGTCGCTCGACCGGTGGTTCCTGAGGCGGGTGCCGGTCGTCGTCGCCGTATCTCACGGAACGGCCGAGATGCTCCGCCAGATCGGCGTCCCGAGAGAGCGTCTGCACGTCGTTCCCAACGCGGTGCTTCCCGCGCCAGCAGCCGTGCGCCCGGCCGCGCTCCGCGACGAGTTGGGGATACCGGAGAGAGCGGCGCTTCTGGTCGCCGCGGGGCGGCTCTCGCCGGAGAAGGGGCAGGCGGTCCTCGTCGAGTCGCTCCCGGTCCTGGTCGCGCGGGGCCTCGACGTCCACGCGGTGCTGCTGGGCGATGGCCCGGATCGGGAGGCGCTGGCCGCGCTGGCGCGCCGGATGGGAGTCGAGACGCGGGTCCACCTGCCCGGGTTCCGGCGGGACGTGCTGTCGTGCCTTGCGGCCGCCGATGTGGTGGTGAACCCGTCGCTCACGGAGGGACTGCCCAACGTGGTGCTCGAAGCGATGTCCGTCGGTGCGCCGGTCGTCGCCACGGCGGTGGGGGGCGTGCCGGAGTTGATCCGCGACGGGAGTACGGGGTGGCTGGTCGCGGCAGGAGAACCCGGCGCCCTGGCCGCGGCGATCGCAGGCGTACTGGCCGACCGCGGGCTCGCCAGGAATGTCGGGCTGGAGGCGAGGGCCACCGTGGAAGCGGGCTTCACCTTCGCCGTGCAGGTCGAGCAGGTCCTCGAGGTGCTCGGACGCAGCGGCGAAACGGCCTGACCGCGCGCGTCCTGGAGCGTCCCGGCCGCGGCGCATCCCGGGCCGTCGCCGTCAGGAGCGTCCCTTGCCCAGGATGGACGCCAGCAGTTCCTCGATGGACCGGATCGGGTCGAGCGAGGCGGCGCGCGCGGCCCGTCCCGCGGCGCCGACGGGGGATCCGGACCTCCACAGACACTGCGCGATCCGGTAGTGGAGCACGGCCAGCCGCTGCCGACGTATCGAGGCAGGGTAGGGATAGCGCTTCATCGCCCGCTCGAGCACCGTGAACGAGTCGTCCCAGTGGGCACGATGCGCGCTCTGTTGTCCCGGGTGCCGGCGGTACGCCATCAGCGGCTCGGGGATGTAGGCGAACCGCGTCCGCTCGATCAGCCTGAGCCAGAGGTCGTGGTCCTTCGCGTAACGTACCGCGGTATCGAATCCGCCGGCCGCTTCGAAGACCTGTCGCCGGAGCACGACCGTCGACATCCCGGCACTGATGTAGCAGTTCATGAGCAGCGCCTCCGGCCGATTCTGCTCGACGAATCCCGGCGGGAAGAGGTCCCAGAGCCGCGTCCCGGCCTGATCGACGGCATGCCCGTTGGTGTAGACCAGGTCGATCTCCGGGTGGGCCCGGAGGAACTCGACCTGCTGGCGCAGCTTGTCCGGGTACCAGTAGTCGTCGGATTCCAGGAAGGCGATCAGGTCGCCGCGCGCCGCCGCGGCACCGAGGTTCATCGAGTCCGCGCTCCCTCGATTGGCGTGCCCCGGATGGGTCAGCAGGCGGATGCGCTCCCCGAACGCCTGAAGAACCTGAAGCGACCCGTCGGACGAGCCGTCGTCGACGACGATGATCTCGTACGGGGCGAGCGTCTGCTGCAGCATGCTCTCGACGGCTTCCCCCACGTACTGCGCGTGATTGAAACAGGAAAGCACGGCGGAAACGGACTCGGACACCTGCCCCCCTCACCCGGACAGCCGGCGCGCCGGCAGCAGGTCCCGGCTGCCCCGGCACGGTCGTACCGGAGCGTGCCCGGAGATCGAGCACCTCGCCCGCCCGTCCGTGAGCAACCGGGATTGTCTCGCGGCCCGACGGGCTGTGACAAGGCCGCCGGGGAACGTCGGGCGCACCTCCCGCCGGAGCCTCGCGCGCTCGATCATGAGCCCGTCGCCGACTCTCCCCGTCTCCCGATGCAGCGAGCCGGATTGCCGCCCACGACCGACTGCGGTTCGACCGGCTTGACGACGACGGACCCGGCCCCGACGACCGCTCCGCTCCCGAGATCCGCCATGACGATCGCCCCCTCGCCGATCCACACGTCCCTCCCGACCCGCACGACCGCCTTCTCCCCGCCCTGTTCCGCGATGAGGCGCGACGGGTCCCGGAACGCATGCGGGCGCCGCCCCGAGAGGATGCTCACCCGCGACGCGACGAGCGCGTCGCCCTCCATCACGACGCGGCCGATCAGGCAGTACGCTCCGATCCACACCCGAGGCCCGAGGCGGGCATCGGATTGCGTCACGGCCGAGCCGAAGTGCATGTCCAGGTCCCAGTGTGCTTCCGGGAGCACGCAGCAGTAGAAGGCCCGGCGCAGGAGCCGTCCCGGAAGGCCGGGGACCAGCGCGAGAGCATACGCGGCGCCAGAGTATGGACCGGTCGTGCCGAAGAGTCTCTGCCCCACGAGGGCGTAGACGGAGAACGGAGACGCCGCCAGCGCCGCCAGTGCGTTGAGAACGAGCTTGGCCACCCGCTTCAATCCCCCTCCTTCTCCGTGGCCTCCGGTCGCCCAGGCCGCTGCTCAACAAGAGATCCGGACTTGGCGGCCCGGTCCGCTCTTCGAAACAACTGCGATACGCGGCCCACGACTTCCTCCCTCTCGTCCCGGTCGAGCGCCCAGGCGACGGCCAGCGCAGTGTAGACGCAGGAAGCGAACAGCGCGCTCGCGAGGATCACCGGGTAGCTGTCGAGATTCAGCACGAGCCGGGCGGTGGTCAGCACTCCGGCCATGGCCACGAGCGGCAGCACCAGGCGCAGCGTGGTCGCTCGAAAGTGGTCCATCATCGTGATGCCGATCTCCTGGCACGCAGACCGTACGCTCCGCAGCGCGAGCACGGCCGCACCGAACGTGACCGCGCCAGCGGCCCCGGCGACCCCCACTGCCTGCGTTGCAGGGATCGAGATCAGGATGCTCGTCAACGAGACGACCAGGGCGAACTTCGCCAGGGGTCCGTGGCGACCTCGGCTGACCAGGAGCGATCCGGACCCTGCCGCGTATCCTTCGAAGAGGGCCCCGGTGGCGAGCAGGCCAAGGGCCCACGAGCCGGCGGCCGCGTACTCCTCGCCCATCCACCGGGCCATGAAGGGGCGCCCGAGCCCGAGCATCCCGACGGCGAGCCCGAGCAGGCAGAACTGAAGTCCCCGCGCGGCTCCGAGCCAGGCGCGACGCGTCGCGTCGCGGTCCCCCGCGCCGTGCAGGTGGCTCAGGTGTGGGGTCAGGGGAGCCCCCAACGCGGTGCCCAGCGACCATCCCGACTCGATCAGGCGGTTGGGAATCGCGAAGTAGACGACCCGGTCGAGTCCCGCCGTGTGCGCGATGACGATCGGGATCGACTGCCGTCGCAGGCGCGAGGCGAACAGCAGGGTGACGCTCTTGGCCCCGAAGCGGTAGAGTTCGCGCGCCAGCGGCCACGAGAAATGCGCGAATGAGAATCTCGCGCCGCCTCGGCCCCGCAGCACCCGCAGCGCCAGGATGAAGTACTGTACGAGATTGAACCCGAAGTTGATCAGCGCCATCCACACGAGTCCGTTTCCCGGCGCGTGGGTGAGTGCCGTGTAAATCGTCGCGGCGCTGAGCAGCATGTTCGTGAGACGGATGGAGTTGAGGAAGTAATGCTGCTGGGTTCCGAAGAGATAGCCGACGAGCGCGGCCCCGGGAAACTCCAGGAGGATGTTCGCGCCCACCAGGAAGCAGACGATCGGCAACCCGCTCCCGCTGCCCGACGGAACGTTCAGCACGAGCTCCGGCGCCAAGGAGAGCAGCGCCATGCACCCGAAGCCGATCAGCCCGAACCCGCCGAGCAGGACCAACGCCGAGCTGACGACCCGGTCGGCCTCGCGCGTGTCGCCCCGCCCTTTGGCGAGCGCCACGTAGCGGACGACGGCCGGGCTGATGCCCAGGTCGAGGACTCCGAGGTAGCCTACCAAGCTCTGCAGGACGTCCCAGATCCCGTAGTTCTGATTCCCCAGGCTCCTCACGATGACCGGCGCCATGATGAAGGCCACGGCGGAATAGGCCGCGGCGAGAACCGAGCCGGAAAGCGAATTGAGCAGGAGGCGGCGCTTCATTCACTCGGTTCCGCAGCCGGACCCCGGGGCCGGGTCACCCCCGCCTCGCGCGCCGCTGGGCCGTCCGCTGGGCGCTGGGCCTGGACCGGGACGCGTCGTCCCCTCGTCCACCCGTCCGCGAACACCGGCGCCGTGGCCAGGGCGCCGCATGCCGACGCGAGGGCGGCAAGCCAGAGCCAGTTGTACTCGTAGGCGTTGTGGCCGAATGCCCCGGAGGCGATGCAGAGGAGGACCTGCGTCGTACAGGCTGCTGCAAGGACGACCGGAATCCGGTCCGGTCCGTCGTCCGCTCCCCGGAATGTCGCCTTGAGCCTCCGCGAGGTTGCGGCGATCGAGGCGCAGAGCAGCGTCATCGCCGCGATCCCGAAGCTGCCCGTCTCCCCTGCCAGTTGACCGAGGAGACTGTGCGTCTGGAAGCCGAACGTCTCGGGCATGTACTTGTCGTATTCGCGGTGAGAGATCACGGTGCAGTTCGGCCCGATCCCGAGGACGGGTCGCTGGAGAAACAGGTGCAGGCCCCGCTTGAGGCCGCTGATTCGTCCCTGCGCCGACTCCTCCGCGCTGCGGTTGACGGTCGGATCGACGATGGATCGGTAGCGAAGGGCGATCGCCGCCGGAAGCAGAGCAGCGCCAACCGCGAACACGGCCACGAGCACGAGGCCCGTTGCGAAGCGTCGACCACTTGTCAGGAGGAGCACGACCGCATAGAAGACGCCCACCACGAGCGCCGACCGGGAGCCGGTGAGCACGATGACCGTGACGACGAGACCCACCGCCGCCAGCAGGAGCAGCCGGTTCCGGCGCTGGGACGTGAGCTGGAGCATCGCCACGATGAAAGGAAGGAGCAGCAGGCTCTTCGCCGCGAACGTGTTCGGATCGCCGTTGGTGTCCTCGATCCCGATCAGGCGCCAGAAGCCCATCCGATAGACACCGCGACCGTGCAGGAAGTACTCCTGGAGCGCCTTGACCTGGTACGCGGCCATGATCGCGATCCAGCCCGAAGCGAACATCACGAGGTCGGCGCGGGAGTTGAGAACGAGGCTCGCGCAGAGCGCGAACACCGCGATCTTCAACGTCTTCTCGTACTGCTGCCAGGCGAGCGTCGGGTCCATTGCGAAGAGTGTCGCCAGACCGAGCACCGCAACGAACAAGATCATCGCGACGAGGGGCAGGCGGGGCTTCCAGCGCAGCTCGTTGCCGAGCAGGACCCGCGCGAGCAGGACGATCGCGACGATGCGCTCGAAGGGGACGGCCTGAAGCGACGGGAAGAGCGTCTCGGCCGGGCGGATCAGGAACACCGCCATGTAGGCGAGCAGCCACGGCACCGCGCGATTCGGGTACTCGTCCCCGACGCGGAAGAGCCGGCGAAGCGGGCCCGGTGCCTCGGGACGACTCGCGGGCCGCCGGCGGGCGACACGGTCCCCCGGCGGCGTCCGCTCGAGCGGTGCGTCGAGGCTTCCGTCGGCCTGCCCCGAAGGGGGCGAGGTCATGGGGGAGGTCCTGGATCGCGCTCCGCCCCAACGCGGCGGATGGCGAAGCGGTACTTGCCCGAGGACTCCGGCTCGATCCGGTCGACGAGTTCGATCGTGTGACGCATCGAGGATCCGAAGCGGGTCGCCACAAGTTCGGCTGCGCGCCGGCGGCTCCCGTCGTCGAATCCTGGTCCGGGCGCGATCCGCAGCAGGAGGTGATCGCTTTCGTCCTGGACGATCTGGATCTGCCGCACGCCGTGCAGGAGGGTGGCGAAGTTCTCCGTTAGGGAGATGCCCGAGACCAGGTGCCCGTCGGGCGTGAGAAGGTAATCCGCCACGCGCCCTGCGACGCGCGCGAGTCGCGGATAGCTTCGCCCGCAGGCGCAGGCGCCCGCACGCGCCAGCGCCACATCCTCGACGCGATAGCGAACGAACGGCATCGCTCGATTCCGCAGGTCGGTGACGACGATCGCACCCTCCTCGCCCGGCGGCACCGCACGCCCGTCCGAACCGACCAGCTCGACCACGAGCGAGTCCATGTTCACGTGTAGTCCGTCGTGAGCCTCGCACTCGCTGGCGATCAGACTGACCTCCTCGCAGCCGTACCGGTCGAACACTCCACACTCGAACGCGGCGGAGATATCCTCCCGCTCGTGAGCGTGCAGCACCATCGCGGAACTCAGGACGCCTCGAAAACGGTACCGCGGCAGGTTCTCGCTCTTCCAGAACCGCGCGAACAGCGCCAGCGAGTGCGCGTGACCGAAGAGGAGGGTCGGACGGCGCGCCTGGATCTCCTCCGCGAAGGCCCGCATCATGGGTTCGTCCATGCGGAGCGTGTCGAGATAGAAGCAGCGCTCGAGCAGCCCGTTGCGGAGGCGACCCCGCCAGTCCGATCGGAGCTCGGGATTGCCCCACACGAGCGCTCGCCAGTCGCCCACGCGCCATCCCGTCCACTGGTCCCGGAAGAGGGTCACTCCGCGCGCCCAGTTCCACGCCTGGTCGTCGACCCTGATCTGGAGCGAGATTCCGGTCGACCCTGAGGTCTTCTTGGGGTGGTCGGGACCGGGGGGAGCGGGATTGGCGAGCAGCTCCGCCCCGGCGTCCAGGATCGCGGACTTCGTGAGGAGCGGTAGCCGTTCCAGATCCGCCCACTCGCGGAGGTCGCCGACTTCGAAGCCCGCCGTGTGGAAGCTCCGGCGGTAGTGCGGGACGCGGACCGCGGCGTACTTCACGACGTCCTGCAGCTGCTGCCACTGCCGCGCACGGCGCTCGTCCGCCGAGAGGGCCTGCTCGCGCTCGAGCCGCCTGGCGACGGCGACGTGAGGGCTGCCTTCCTGCCAGGCCCACAGGGGCGCGACGGCGTGGCGAATGAGCCAGCTAGGGATCGTCATGGCGACTCCGGGCAACGTGGGAGACCCTGAGGACATATGATGAACGCTGATCCGCCTGGAGGCCAAGGTCCCTTCGTGAGTACCCCCGCCCGGACTACGCCCTTGACCGGACACTGCGCCCCGGTCCCCTCCCTCCCGGCCGTGCCCTTCGTGTCGGTCGTCCTTCCGGTCCGGAACGAAGCCCGCTTCATCGCGCAGACGCTGCGGCAGCTGCTCGAGCAGGAGTACCCGGCCGATCGCTTCGAGCTGCTCGTTTGCGATGGCGGAAGCGACGATGCAACCCGCGAGATCGTCCAGGGCCTCTCCGCCGCGCATCCCCAGGTGCGGCTGCTCGACAATCCTGGGCAGCGCAGTTCGGCGGGGCGGAATGTCGGCTTCCGCGCCGCCCTCGGCGACCTGGTCGTGGTGGTAGACGGGCACGTCCGGATCCCGGATCGCCGGCTTTTCGCGAACCTCGTCGACGCGTTCCGGCGATCCGGCGCAGATTGCCTCGGCCGACCTCAGCCCCTCGTCGCGGCGGAACCAGGCGGCTGGGCCGAGTCGATCGCGCTCGCTCGAGCCAGCCGGCTGGGGCACAGCGGGTCATCGTTCATCTACAGCGGATACGAAGGCTTCGCACCGGCTGCGAGCATGGGTGCGGCCTATCGTCCCCATGTCTTCGCGATCGTCGGCTTCGTCGATGAAACCCTCGACGCCTGCGAGGATCTCGACTTCAACACGAGGATCGACGAGGCCGGCCTGCGATGCTTCACCAGCCCGCGCCTGACCGTGGAGTATTTTGCGCGCGAAACGCCCCGGGCCCTGTTCCAGCAGATGTTTCGCTACGGCTTCGGCCGCTACAGCTACCTGCGACGACACCCCGCGCGGTGGAGCGCCGGCCAGCTCCTTCCGCCCCTCCTGGTCGCCGGCCTCTCGGCGTTGCCCTTACTCGCCCTGGCTTCGCGACCGTTGTTCGCGCTGGGCGCCTGCCTCGCACTGCTCTACCTGGCGGTACTCACCACAGCGTCTCTCCTGCTCGCCACAAGGACCGGCTGGCGGCACCTCGCGCGCTACGTGGTCGTCTTCTTCCTCGTGCACGCGGGAGTCGGCTGCGGCTTCTGGGCCTCGGTCTTCCGCGGCGGCCAACTGGCACGCGGCGCGACGTAGTCGCCACGGCGTCGTCAGGGCCGGCCTCGATCGCGACGCGGCTTCAGCGCTTCGAACAGCGAATACCACCGCTCGAGAACCACGGGAATGGAGAAGCGGTCCTTGACGAAACTCGCCGCGGCCTGGCCCAGCCGCTGTCGCTCCGTCTCGGAACTGGCCAGATGCGCGATCGCGACCGCAAGGGCCTCCTCGTCGCGCGGGGGGACGAGAACTCCGAGTTCCCGGCCCTCCGCCGCCAGCAACTCCCGGTTGCCGCCGACGTCCGTCGCCACGCACGCGCTGCCGACGGCTGCGCACTCGAGTAGCGCGTTCGAGAAGCTCTCGGCGTGAGAGGGCAGAACAGCGATATCGAAGGTGCGCGCAAGTTCGGCCGTATCCTGGCGCGCGCCGAGGAACAAGACCGCCTCACCAAGTCCCAGGGACGCGGCAAGCGCCCTCAGCTCGGGTTCCAGGTCTCCGCGGCCGACAATCGCCAGATGGACGGGGGTCGAGGTGAAGAGGGCCCTCGCACGCAGGAAGGAGCGGATCAGGCCATCGACGTTCTTCACGGGGCGGAGATTCGCGATGCAGCCGACCAGGAGTCCCTCCGAGGGGAGTCCCAGCGCGGCCCGGCGACTCCGGTCGCGGTCGAACCCGGCGGGGCCGAATCGATCCGTGTCGATCGCGTTGTGGATCACGTCGATCCGCGACGAGTCCACTCCCTCCACCGCGACGGTGTAGTCCCTCACGGCGCACGAGTTGGCCACGAAGCGCGCCGTGAGCCGATTCAGGGCGCTCAGCTTCCGAAGCTCCCAGGCCGTGTGCCAGTAGCCGCGTCCGAGGTTGCGCCGGCTCGAGACGACGGGGACCCGCGCGGCCCATCCGGCAAGCGTTCCGACGGCGTTCGCATCCCGGAAGAAGGTCAGCAGGCCGTCGAGACGCCTGGCGCGAAGC
The DNA here is from genome assembly GCA_025456425.1 of Acidobacteriota bacterium. Classification (GTDB taxonomy): domain Bacteria; phylum Acidobacteriota; class Polarisedimenticolia; order J045; family J045; genus JALOKP01. The sequence goes on along the minus strand of JALOKP010000022.1, from coordinate 16,365 downwards.
TGGCGCGCCAGGCGGGCGATGGACGCCATGCCGCGAAGTGAGGCGAGGCGCCGGACGCCCAGCTCGATCGGGTCCGGGACGGGTCTCGCGTCGGGTCTGGTGATCGGCTCGTGGAGGCAGATGAGCATCGGGTCGACGCGCTCGCGGTCGAATGAGCGCAGCAGGAGCAGGAGCTGGTTCTCGGTTCCCGCACCCGGGGCCAGGGAGTCGATGATGAACCCGACCCGCGGGGGGGGGCCGGGGCGCAGCGCCCTCCCGCTCATCGGCGGCAGCCCGAGGTTCTGCTCACGCTGGAAACACTAGACCGCCCACCCGACGGCCGTCCACCGGGCGCAACCGGCCGCAGCGTCAGTTCTTCACGTCCGACCGGCGGGACCCCGAGACGGATGGCGGCCCGCTGCCTCCTGCGTCGCCGAGCCTCCGGCATCCACCGAACTCGTACTGGCAGCTCGACGTGCACCCCAGAACGCCGTAGTCCCAGCCGTGGTCCTGGCAGTTTCGCCAGTCCAGGTCAAGTCCGTCGCACTGCTCACCCGTGTCGATCACGCCGTTTCCGCAGCCCCCGGCGATCGCGCTCCCCGGCGTCGCGGTGAGGCGCAGAGAGACCTTCGTGTTGGACGTCACCCCGGTCGGAGGCGAAGCGACCGAGTCGCTGCCGACGGCCGCTCTGAACGTGTACGGGGTAAGCGTGCGAGAACTCGTCAGGCCGACACCGGAGCGCGAGTACTGCGGAACGACGAGGTCCACGCGACCGGCCCGATTGGTCAGCCCCCGGGCCCGCTCCACTCCCGTCGTGTCCACCGCCCACACGGTGGCATTCTCCACCGGCTCACCGTTCGAGCCCGTAACAGTCGCGGAGGCGCGCCAGGCGACGAGGTAGTTGTCGGAGCTACCGCCCTCGTGCTGGAAGTCATTGACACCCGTTCCGGTCCCGTAGCGATTGTCGGCGAACAGGTTCTGATTCTGCACGCCGGGGTTGTAGCCGTAGCGCACGGTGTGGAACACGTTCCCGCCGCTGCCCCAGGCTTCGGGACCCTTCTTGAAGTGGTTGCGCTCGAATCTCACGCTCGCCGTCGAGAAACCATCCGAGTTGCCCAGCCGCGCCGGCGAGGAGTTGGACATGATCGTGTTGTCGCGAACGACGATCGAACCCCCGTTGACCATGTTCGTGTCCTGGAACAGAACGCCATACGAGGTGTAGGGATTGTGGAGGCTCCACGTCTTGATGTAGTTGCCGAAGATCTCGATCGTATCACGGCCACCCTGAGAGTTGATGGTGATGCCGTTCGCCTCGCTATCGCGTTCGGCGTCCGTCCACGCGCGGATGATGTTCCGGAAGATCTTGATGTTCTGAACGCTGCCTGTGCCATAGGTTCGGATCCGGATTCCGGCCGCCTGAAGCGAGCGAGGTCCGTACTCGTAGTTGGGCTTCTCGTTGACCTCGATGAAGTTGTCGTAGATGCTCACATTCTCGATGGTCTGGTTTGTATCCGCACCGAAGATGATCCCGCGGCCGAGAGTGGGGGCCAGTGTATTGTTGCGGATGATCATGTTGCGCCAATTCCCGCCCGAGATGGCGTAGCAGTTGGTCACCGCGCCGGTGGTTCGGATGACGTTCTGCTCGATCAGCTCCTCATCTGGAGGCGTGCACGCTGTCGGCCGCGAGTACGAGATCCCGAACTGCGGCCCGCCCGTGACCGTGTTCCCCTGGAGGGAGACCTTCCCGCAGGCCGTCAAGGCGATTTCGGAGACGCCGTGCATCCGGTTGAACACCATGGAGCTCTGACTGTTCAGGCTGTTCTTCAGGATCGACGCCCCGTCGTCGCTGGTGACGATGAGGTTCTTCGTTTGGTGACCGACAACGTTGGTCCGAAGCGACTCGATGACGGGGCGTACTCCGCTGATCCGGACGGGCGAGGAGAAGACCCCGAGTCCACCCCCTTGCCGCAGCGTCCCGTTCTTCAACGTGAAGCGGGCGCCGCGTCGCACGGAGCCCGGCGGGACGTCCGGGACGTAGCGGTCGTCCGTCCAGTTGTTCGCGACCACGCCGTAGTCCATGCCCGGCTTGATATCGATCTCGTCGAGAACGACGTCGCCGGTGGTCGCGGCGATCTCGACCTCGAGACGAACCTGGCGTGACACGACGGTCTTCGGGATCTTCAACCCCTCGTACGGGTCGCAGAGGGCGAAGCCGCGGTGCAGCCCGCCCCGGCTCGCGTACGAGGCAAGCACCGTCCCGCTCGCGACGTCGACCACGCGGAGCGTCGCGCTATCCGACTCCTTTCCCAGCACCCAACCGAAGGCGAAGAAGGTCTTTCCGGGCGGGAGGGTGACCGGCTGGGATCGAAGGGTCTTGGCCGCGCCGGACATCGGGATGACGAGTTCGTAATTGCCGACGTACTTCTCGCGCGGTCTGCAGGTTGCGCCCGGGGCCAGGCTGAGGTCCCAGCCCGCCGGAACGCCGGAACTGCAGTCCTCGAACCCGTGGTTCGGGACCTCGACGAAATTCGCGTTCCCGTAGGTCACGATGTGTCCGCCAAGGTCGAGCGTGACGTCGTCGGCGGCGACGATGAAGGCCGTTCCCGGCGCGGCACAGTCGTTCTGGAGGACGTAGGTCTCCCGGTCCTTCGACAGGATCGCATTGTCACAGGTGGTGATCGGGGTCGTGGCCTGGACCGAGAGGACAGCCCCGAGGGTCATCGTTGCCAACACAGCGGCGGGCCGGAAGTTGATCATGGGTTCTCTGGGTCGCTCCGGTTGGGCGTCAGGGTAGAAGGAGAAGATAACTCCTCGCAACTTCCGTGCCACAGCCTACTCAGTCCCGCGCGCCCCGACGACGCCCGGGGGGCCGGCGGAGGCAGTCCCGCCCGGCCAGCATCGCGCGCCGCGTCACCGACCGGGGGACTCGCGTGGGATACCATCCGCCCCCGAGGGCGAGCCGTGCGGGTGGACGTCGTCATCACGAACTACAACGGTGCGCCGTATGTTGCCGGGGCGGTGCGCTCCGCGCTTGCGCAGACACACCGGGGGATCTCCGTCATCGTCGTGGACGACGGGTCCTCGGACGGGTCGCTCGAGGTGCTGGCGCAGTTCTCCGGCCAGCTCCGGTTGCTCGCGCTGCCGGAGAACCGGGGCCTTCCCGCGGCCCGCAACGCGGGGATCGCCGCGTCGAGCAGCCCGCTGGTCGCCCTGCTCGACTCGGACGATGTTTGGCTCGGGGACAAGCTCGAGCGGCAGGTCCGCGAATTCGAGAGGATCCCGCGTCTCGGCCTGTGCTTCACCGGCTCCGTCGACTGCGACGTCAATCTCGCCCCGCTCGAAACCAGGACGCCGAGAGCCCGCTCGGACGAAGACATCTTCGACGAGCTCTATCTCGACGCTTTCCCGATGCCTCCCTCGACGGTCCTGCTGCGGCGCGAGGCGATCGTCGACGCCGGGCTCTTCGACGAGTCGATGCGCAAGGCCCAGGACATCGAGTGCTGGTTGCGGATTGCATTGAAGCACACGGTCTCGTGCGTTCCCGATCCGCTCGTCCTGCGGCGGCGGCACCCGGCCTCGATCAGCGCGGTCGCTGCTCCCGAGGCGGTCATGAACTACGACCGCCGGGTGTTCGAGCTCTGCGGCGAGGCTGCAGGGCGCGCGGGAAGGCCGCTTCCGATGCCGGTGGAACAGCGCATCGCTCTCGGCCTCTCACGCCGTGCCGCCGAGGCCTTCGAGGCTGGCCAGTTCGACGACGCGTCGCGCTACGTCTCGGCCTGGCGCCGGCATCCGCGGCGACGGGGCGGACAGGCCGCACGCCTGCTGCTCGCAGCGCTGCGAGGAGTGCCGCACTGGGTGGTCAGCAAGGCATCGCGGCCCCGTGGATCCGGACGCTGATCCAGTCCCGGTCAGGCCCGTTCCCGAAGCACTTCGTCGAACAGCTGACAGAGTCGCGCCGCCCCGGTGGCGCGATCGAACCGCGCCCGGGCGACCGGGATGTACGCCCGTGCTTCCGACTCCCACAAGGCGTCGATGGACTCCTTCAGGGCGCGGCACCAGGCGCCGACGTCCCCCGGGGGCACGGTGCGCGAGGGGCTCCCCGCGAGGACGTCGCTGAGGCCGACGCACGACGACCCCACGACCGGTACCCCGAGCACCATCGCCTCCATCGGCAGGAGCGGGGCGGCCTCCCAGAGGGAGGGCATCACCAGCAGGTCCAGCCCGGCGAGGATCGGGCCCGGATCGGGCTGGAAGGGGAGGAAGGTGACGCGCTCCCCGAGGCCCCGCCGCAGGACTTCCGCGCGGTACTCCCGCTGGTAGTCGCCCGAGCCAACCGCTACCAGGTGATATGGGCGGCGCGGCGGCGCGGCGTGCAGGAGGTCGAGCGCGTCGAGCAGCGGCAGGAACCCCTTCTGCTCCATGAACCGTCCCAGGAAGCCGAGCACGACCGTGTCCTCGGGCAGGTCGAGCTGCCTGTGCAGGAGGCGGCCGTCGCCCGGCTCCCGGGTCCCGAAGCGGGCGACGTCGATCCCGTTCAGGATCGTCACGTGCCGTGAGCGGCCCCGGCCCAGGCGGGGCATTCGTTCCTCGAGGTTTCGCGCCGCGCCCTCGCTGACGGAAACCACCGCAGAGCTCCGGAGCAGCATCTGCTCCAGAACGCGAACGCGCAGGCCCGCGAGGAGGCCGTCGAACTTCCCGGGCGGGAACACGTCGTGGGAGGTCACGACGTGCGGTACACCCAGACCGAGCCCCGCGAAACCGACCATCCCCCCGGCGCTGATCCCCTGGGAGTGGACCAGAGAGTAGCGGCGCGAGGCGAGGAGCCTCCGCACCGGCCGTGCGATCCGCCAGCGACCCTTCTCGACCGGCGCCGAGATGACCCGCGCGTCGAGAACGCCCGCGCACTCGTTCCGGAAGCTCTCCAGTTCGCCGCCCGCCGGCCCGAGGAACGTGAACCGGTAGCCCCGTTCCTGCAGGTGGGGATAGTAATAGAGGAGATACGTGCGGATTCCGCCCACGGGCCAGCGGACGACGCAAAGCACTTCCCGGGAGGAACGTCCGGCCTCTATGACCGCCGGCTCCTCGGTTCGCATGTCGATCTCCACGCGGTTCTTATAACATGTGCACGAGGGCTGGATTGGCGACTCCGCGCGATCGCCGGGAGGCGGGAATCACCGCACCGCGGGAGAGCGGACGCCGTCCGCTCGCGCTGGTGCCGTTCCTGCTGCTCGCGGTCGCGAGCGTCGTGCTTCCGCTCCTTCCGTACCCCTGGATCGACGCCTTCCCGGTCGCCGTCGCCACGGTGAACCTGATGCACCCCGTCCTGGCCCTGGCGCTCGCCGTAGCCATCGGGCGCCTGCTGCCGGCTCGTTGGGCCCCCGCGCACGCGTGGGCCGCTCCTCTCGCCTCGTTCTGTCTGATGGCCGGTGTCGAGGCCGTGCAGCGAATCGCCCCCTGGGGCGATCCGTCTCTGCTCGACCTCCTCGGCGACGCGGCAGGGGCGCTCCTCGGGTGCGCGTGGCTGCTCCCGCGGGATTGGCCGTGGCGCGGCGTGCGCGGGGGGTTGCTCGCCTTGGGCCTCGCGCTCGCCCTCCCCGCCGCCTTCGAGGTCGCGTCCGCCGTCCTCTCGGAATCGCGCCGCAGCGCCCGGTTCCCCCTGCTGGGAGACTTCGAGGACGACGGGGAATTGCGCGCCTGGCGCTCGCGCGGCGGGACCTCGATCGCGCCGTGCCGGGACCACGCGACGCATGGCGGCCGAGCGCTGAGCATCACCTTCCCTGCGGACGGCCGCTCGGCCCTCGTGCTCAACTCGCCGCCGGGGGACTGGAGCCGGTACCGGGAACTCGTCGCCGGGCTTTTCAACCCGGGCGAGCGGACGGTGGTGGTCCGCCTGCGCGTCGCGGACTGGGTCCGCTGGCGCGATCCGAGCGATCGATTCGAAGTCGACCTGGAGGTGCCGCCCGGCAGTTCGAGGCTTTGTGTTCCGCTGCAGGCGGTCGCCGAGGGGCCCGGCACGCGCCGCCTCGATCTCTCGAGCGTCCAGGCGCTGGTCTTCCTGGTCGATCGTCCCGGCTCGCCCGTTCGTCTCTACCTGGACGATCTGAGGGTCGCCGAGGCCGTGGCGGGCTGCCGCGAGCCGGTCCTGCTTCCCTGGCCCGGAGAGGCCTCTCCCCGGCCCGACCTCGGCCCGCCCCCGCCCCCCTGACCCTTTGCACATCAACGCCTTCGGAGACAATCTTCGACGTGGGCCCGGTGTCGACCGGGCCGAGGAGCCCTTTTGAACCGCAGCCCCGGGTCCGTCGCCCTGTTCGAGCTCCTCGAGCGGCTGGCCCGCTGGTGGGGGCTCCCCCTCCTCGGCGTCTGTCTGGGACTGGGAGGGGGGCTGCTGACCTACCAGAGGCTCCCCAAGATCTTCGAGGCCTCCGCCAAGGTCCTGATCACGCCGTCCCAGATCCCCCAGAACTACGTTCGCTCGGCCGTCCCGGACGGAGCCGGCTTCTCCGTCATCGCCATGAGCGAGCCGGTCTTGGGCGAGCCGCTGGTCCAGAAGGTCGCTGAGGAGATCTACGGCCTGCCCGGGGACACGGAGGGCCAGAAGGCGCTGTTCGGCCGGATCCGGGCCGGCTTCCGGTCCCCGCTCCTGCAATACAACGAGCGCCAGGGGACGGCGCTCTTCGCGCTCACCTACACCGACACGGACCCGGACCGCGCGGCCCGGGTCGCGAACTTCCTTGCCGATCTCTACATCGACGAGAACGCCCGCTCCCGGACCGACCAGGCCGAGACCACGGCGGGCACGCTCCAGAAGCTCGCAAACGGCGCGAAGGCCGAACTCGAAGCCCAGGAGAAGAGGATCGCCGCCTTCCGGGCGCGCCACGTCTATGAGATCTCGGACCACCTCAATGCCAACCTCTCGCTGCTGGCGACCCGGCAGGCCGCGCTGGACACCGCGGAACGCGACCTGGGCAAGGCCGAGGACCGGCTGCAGGCGCTGAACAACCAGCTCTTCGCCGTTTCCAGTGCTCCCGCCGGGACCGTCGTCGTCCCTCCCGAGCCGGCCGACTCGCCGGCCCGGCGCCTTGCGGAAGCGCGACGCGAGTTGGCCGCCTTGAAGGATCGCTACACCGAGGAGCATCCCGCCGTGCGCGCCAAGGAGCGCGACATTGCGCGCCTCGAGGCCGAAGCGTCGGCCCTGCCGCCCCCCTCCCCCGCTCCCGCGCCGATCCTTGCGCCCGGTGCGACAGCCGAACAGGTGCGGATGGACATCGACGCCACCGAGCGGGAGATTGCCCGGCTGCGCACCGAACGCGAACGGATCGCCGGCGAGGTGAACACCTACCGTGTCAGGATCGAGTCCGCGCCGCGCGTCGAGCAGGAGCTGGCCGAGCTGACTCGCGGGTACGACGTCCTCGCCGCCCGCTACCGCGACCTGCAGTCGAAAGCCGAAGAGGCCAAGGGGTCGGTCGAGGTGGAAGAGGCGCGGCAGGGCTCTCAGTTCGAGGTCATCGAGCGCGCCGCCGCGCCCGCGGCCCCGGTCAGCCCGGTGCGCTGGCGCATCCTGGTCACGGGCCTCGTGATCGGGCTCCTGGCCCTCGTCAGTCCGCTGCTCGTCACCGGCCTGCTGGCTCCACGCGTCGCCTCCTCCGCGGGCCTCGAACTGCTCGACGAGACGCCGGTGCTGGCCTCGATCAGCGTCACGCCGACCCGCGAGACCGAGCATGCGCGGCAGCGATTCCTGGCGATCAATGCGGCGGCCGCGGTCAGCGGTGTCGTGGTCCTCGTTGCGGTCGCCCTGTTCACGCTCCGGCCGGGAGGCTAGCCGTGTCCGAGACCGAGTTGGGCTTCAGCAGGCCCGAGACCTCGAGCGGCAGCTGCCACTGGCGCTCTACCGAGACGCTGGTCGCGCTCGGCGGGGGGCGCTCGGTCTCGGCGGAGCAGTTTCGGCGGTTGAAGAACGTGCTCTTCGCGGCCGACAACGCGGCCGCGCGGGTGGTCGTCGTGACCAGCCCGGTCCCGGGCGACGGCAAGACCTTCGTTGCCGCGAACCTCGCCCTGTCGCTGGCCGGGACGCCCAGCACGCGGGTGCTGCTGGTCGACGCCGACCTGCGCCGCCCGACGATCGATCGCCTGCTGCTGCCGCGGCCGCGGGCGGGTCTGGTTCAGGTCGTGGAGGGCAGAGAACCCGTGAATAGCGTGCTGGTGCGGCCCGAAGGGAGCGTGCTCGACATCCTCCCCTCCGGCGCACCCGTCGACGACCCGCTGCGGATCCTCTCCGCACCAGGCTGCAAGGACCTGTTTCAGGCGCTGCAGGCGCGCTACGACCGGATCATCATCGACACCTCCCCGATCGGCCCGTTCACCGACGCCGACGTGCTGGGCGGGATGTCCGATGGGATCCTGATGGTCGTCCGCGCCCACGCGACACCGAAGGCGATGTACCGTGCCGCGCTGGAGCACATCCACTCCACGCGTGTCCTGGGGACCGTGCTGAACGCGGCGACGAAGAGCGTGCTCGATACCGAGTCGTACTACGGGAGCTACTACCGGGGATACGACACGACACCCTCCCCCGAACCCCCCACCGACAACAGCCGCTGAAGGGCGCGGTGAGCCGTCGCGACCGCGACCGGGCCTTCTCGGTGGCCAACCTGCCGCCGGAACAGCGTGTCATCGTCCTCGCCGCCGCCCCGCGGCTCGATGCCTCGAGGCTGAGCGAGGCCGCCGGGGAGGTGCGGGACTGGCCGCTCGCGCTGGACGGCGCCCGACGGCACCGCATAGCGCCGCTGCTCGCTGCGCGGGTCACGGGACTGGCCCTCCCCCTCCCCGAAGAAACCAGCCGGTCGCTGGCCGCAATCGTCTGCGACGCCCGCAACAACGACATGGCGCAGTTGCTCGTCACCGGCCAGGTGCTGGATGCGCTGCGGGGGCGCGGCGTGGAGGCCCTCCTGCTCAAGGGGCTGGGCCTGGCCGAGCGCTACTACGATGCACCCTGGCAGCGGGCGAGCCGCGACATGGATCTGCTCGTCCGGCGCGACGAGCTCCCGGCGGCGCGCGAGGCGCTGGCAGCCTGCGGCTTCTCGCGCCCACCGCAGCGCATCCCCGAGAGCGAGCGCGCCCAGGAGGGCTGGCGCCATGCCACGCGGTCGGTGGCAGCGACGGCAGAACTGCACTGGGAGGTGACGCCCGCGAGCTACCCGGTGCAGATGAACACGTCGAGCTGGTGGGAGCGCGCGACACTGCAGGAACTGCGCGGCGGGCGCGTTCTCGTCCCGCATCCTGTCGATGCGTTGGTCCACCTCGCGTGGCACGCGCTGCAAGGCGGATGCGGTTGCCTGCGGGATCTGGGTGACGTCGCCCGAGCCTGGGCGCGGGTCGCGCAGGGTGGGCCGATGTCGGAGGCGATCGACGCCGCCCGCGCGTGCGGTGCCGGCAGCTTCCTCGCGGCTGCGCTGGGATTGGGGTCGCAGTTGTGGGGCGATCCAGAAGCGCCTCCGGTGCTGGGGAATCCGGGCTTCGTATCGCGGCGACTTCGCCGCGCCGTGCTCGCCCCCGCGCTCGTCGTCGAGCGCGGCGAGCAACTCTGGTGGCCGGTTGCGGGCTGGGGCCACTTCGCACTGCTCGACGCGCGCGATGCGAGGCTGGGCTACGCCGTGCGTCGCATCACGCTCAATGTGGCGTCGGCACACGAGCCCAAGGGTGACCCGCTCCTGCGGCTCAAGATCGCGTCGGTGTTCGCCGGGACCGGACTCGTCACGGTGCTGGCGGGGCGGGTGCCGCAGCCCCTCAGGACGCGCTGAACACCCCCGCTGCGTCCAGCTCCTCGATCACCCGCAGGACGTCCGCCCGCGCCTTCTCCACCGGCACGTCGTAGGTCGCGCGCAGCGCGGCGGCGATCTGGGCCAGGGTCCGGGTGCCGTCGCAGAGCAGGTAGATCTCCCGCGCGGTGTCGTTGAGCACGTGGATCCGGTCGCCCGCGCTGCCGAGCAGGACGTACTCGTCCCGGAGGTCGCGGCCGGTCACCTGCGGGTTGGGCTTCGGCCGGTAGTCGTCGGAGTGGATCGTGGTCATCGGGCACCCTCGGAATCGAGCCCGGCGATCAGCTCCACCGTCTGAGCGAGCGGACCCGGCCTCAGGAGCCAACATGAGGCGCTCGCCAGCCCTCCGGCAAGATCGAAGATCAGGCTCACCAGGCCGCCGGGACGTCCGGCCAGCGCCCGGTCCCCGCCGCGCCGGTTGAGCAGCTCCCGGCCCAGCAGGAGGGCGGCTTCGTGGCGCCGGATCGAGCGCGCTTCGGGCGGGCGGGTGTAATCCGGCCGCTGGCCCCGGTCCCGCTCAATGAAGCGGATGGCCGGGTCGTCGAGGACCTCGGACAGCGCGGCCGCGGTTCCCAGCCCGTAGTCGACGTCCAGCGCCCAGCTGGCGAGGTCGGACCCCTCGACCCGGCCGATCACCCGGACGCCGGGCACCTGGACCAACCTCCCCTCGAGCCGGCCGGCCTCCTCCAGCGGGGCGCCGATGGTCATCCGCTCGGGGGGAGGGGCGCCCGGCGGGTCGGCCCGGTCGAGGTCGGCCGCGATCAGCACGACGCGCCCGAGGGGTCGCGGCTCCTTCACGACCGCCTGCTCCCCCAGCGCCTCGCCGAAGTCGATCAACGTCTTCCCGAAGAGCCGCGGCCGCCCCGGCTCATCGGCCAGCCGTCGGAAGGCCTCGGGCATCCCTGCGCTCCCCTGGGAGGCCACGGCGGCCGTGCGGGCGTAGGGGTGGATCAGCCCCGTACGCAGCTCCAGCGGCGAGTAGTCGTCCGACAGCACGCCCCATCCGCGGCCGGCCAGCTCGAGCGTCAGGGTCGTCTTGCCGTGGCCGCCGGGGGCGGAGATCAGCGTCACGCGGCCGTCCGGTCCGACCAGGCTGGCGCCGTGCAGCAGCGCGTAGCCGCGGATCTCCCGCTGGATCGTCGCCAGGAACTCCTGGTAGACCTGCGTGAGGCGGTCGGCACTCGGAACAAGCGGGACCGCGCGGCCGTTGATCGTCGGGATGGAGCCCGAATCTCGCTCGGGGAACGGGGAATGAGGATCGGCAAGAAACCGCCGGTAGGCAAATGAAACGGGCCCGACGAGGTCGTCGGGCCCGTCCAATTCGACGTTGGTGTCGAGGATCCGGAAACGCAGGGGCGTGAAGCCTAACCGCGGCCGCGGATCACGATATTGCCGTTGGGCTTTCCACTGCCACCCGGAAGCGGCATCAGGTCCGGTCCACCGGTCGGGCCGTAGCCGCAATGGGCCGGGCCGAGGGCTTCGAGAAGCTGGCGGGCGTCCAAGGTCTCTACGCGCGGGTCGGTGTACATCTTCATTGAGGTCATCTCCCTTGTTTCCGAATGGGAGTTTACCTCGAAAGGCCTGCCGTGCAAGGGGGTTTCACGGAAAATCGACGCGGGGGACCCGGCCTCCTGCTGTCCCGCCGGAAGGGCTTCCGACGCGCGTTCGCCCGCGTTTGACCCGGGTCGGAAGCCGGTTCCGGCGATCCTCCCGAGCACCCTTCCCCTACCCGTGCGCTATCCTCCCCGGATCGTGGACCAGCCGCAGCCATCCCGCAGCACGCTCGCCCCGCTCTCGCCGCAGCCTCCGGACGGCCTCCAGGCCGCTCCACCGGCCGGCGACCGGGCCCCCGCCCCCGTCGCCCGCCGCCTGCAGGCGATCGGCCACCTGGTCGGGAACACCCCGCTGCTCGAGATCGCCTTCCGCTTCCGCGGCCGGACCCGGCGGATCTTCGCCAAGGCCGAGCACCTCAACATGACCGGCAGCATCAAGGACCGGATGGCGCTGCACATCCTGCGCCGGGCCTACACCGACGGTTGCCTCGCGGCGGGCGAGCGGATCGTCGAGGCCACCTCCGGCAACACCGGCATCTCCTTCGCCGCGATCGGCCGCGCGCTCGGCCACCCGGTCACGATCTTCATGCCCGACTGGATGAGCCGCGAGCGGGTCGAGCTGATCCGCAGCCTGGGCGCCTCGATCCGGCCGGTGACGCGCGAGGAGGGGGGCTTTCTCGGCAGCATCCGGATGGCCGAGGAGCTGGCCGCGGAGGGGGGCTGCTTCCTGCCACGCCAGTTCGCCAACGAGCACAACTGCGAGGCCCACGCCGGCGCGACCGCCCCCGAAATCTGGTGGCAGCTGCGGGCCAACGGCGTGACCCCCGACGCCTTCGTCGCCGGCGTCGGCACCGGCGGCACGATCATGGGGGTCGGCGCCTTCCTGAAGCAGCAGCGGCCCGCGGTCAAGGTCCACCCGATGGAGCCGGCCAGTTCGCCGACGCTGCGCACCGGCCACAAGGTCGGCCACCACCGGATCCAGGGGATCTCGGACGAGTTCATCCCGGCGATCGTCAAGCTCGACGCGCTCGACCCGGTGGTCGACGTCTGCGACGGCGACGCGATCCTGATGGCGCAGAAGCTGGCGCGCGAGCTGGGGCTGGCGGTCGGGATCTCGTCGGGCGCCAATTTCGTCGCGGCGCTCGAGGTGCAGGAAGAGCTGGGCCCCGACGCGGTCGTCGTCACGGTCTTCCCCGACGACAACAAGAAGTACCTCTCGACCGACCTGCTGCGGGAAGAGCCGGAGCGGCCGGACCACCTGACGCCGGGAGTCGAGCTGCTTTCTTTCACGGCCTACAAGCGGGTCTGCCACACCTGCTGCGAGTACCCCGACTGCACCCAGCGGCTGGGCGCGGAGCTGTGAGGCCTCGCGCGGTGGGCAGGGGCCCGGGGCGGACCCCGGCAGCCGCGTAACCGGGGCGCGCGCGCCCGCATCTCCGGGGCATGGAGATCACGATCGAGTTCCCCGGCGGCGACCGCGTCGACGCGGTGATGAACGGGCTGCGCCTGGCGACCGACCAGGACGGCACCGCCCCCTCCCCCTTCCAGCTCTTCCTGGCGTCGATCGGCACCTGCGCCGGGATCTACGTCTCGAGCTTCCTGCGCCAGCGCGGGCTCCCGACCGAGGGGCTGGTGATCCGGCAGCGGATGGTCCCAGACCCGGCCTCCAAGCTGATCGGGAAGATCGAGCTGACGATCGAGCTGCCGGCCGGCGTGCCGGAGCAGTACCGCGAGGCGGCCGTCCGCTCGGCCCAGCTCTGCGCGGTCAAGAAGCACCTCGAACGGCCGCCGCAGATCGAGGTCCGGACGGCCTGACGGAAACCGGTTCCCCCGGGGGCTAAATCGCGGTAAATAGGGCGCGGTTTCCCCTGCGGAGTCCCCCATGCGCGCCCGTTGCCGGCTTGTCGTGTCCTTCCTGTCCGCCGTCTGCCCGCTCCTCCTCGTCCTCCTCGCGGCCCCCGACCTGGCCGCCCCACCGGTGCAGGCGCACGAGGCGTCGGCCGGGGCGCCCGTGACGCCCGCCAGCCCGCCGGTCCGGCTGCGGATCCGCTTCGAGCAGGAGCCGCGCCAGCTGCTCGACGAGCTGAAGCTGCGCGGCCTCGACGTCACCTACGTCAACGCCAAGCGCGGCACGCTCGACGTGATCGGGGGCGAAGCCGAGGTCGCACTGCTGCGGACGCTGGGCTTCGACCCGGAGCCGGTCGACGCGCCGCTCGCCCCCGAGGCGCTGTCGGACTACCTGTCGCCGGCGGAGATCGAGAACCGGCTGGCCCAGTTCGAGTCCGCCTACCCCTCGCTGGCCAGGCGGATCGGCTACGCCACGGACCATCAGGGCCGGCGAGCCGGTCGTGCTCTACGTCGCGCAGCACCACGCGCGCGAGGTCATGACGCCCGAGGTCGCGATCGACACGATCGACCAGCTGCTGACCGGCTACGGTACCGACCCGACGATCACGCGCTGGGTAAACGAGGCCGAGATCTGGGTCATCCCGTCACACAACCCCGATGGCACGGACTACGTGTTCACGGGGAACTCGAACTGGCGCAAGAACCGGCGCGACAACGGCGACGGCAGCTTCGGCGTCGATCTGAACCGCAACTACCCGCTGACCTGGAACGCCTGCGGCGGCTCGTCGGGGAGCCCCAGCTCCGACACCTACCGCGGGCCGTCGCCCGGCTCGGAGCCGACGACGGCCGGCCTGATCGCGCTGGCCCGCGCGCAGCGGCCGGTCTACTACATCTCCTACCACACCTACGGCCAGTACACGCTGCACCCCTACGGCTGTCAGAGCAGCTCGGTCAGCCAGCCCGACTTCCGGCTGTTCCGCGAGCTGGCCAATGTCGCGGCCTCACGGATGCAGGGGGACGTCGCCGGGACCTGGTTCCAGTTCGGCACGCCGTGGGAGCTGCTCTACTCGGTCGACGGCGATACCGACGGCTGGATGTACGGCGAGCTGGGCGCGGTCGGCGTGACCTACGAGTTGAACGCCGACACCCAGGGGTTCCAGCCCGACTACGCGACCTGGCGCGAGACGACGGTGCTGCGGGCGCGCGCCGGGTGGCGCTACACGCTCGAGCTGCTCGACGCGCCGCGGCTGACCGGGCACGTGCAGGACGCCTGCACCGGGGCGGCCCTGCCCGGGACGACGATCGCGCTGGCCGAGCAGGTCTTCACCAACGGCGAGCTGCCGCGCACGACGACGCCCGACTTCGCGCGCTACGACTGGCCGGTGCTCCCCGGGACCTACACGCTCCAGGCTTCGAAGAGCGGTTACACCGCGCAGGCGTGGCCGAGCGAGGTCGCCTTCGCGCCGCTCGCGCGCGAGATCTTCCTGGTTCCCACGGGCGCGGCCGACGCGGCGGTGCGGAGCGTGCGGGTCGTCGAGAGCGGCGGCGACGGCGACGGCCGGATCGACCCGGGCGAGACGGTCGACCTGTTCCTGTCGGCCTACGCCACCGGCGGCGCGCTGACCGACCTGACCGCGATCGTCACCACTTCGGACCCCTACCTGACGGTACTCGACGGCGCGACCGCCTTCGGTGCGCTGGCCGCGGGCGAGACCCGCGAGGCGCTGGCCGGCGACCCGCTGCGGATCGCGTTTGCGGCCGACACCCCGGACGGCTACGAGGCGGAGATCCTGGCCGACTTCGGCGGCAGCCCGGAGCCGTGCGGGTCGGCGCGGCGCGTGACGCTGCGCGTCACGACAGGCAGCCCGGCCTGTCCCTCGATCGAGGAGAACCTCGACGGCGATCCGGGCTGGCAGATCGACAACGGCGCCTTCAGCAACGGCTGGGAGTTCGGGCTGCCCAGCCCCGCCGGGCCGGGGCCGACCGCGGCCTTCACCGGCAGCAACGTCTACGGCACGAACCTCGACGGCAACTACTCCGACGGCGCGGCCTACTACCTGACCGCCGGGCCGTACGACCTGTCGACGCTGCGCCACGCCGAGCTGCGCTTCGCGCGCTGGCTGCAGAGCGAGACCGGCTTCGACATCGCGCGGGTCGAGATCCAGACCGGCGGGTCGGGTGCCTGGCAGCCGGTCTGGGAGGGGTTCGGACGCGACACGGCCTGGGTCCCGGTGCGCTACGACATCTCGGCGCTGGCCGACGGCGAGGCCGAGGTCTACGTGCGGTTCTCGCTCTCTTCCGACAGCGGCTCGACCGGCCCCGGCTTCTATCTCGACGACCTGACGATCTGCGGCGAGCAGCTCCCCAACTCGACCCCGCGGGTCAAGTACCGGAGCCACGTCCTCGACGACTCGAACCCGGCCTACGGCAACGGCAACGGCCTGCTCGATCCGGGCGAGACCGCGGTCCTGCGGATCGAGACCGTCAACAGCGGCGGCGCCCCGGCCACGCTGGTCAGCGCCGTGCTCACACCGGTCAGCCCCGGGGTGGTCGTCCACGACGCGGTGGCGGACTACCCCGACATGCCGGCCGGGACGACGGCCTTCTCGCTCTCGCCGCACTTCTCGGTCCGGCTGACCGGCCCCTGTGGGCCGGACGTGGTGTTCAAGCTGACCACGCGCTGGGCCGGCGGCGGGACGACCAGCACCAACTTCACGGTCGTGATCGGCGACCCGGTCGAGGCCACGCTGATCAATGACGACTTCCAGACCGACAAGGGGTGGTCGGTCGGCGGGACGACCACCACCGGCCGCTTCGAGCGGCTCGACCCGAACGGCTACACCGATCCGACGGCCGGGCCGGTCCAGCCGGAGGACGATCGCACCCCCGCGCCCGGCACGCTCTGCTGGATCACCAGCAACGCCTTCGTCGGCCCGGGCTTCGATCCCCGCACCGGCGACGTCGACCGCGGCCGGGTCCACATCACCTCGCCGGTCTTCAACGGGCTCGGCGAGGGCCGGCTGATCCTGAGCTTCTCGCGCTTCTACCACCGCAGCGGCGTCGGCTTCCTGCAGGCCTCCAACGCGCGGGCCAAGGTCAGCACCGACGGCGGCACGACCTACACCACGATCGAGGACCTCTCGAGCAACGCCGCGGCCTGGACCGACGTG